>NZ_CP016443.1:3012586-3318880 GCF_001742165.1 Burkholderia stabilis | reverse complement strand
CATGGTGAGTCTCGATCGTTTCGCCGTCTTCCGCGCCATCGTGGAAGCGGGGTCGTTTACGGCCGCCGCCGCCCAGCTGAACCAGGCGCGGGCCGCGGTCAGCTTCAACATCAAGCAGCTGGAAACCGAGCTCGGCGTCACGCTGCTCACGCGCACGACGCGGCGCGTCGAGCTGACCGACGCGGGCGAGCGCTTTTATGCGCGCTGCCTGCGCGTGCTGGAGGAAGCCGAAAGCGCGATCGAAGACGCCCGCAGCGAGCATGGCGGGATGCACGGCGTGCTGCGCGTGACGTCGACCGTCGAGTACGGGACGATGGTGGTCGCACCGGCGCTGCACGCGTTCATGCAGCGCCATCCCGCGCTGCGCGTGCGGCTCGAGACGCACGCGTCGCAGGTCGACCTGGTGCGCGAGCGCGTCGACGTCGCGATCCGGCTCGGGCGCCTCGAACAGTTCCAGGACCTGCCGTACCGTGGCGCATGCCTTGCCACCTACGAAGTGCGGCCCGTGATCGCGCCGTCGCTGCTCGCCGCGGCCGGCCTGTCGCGCATCGATTCGCCCGACGTGCTGGCGCGCCTGCCGCAGCTCGGCCACACGCGGCTCGAGCGGATCGCCACCTGGACGCTCGCGGATCGCGACGGCAACCCGCACGCGTTTCAGCCCGGCGCCAAGCCGCGTGTCGTGGTCGACAACGCATCGGTACTGCGCGTGCTGGCGCGACAAGGCAGCGGCGTTGCGCTGCTGCCCGAGTGGCTCGTGCGCGACGACCTCGCGAGCGGCGCGCTGGTCGACGCGCTCCCCGACTACCGGTTTCCGCCGCAGGCGGTGTACGCGCTGTACCCGTCGACCCCGCACGTACCGCAGAAGGTGCGTGCATGGGTCGACTTCATGAAGGCCTATCTGGCCTGAACGCGGCGGTTCAGGCGGCCGTCGCGTCCGCCCGCAGCCGCGCGTCGATCCGGCGCGCGATCGCCAGCAGGCGGCGGTCGCTGCCCCACGGCCCTTCCAGCATCAGGCCGACCGGCAGCCCCGTCTGCGCGGAGCGTCCGGCCGGGATCGACACGGACGGCACGCCGGCGAGCGTCGCCGGCGACGTCTGGCGCACGACGCGCTCGAACAGCGCGCCGCCCTGCGCGGCCGTCATCGACGCCACCTCGTCGAGCGCCGGCGGCTCGCCCGGCACCGTCGGCATCGCGATGCAGTCGACCGGCATGCCGAACGCGTCGTCGTACCAGCGCACGAGACGCTGCCGGCACGCGATCCCTTCCGCATAGGCGCCGGCCTCGACCGGCGCAGCCACGAACGACCGGAAAATGTCGCGCACGTCGTCGCTCGCGATCCGCTCGACGAACACGTCGAACGGGATGCCGAGCCGTTCCGCCGCGAAGTTGCGCCAATACCGGTTCGCCTCGAACGCGACGATCGGAAAGCTGCATGCCTCGTTTGCTTCGTGCAGCGGCATCGCCGGCAGCGGCACGAGCGTCGCGCCGGCCGCCGCGAACGACGCGAGCGCACGCTCGATGCATGCCGCGACGCCCGGATCGAGCGCGTCGAAGTAAGGCGCGCCGGGCACGCCGATGCGCAACCTCGGCCACTCGGGAGCGGCGGCCGGGCTGTCGTCGCGCGTCAACACGGTGTCGAGCAGCAGCAGGTCGTCGATGTCATGGCCGATCGGCCCGACCGTATCGCGCGTGGGCGACAGCGACAGCACGCCGTGCGGCGAATAGCGCTGCGCGGACGGCCGCAGCCCGTACACACCGCAGAATGCGGCCGGAATGCGCACCGAGCCGCCCGTGTCGGTGCCGAGACCGAACGGGATGCCGGCCGCGACGGCCGCCGCCGTACCGCCGCTCGACCCGCCGGCGATGCGCCGCGGGTCATGCGGATTGCCGACCGCGCCGAAATGCCGGTTGCCGCTCGTGATGCCGAACGCGAGCTCGTGCATGTTCGCCTTGCCCAGCGGCACCGCGCCGGCGTCGAGCAGGCGTCGCACGGCAAGCGCGTCTTCCGCCGCCCGATAGCCGTTCACCGCCGGGCTCGCGCCGAGCGTCGGCATCGCGACGGTATCGAGGTTGTCCTTGATGACGAACGGCACGCCGGCGAGCGGCAGCACGTCGCCCTGCGCGATGCGCGCATCGACGCTTGCGGCCGTGCGGCGCGCGAGATCGGCATCGACGTGCACCATCGCATTGAGCGGCGCGATCGCCGCGAGACGCGCGAGCGCGTCGTCGGCGATATCGGCGGCACGCCGCCCGGCCGTGCGCACGGTATCGGCAATCTCGCGCACGCTGGCGCCGGAGGCAAGTGACTGGGAGGAAACGCGGTTCGGCTGTGTTGTCATGTTGTGTGCTGGACGCGAAATCGATCGGGAAGCGCGCCGCGTGCCGCAGGCCCTGAGCGACACGCCGCGCGAACCGCGATGGTATCCCGGCAGCCGGCCGACCGTCACGCGGCCGGCCGGCGCATCACGCGCCGCGCGACCGCTCGCGCGTATCCGCCATCGTGTCGACCGAACGCGTCAGCCACGGGCCGATGTCCATATCCTCGTAGCGCACGAGCCGGCTCTTGCGCGCGCGGCGATACGCCCACCAGATCGCGACGAACAGCGGAATCCACACATAGATCGACAGCACTTCCATCCAGTCGATGCGGGCCGCGAAGAAGGCCTGGTAATCCTGCCCGAGCGAAATCACGATGCAGATCGCGATCGCGAACAGCGGCCCGAACGGAAACCATTTCGCGCGATACGGCAGTTGCTCGAGCCGGTAGCCCTGCTTCACGAACCCCTTGCGGAACCGGTAATGGCAGACCGCGATACCGAGCCACGCGATGAAGCCCGTGATGCCGACCGTGTTCAGCAGCCACAGATAGATGCTCTGGTTGTTGGTCAGCGACGTGAGGAAGCACAGCCCGCCGACGGCCATCGTCGCGTACAGCGCGTTGCGCGGCACGCCGCCCGGCGACAACGTCGCGAACATCGCCGGCGCGCGCCCTTCCGATGCGAGGTTGTACAGCATCCGCGTCGCCGCATAGGTGCCGGAGTTGCCGGCCGACAGCACCGCCGTCAGGATCACGAGATTCATCGCGCCGGCCGCGACCGTGAAGCCCGCGTGGCTGAATACGAGCGTGAACGGGCTCACGCCGATGTCGGTCACGTCGCTCTTCAGCAGGTTCGGATCGGTGTACGGCACGAGCAGGCCGATCACGAAGATCGCGAGCACGTAGAACAGCATGATCCGCCAGAAGATCTGCTTCACCGCGCGCGGGATCGTCTTGCGCGGATTCTCCGATTCGCCGGCCGTGATCCCGACCAGCTCGGTGCCGAGAAACGAGAATCCCGCGATCAGCGCGACGCTCATCATCGCGTGCACGCCGCCGACGAACGGCGCGTCGCCCGTCGTGAAGTTGCGCAAGCCCACCGGATGCCCGCTGCCCAGCACGCCGGCCGCGATCAGCAGCCCGGCCGCGATGAACGCGATGACGGTGACGACCTTGATCAGCGAGAACCAGTATTCCGACTCGCCGAAACCGCGTACCGACAGCGTATTGAGCAGGAAGATCAGCACGAGGAAGCCCGCCCCCCACCACACGCCCGGCACCGAGGGAAACCAGTAGCGCATCACGATCTGCGCGGCGACCAGCTCGATCGCGATCGTCACGGCCCAGCTGTACCAGTAGGTCCAGCCGAGCGCGACGCCGAAGCCTTCGTCGACGTACTTCTCGCCGTACACCGCGAACGAGCCCGACACGGGCATCAGCGCCGCCATCTCGCCGAGCCCCGTGACGACGAAGTACACCATCATCCCGATCGCGATATACGCGGCGATCGCGCCGCCCGGCCCCGCCTGCGCGACCGACGCGCCCGACGCGACGAACAGCCCCGTGCCGATCGAGCCGCCGATCGCGATCATCGCGATGTGCCGGCCCTGCAGCCGGCGCTTGAGCGTCGTCCCGGACGGTGCGGCCGTCTCCGCTGCCGCTTGCAAAGCATCCATAGTGTTCACCCTGATTGGATTCGGGTTCGCTCGATTTGATTCGGAATACAAATCGATCGAACCGGTCATTCGCATTGAAACCGGGCCTGCGCGACCGGACTTTACCGGCCGCGTCAGACGACGCTGCGCTTGATCGCCTGCAGTTCGGCGGTCGTCACGATCTTCTCGATCCTGAACCGCGGGCTTTCGAGCCACACATTCGCGATCCGCCGGTACTCGTCGAGATCCTCGCACGCGAGCCGCACGAGAAAATCGAACGTGCCGCTGACGAGCCAGCAATCGAGCACCGCCGGATTCGCGCGCATCTCCTCTTCGAACGGCGCCTGCGAACGCCCGTGATCGGCCAGCACGATCTGCGCGATCACGACGATCGGCTTGGTCGCGCGCGGCGCGTTGATCACCGCGCGGTAGCCCGCGATCACGCCGAGCGCCTCGAGCCGCTCCACGCGCGCCTGGCAGGGCCGCGGCGTGAGGTTCACGAGCTCAGACAGCTTCCGGTATGAAATCCGTCCGTCGGTACGCAGGATGTCGAGGATCCGGAGATCGATCTTGTCGAGCTGCATCTTCTTGTCGGTCATCCGCGTTCGCTCCGGTCGGGTCGTGGCTGGTGCGCGGAACGTCTCCTTTTCCGCGCGGGGGCCACATTATCCGGCCGAAGCGGCCGCGCGCCAATCGGCTAGAACCGCAGCGACAGGCAGGTCAGGCCGCCGTCCATCTTGCGGAACTCGCTCGTGTCGATCACGTGCAGCGGCAGCCCGAGCGACCCGATCGCGTCGTGCACGCGCGGATAACCGGCCGGCGTAATCAGCGTGCCGTTCACGCGCAGCGTATTGCCCGCGTATTCGTCGGCCGCCGAGATCGCGATCCGGCGATAGTCGGCGAACGCCGGGTGCGCGGCCAGCGCTTCGGTCACGAGCAGCGTGTCGTCGCCCAGCGCGTTGACGACCGACTTCAGGTGCAGCCCGGCGCCGACCGGCACCGCGACGACCGAATAACCGTAGCGCGACACGAGCGATTCGAACGCGCCGATGCCCTCGGCGTCGGTGCGGCCCGTCAGGCCGATGTAAAAGCGTTTGCCGACCAGCATCACGTCGCCGCCGTCGAGACGGCCTTCCTGCATCGGCAGCAGGTCGCGATGCGCGGCGAGCGCCGCTTCGATATGCACCGTCTCGCCGCGTCGCGCAGGCGCGCCGGGGCGCGTGATCACCGCGAATTCCGGCGTCACGACGGCGACGTCCTCGACGAAGTGCGAATCGGGGAACGCGTCCAGCGGCGGCAGCTCGGTCAGCTCGACGCCGAGCGTGCGCAGCGCGTCGCAATAGGCGTGGAACTGCGTGAGCGTCTTGTCGTAATCGGGTGCGCCGAGTTCGGCGGTGGTCAGGCCCGCGCCGCAGGACGGCGAGGGACGGCGAACGATTGCTTGCGTGAATTGCATCGACTCCTCCATGGTCATCGCCACACCCGTGAAGCACACGGGGCAGCTGCGTTGTGTCCGGACCATTATCGGAAGCCAAATTGCGCAATTCGCGTCGATTTCGGCTCCGCAGACAGCCGATCGCGTCGAATTGCACGCAGCAGGCAGCGGATTCGGCAGACGGCCGTTCGCCGCGGCGCGAACGGCTGCTTTCGCGCGCGGCGCGACTCGCAGCACGCCCCGTGGTGCGCCCGTTACGCGCCGGGCGCGAGCCCCATCTGCGAACGGCCGAGCGCCGTGAGATCGCCCTCCCCGCCGCGCCCGTCGAATCCGGTCTCGAAGTGATCGGCAGGAAAATCGGGCGGGCTCTCGCCGCTCAGGAATGCGGGCAACTGACGCCGCAGGTAAGCGTCGTTCTTCGCGCAGCCGGGCGCGGCCGCAATGTACATCACGTTGCTGTCGCCGCTGCCGCGATGCGCATCCTCGACCGCATGCACGACGTCACCGTGCCAGAACACCGCGTCGCCCGGCTCCATGTGCGGGATCGGCACCAGCGCGTCGAGCAGCAGCGCGTGCCATTCGGGCAGGATCGACAGCGCACGGCCGGGGCGTGCGCCGCACAGGTCGTCGTCGGCGACGTCGTCCTGCAGCGCGCGCAGCACGACGTAGGCCATCGCGTTCGCAACCGGGATCAGTTGCAGCGTGCCGTCGCCGGGGCCCTGCGGCGTCAGCGCGGTCCAGCCCTGAAACGTGCGGAACATCGAACACACGGCCGGCGACGGAATCTCCTCGACGTCGGGGCGGAAGGCCGCATCGAACGGGTCGTAGTCGCGCCAGCGGCCGGCCAGCACGTGGCGGTAGACCTGGCGGAAGTTCGCGCCGAGCCAGCGTTCGACGGAGCCGCCGTCCACATGCGGCGACAGCCCGAGCGACGTCGAACCCGGCGGCCGGCGGCGAATCCGGTCCGCGTAGGCAAGCGCCTGATCGGGCTCGAAATGCGTGCGCGCGCCGTCTGCATGACGCCACAGGCGGTTCAGGAACACGCGCGCCTGCGTGAGTGCCTGCGACTGCCGCGCGGCCACCTGCGGCTTCGACCAGTAGACGCCGTAGATCTGCGGCCTGCCCGACGCGAGATTGCCGAAATACCGATCTTCGGCACGCGCATGCAACCGGTCGGCAAAACGGTTCGCATCGAGGTAGGCGCCGATCTCGTCGTTCCAGTCGCGCGCCTGCTGCGTATCGAACACGCCGCGAATCACGACCGCGCCGTGCGTGCGGATCGCGGCAATCGCGTGCGGCTCGACGGTCCCGCCCGCGATTGCCTCGAACGGCACGACCGGAATCACGTCGCGGCCGTGCGCATGCGCGCGGCGGATCGCGTCGACCTGCCGCGCGATGTCGCCCTCCAGCTCGCGGAAGGTGGACGCATAGCCGGGCAGATCGGCGCGCAGCGCCCGTTTCGCCGCGCGGATCGCGGCGGGCAGATCGTCAATCGTCAGATGCATCGTTGTCTCCTGGCCAAAGCGTGTCGTGATGTGCTGCCAGCGTACGGCCAACGCCCGGTCATCATCACCGCTATCCGGTCAACTATCGATACAATCCTGACAACCGCGTATTACTCGGGACGATGGCAGACGACGCAGAGCTTGTTGCCGTCCGGATCGCGGAAGTACGCGCCGTAGTAGTCGCGGTGGTAGTCCGGCCGCAAGCCGGGCGGCCCTTCGCACGTGCCGCCGTGCCGCAGCGCGAGCGCGTGGCAGCGATCGACATGCGCGCGTGTCGGCGCAGCGAACGCAAGTGTGTGGCCATTGCCCGGTTCGGGCGCGCGCCCGTCGAGCGGCTGACCGAAGAAGAACAGCGGCCGGTCGGCGTCGGGCGGCATCCAGCCCGACCAGCCGTCCGGCTCGCGAAACTTGAGGCGCAGCCCGAGTTCCGCGAGAAGCGGTGCGTAGAAATCGTAGGCGCGCGCGGTGTCGCTGACGCCCACGCAAACATGTGAAAACATGGCATCGCTCCGTCGTGACGATCGCTCTCGATCATGCCACGGCGCGATGCCCGCCCTCGTTCGGAGACAGCGATGAAACCGCAGTACGAGCACGTGACGTTCGCGCCCGGCTGTTCGATCCGCGTGTACCACCGCCAGCTCGCGCGCATCCCGTTCGAGTGGCACCGCCATCCCGAATACGAACTGACGCTGACGCTCAACAGCCGCGGCGAGCGCTTCATCGGCGATCACGTCGCGCATTACGCGGACGACGATCTGGTGCTCGTGCCGCCCAACCTGCCGCATACGTGGTCGTCGAATGCGCGCATCGATCGCGATGCACCCGAAGTCGCGCTCGTCGTCTGGTTCGACGGCGACTGGGTGCGGCGGCTGGCCGACTGCTGCCCCGAATATGCGCCACTGCGTTCGCTGCTGCGACGCGCAGCGCCCGGCCTGCACTTCGACGCGGACACGGCCCGCGCGATGCGCGCACGGCTGCCGCAATTACTCGATCCGTCGCCGCGCACACGGCTCGCGGCCGCGCTCGACACGCTCGCCGATCTCGCCGAAGCCGGTGGCGAACCGCTCGCCACCGCGCATGCCTACGACCGGCCCGACGGCACGACACGGCCCGACGATACCGCCGCGCCCGAAGCCGAGCGCCTCGATCGCGTGCTCGATGCGATCGACCGGCACTTCCACGAACCGCTGCGCATCGACGCGCTCGCCGCTGCCGCGCACATGTCCGAGCGCACGCTGCAGCGCCTGTTCGTCCGGCATCTCGGCGAAAGCGTCGGCCGCTACGTGCAGCGGCTGCGGCTCGCGCACGCGTGCCGTCATCTCGTCGGCACCGACTGGCCGATCGCGACGGTAGCCGCCCGCTGCGGCATTCCGAACACCGCGAACTTCAACCGCCAGTTCGTCGCCGCGCGCGGAATCACGCCGGGCGCCTATCGCCAGTTCTTCCTGCAGCACGGTCGTGCGCCCGACCCGGACGGCGACGCACCCGCGCTCGATACGCGGCCGCCGTCGCTGGAGCGCCCCACGCATCCGGCACGCAAATGAAAACACCCCGGCGGGATGAACCCACCGGGGTGTCGAGGCGTTGCGATTGCCCGACGCGAGCGGCCTGGCAGGCCGTTCGCGCCACACACGACTTAACGTGCGCTGATCGGCTTCGCTTCGCGCGGCGAATCGCCGATGAACAGCTGGCGCGGACGGCCGATCTTCTGCTCCGGATCGGCAATCATTTCGTTCCACTGTGCGATCCAGCCGACCGTACGTGCCATCGCGAAGATACACGTGAACATCGACGTCGGGATGCCCAGCGCGCGCTGGACGATGCCCGAGTAGAAGTCGACGTTCGGGTACAGCTTGCGCGACACGAAGTATTCGTCTTCCAGCGCGATCTTCTCGAGCTGCATCGCGAGCTTGAACAGCGGGTCGTCATGCAGACCCAGTTCGTTCAGCACTTCGTAGCACGTTTCGCGCATCAGCTTCGCACGCGGGTCGTAGTTCTTGTACACGCGGTGGCCGAAGCCCATCAGCTTCACGCCCGAATTCTTGTCCTTCACCTGCTTGATGAATTCGGGGATGTTGTCCGGCGAACCGATCTGCTCGAGCATGTTCAGCGCGGCTTCGTTCGCACCACCGTGCGCCGGGCCCCACAGACATGCGATACCGGCCGCGATACATGCGAACGGGTTCGCGCCCGACGAACCGGCCAGGCGGACCGTCGACGTCGAGGCGTTCTGCTCGTGATCGGCGTGCAGGATCAGGATGCGGTCGAGTGCGCGGACGAGCACGTCGTTGACCTTGTACTCTTCGCACGGGTTCGAGAACATCATGTGCATGAAGTTCGCGCTGTACGACAGCGAGTTCTTCGGATACACGAACGGCTGGCCGATGCTGTACTTGTACGCCATTGCGACCAGCGTCGGCAGCTTCGCGATCATGCGGATCGCCGACACTTCGCGGTGACGCGGATCGTTGATGTCGAGCGAGTCGTGGTAGAACGCAGACAGCGCGCCGACTGCGGCGACCAGGATCGCCATCGGGTGCGCGTCGCGGCGGAAGCCACGGAAGAAGAAGTGCATCTGCTCGTGCACCATCGTGTGCTTCGTGACGGTGTCGACGAATTCCTTCTTCTGCGCTGCGTTCGGCAGCTCACCCTTCAGCAGCAGGTAGCAGCTTTCGAGGAAGTCCGCGTTTTGCGCGAGGTTGTCGATCGGGTAACCGCGGTACAGCAGCTCGCCCTTGTCGCCGTCGATGTACGTGATCGCCGAATTACAAGCTGCCGTCGACATGAAGCCCGGGTCGTACGTGAACTTGCCGGTCTGGCCGTACAGCTTGCGGATGTCGATTACGTCCGGGCCCATCGTGCCCTTGTAGATCGGCAGTTCGACGCTCGGCGAGTTGTCGCTGAACGATAGCGTGGCTTTAACATCAGACGGAGTCATGGCACATCCTCAATCGAAATAAAGAAACGGGATTCGATAACGGGCGTAACGCGTTACACGTTGCGCAGCATCTCCAACAGCCGGTGAATTTCCGGGCTGTCTAGGTCGCCCTCTGGTTCCTTGCGCGCGAGGAGCAAGTCCATCAGGTCGTTGTCGCTCAGATCGAGCAGGCGCGACAACGCGCCTACGTCTGCATCGGTGAGGTCATGCTCGTATCTGCCGAAGAAACGCTCGAAGATGATGTCGTTTTCCAGCAGACCCCGCCGCGCGCGCCAGCGAAGGCGCGCGCGACGGTGCGGGTCGGATTGATGCGAATCGTCGCTCATTGCAACCCGGCCTTAAACCGCGCGGCGGACCATCAGTTCCTTGATCTTGCCGATCGCCTTCGTCGGGTTCAGGCCCTTCGGGCAGACGTCGACGCAGTTCATGATCGTGTGGCAACGGAACAGACGGTACGGGTCTTCCAGGTTGTCGAGACGCTCGCCGGTGGCCGTGTCACGGCTGTCCGCGATGAAGCGGTAAGCCTGCAGCAGGCCGGCCGGGCCGACGAACTTGTCCGGGTTCCACCAGAAGCTCGGGCACGACGTCGAGCAGCTCGCGCACAGAATGCACTCGTACACGCCGTCGAGCTCGTCGCGCTCTTCCGGCGACTGGAGGCGTTCCTTCTCCGGCGGCGGCGCGTCGTTGATCAGGTACGGCTTGATCGAGTGGTACTGGTTGAAGAAGTGCGTCATGTCGACGATCAGGTCGCGCACGACGGGCAGGCCCGGCAGCGGGCGCAGCACGATCTTCTGCGGCAGGTCGTTCAGGTTCGTCAGACACGCGAGACCGTTCTTGCCGTTGATGTTCATCGCGTCCGAGCCGCACACGCCTTCGCGGCACGAACGGCGGAACGACAGCGTCTCGTCCAGAGCCTTCAGCTTGACCAGTGCATCGAGCAGCATGCGCTCGTGCTGGATGTCGAGCTCGTACGTCTGCATGCGCGGCGCTGCGTCCTTGTCCGGATCGTAGCGGTAGACTTCAAAAATGCGTTTTGCCATTTCGGATTCCTTTGACTCGGCTTAGAACGTGCGCGGCTTCGGCGGCACGGATTCGACCGTCAGCGGCTTCATTTGAACCGGCTTGTAGTCGAGGCGATCGCCTTCGCTGTACCACAGCGTGTGGCGCAGCCAGTTTTCGTCGTCGCGGTGTTCGTAGTCGCTGTGTGCGTGCGCGCCGCGGCTTTCCTTGCGCGCTTCCGCCGACACCATCGTCGCGCGGGCGACTTCGATCAGGTTCTCCAGTTCGAGCGCTTCGACGCGCGCGGTGTTGAACACCTTCGACTTGTCCTTCAGGTGGATGTTTTCCACGCGGGACGCGAGGCCGGCCATCTGATCGACGCCTTCCTTCAGCAGCGCCGACGTGCGGAACACGCCTGCGTGCTTCTGCATCGTCGCGCGGATGTCGTTCGCGACGTCCTGCGTGTATTCACCCGACGTCGATTTGTCGAGCTTGTTCAGGCGCGCCAGCGAGTATTCGCCTGCATCGGCCGGCAGCGGCTTGTGTTCCTTCTGGTTCTTCACGTGCTCGACGATGTGGTTGCCGGCCGCACGGCCGAACACCACGAGGTCCAGCAGCGAGTTCGTGCCGAGGCGGTTCGCGCCGTGCACGGACACGCACGAGCATTCGCCCACTGCGTAGAAGCCGTTGACCGGTTCCTTGTGATCGCGCGACGTGCCGACGACCTGACCGTGGATGTTGGTCGGGATGCCGCCCATCTGGTAGTGGATCGTCGGGACGACCGGGATCGGTTCCTTGATCGCGTCGACGTTCGCGAACTTCAGCGCGATTTCGCGGATCGACGGCAGACGCTTCATGATCGTCTCGGCGCCGATGTGCGACAGGTCGAGCAGCACGTGGTCCTTGTTCGGACCCACGCCACGACCTTCCTTGATTTCCTGGTCCATCGAGCGCGACACGAAGTCACGCGGCGCCAGATCCTTCAGCGTCGGGGCATAGCGCTCCATGAAGCGCTCGCCGTTCGCGTTGCGCAGGATGCCGCCTTCGCCGCGCACGCCTTCGGTGATCAGCACGCCCGCGCCGGCCACGCCGGTCGGGTGGAACTGCCAGAACTCCATGTCCTGCAGCGCGATGCCCGAACGCGCGGCCATGCCGAGGCCGTCACCGGTGTTGATGAACGCGTTGGTCGATGCCGCGAAGATCCGGCCTGCGCCGCCCGTCGCGAACAGCGTGGTCTTGCCTTCCATGATGTAGACGTCGCCCGTCTCCATCTCAAGGGCCGTCACGCCGAGCACGTCGCCGTCCGCGTCGCGGATCAGGTCGAGCGCCATCCATTCGACGAAGAACTGCGTCTTCGCTTCGACGTTCTGCTGGTACAGCGTGTGCAGCAGCGCGTGACCGGTACGGTCGGCGGCCGCGCAAGCGCGCTGGACCGGCTTCTCGCCGTAGTTCGCGGTGTGGCCGCCGAACGGGCGCTGGTAGATCGTGCCGTCCGCGTTGCGGTCGAACGGCATGCCGAAGTGCTCGAGTTCGTACACGACGTTCGGCGCTTCACGGCACATGAACTCGATCGCGTCCTGGTCGCCGAGCCAGTCGGAACCCTTGATCGTGTCGTAGAAGTGGAAGTGCCAGTTGTCTTCGCTCATGTTGCCGAGCGACGCACCGATGCCGCCCTGTGCGGCCACCGTGTGCGAACGGGTCGGGAACACCTTCGACAGCACGCCGACCGACAGGCCCGCGCGCGACAGTTGCAGCGCCGCGCGCAAGCCGGAGCCGCCTGCGCCGACGATCACGACGTCAAACTTGCGGCGCGGGAGGGAAGTTTTGATTGCAGCCATTCTTTACACTCTCCAGAGAATCTGCGCGGCATAGCCCGCACATGCGAGCAGCCAGACGATGGTCAGCGATTGCAGCAGCAGGCGCACACCGACGGGCTTCACGTAGTCCATCCAGATGTCGCGCACGCCGACCCATGCGTGGTAGAAGAGGGAAAGCAGCATCACGAAGGTCGCGAGCTTCATCCATTGCGCGGAGAAGATCGACGCCCAGCCTTCGTAGGAGAAGTCGTGCGCGCCGAAGAACAGGACGAGCAGAATGACCGTGTAGACCGCCATGATCGTGGCGGTGATGCGCTGCGCAAGCCAGTCGCGCAGGCCGTAATGTGCGCCGACGACGAGGCGCTTCGAGCCGATTCGGTTGTTGGCTGCCATTTTCTTAGAATGCTCCGAACAGTTTGAGTGCCATGGCGATCGTCAGTGCGATCGAGACGACAAAGACGACGACTGCCGTCCGCTTGCCGCCTTCCTTCGTGACGGCGTCGTGGTTGACGTCCATCAGCAGGTGGCGAATGCCGGCGCAGAAATGGTGGAAGAACGCCCAGGACAACGCGAGGACGATCAGCTTGACGATGATGTTGGAGAGGAAAGCCTTGAAGACTTCGAAGCTGAGCTCGGACGTGAGGCTCTGATCGAAGAGGAACAGCAGGAACGGCAGGAACAGGAACAGCAGCGCGCCGCTGACTCGATGGAGAATCGACAATATCGCTGCCAGCGGCATGCGATATTTCATCGTGATATCGCCGAATCCGATGTTCCGGTATTCCGGCCTCGGCTTTCTTACTGCGTCAGTCATGCTAGACCCCTACTATGTTGTCACACTAATCCGCGATTTTAGCGCCTTTTTATATCGCGCTGCAGCGAAAGTCTGCTCTGGATAGTTGCGCGATCGAGAACAAAGGCGGCCCGAAACGTGCTTCGCGAGCGTGGGAAACGCGAATGCACGCGGCCTGAGCCGAATCATCGTCAACTCAAGTCATTTTGATAGTAATACCCGGTTGTGACATACCAGCCGCGTCGCACTTCCACCGGCCGGTCTCCGTATGTATAGGACACGCGCTCGACCGACAGCAACGGGAAACCCGCCGGCACGTGCAGCAGGTCCGCCACCGACGGCTCCGCCGCCACCGCGCGGATCTTTTCCGTCGCGCGGATCATCCGTGTGCCGAACTCCGTCTCGAACATCGCGTAGAGCGGCCCCTTGTACTCGCTCAGCCGTTCGAACGTGAGCCCGCGGAACATCGCGCCCGGCAGCCAGATCTCGTCAAGCACCGTCGCTTCGTTCTCGAACTCCAGCAGGCGGCGCACCTGCACGACGGGATCGGCCGGCTTCAGGTCGAGCTGCCGCGCGATCTCGGCCGGCGCGCGCAGGCGCCGGCATTCGAGCAGGCGACTCACGTGCGGATGCTCGGCGCCGTCGTCGGCCAGCAAGCGCAGGAAGCGGAATTGCGCGCGATCCTCGTTGTGCGTTGCAACAAACGTACCCTTGCCCTGCCGCCGGACCACGAGGTTTTCGGCGGCCAGTTCGTCGATCGCCTTGCGAACGGTGCCCTGGCTGACCTTGTAACGGGCCGCGAGCTCCACTTCGCTCGGGATGATCTCGCCCGGCTTCCATTCACCGGATTCGAGGCTTTGCGTGATCAATGACTTGATCTGCTGGTATAAAGGGCTGAACGTCGGCGACGCAGAGGCCGCGGGCACAGGCGCGGAATCACCCGCGCCGGGCTGCCCTGGGCCGCCTGCGCCGGTCTGATTCGCGTTATTCGCCTGGTTGGATGTCATGGCGCGCATTTCATCACAAACCGCACTTTTTCGTCCACTCAAATTCCGCAAAACATCTGTCTTATATAAGACATATGATACCGTTTGACTTTGGGCGCTTCGGCTCCTACACTCCGGGGCGAGCAAGGGTTCGCGGGTGCAAGAGCGCGTCCCCGGCTACGTGCCACGGCCGTCTCCAGGTTCACCGCGTCTGCCATCGCGAGTCCTCCGCCCTGCTTCAATGCAACGCTGCCCACAACGCGCATAGAATGGCGTTTTCGCTAGCGTCCAACGCTTCACCCGTCCTGGAGATTTTCAATGGCTAAGCCCGCAAAGCGCGTTGCCGTCACCGGCGCCGCAGGTCAAATCGCTTACTCCCTGCTGTTCCGCATTGCGAACGGCGATCTGCTCGGCAAGGACCAGCCGGTCATCCTGCAACTGCTCGACCTCCCGCAAGCCCAAGCCGCCGTCAAAGGCGTCGTGATGGAACTCGACGATTGCGCGTTCCCGCTGCTCGCGGGCGTCGTGATCACCGACGATCCGAAGGTTGCATTCAAGGATGCAGACGTCGCGCTGCTGGTCGGTGCACGTCCGCGCTCGAAGGGCATGGAGCGTAAGGATCTGCTGTCGGCAAACGCCGAAATCTTCACGGTTCAGGGCGCTGCGCTGAACGAAGTCGCAAGCCGCGACGTGAAGGTGCTGGTCGTCGGCAACCCGGCGAACACCAACGCGTACATCGCGATGAAGTCGGCGCCGGACCTGCCGAAGAAGAACTTCACGGCCATGCTGCGCCTCGACCACAACCGCGCGCTGTCGCAGCTCGCCGCCAAGTCGGGCAAGCCGGTCGCATCGATCGAGAAGCTCGCCGTGTGGGGCAACCACTCGCCGACGATGTACCCCGACTTCCGCTTCGCGACCGCCGAAGGCGAATCGCTGCTGAAGCTGATCAACGACGACGTGTGGAACCGCGACACTTTCATCCCGACCGTCGGCAAGCGCGGCGCGGCGATCATCGAAGCGCGCGGCCTGTCGTCGGCAGCGTCGGCAGCCAACGCGGCGATCGACCACGTCCGTGACTGGGTGCTCGGCACGAACGGCAAGTGGGTCACGATGGGCATCCCGTCGGACGGCTCGTACGGCATCCCCGAAGACATCATCTACGGCGTGCCGGTCGTTTGCGAAAACGGCGAGTACAAGCGCATCGAAGGCCTGGAAATCGACGCGTTCTCGCGCGAGAAGATGGACGGCACGCTGAACGAGCTGCTCGAAGAGCGCGACGGCGTCGCCCACCTGCTGAAGAACTAAATTCGGCACCGTGCCGGGCCGCCTCCGGGCAGCCCGGCACCGCGGGGCCGGCACGCAGCACCGCCGTCCCTGCAGCCCGATCCGATCCGGGCACGTTTTGCCGCCCCGTGCGTACCGCGCACCGGCCCAGAGCGCGCCCGAATCCGATTTTCTCCACGTTGACCCGCTCCCCTGACGTCGAAGAGATGGCCGCGCTCACTCCTGCACAAGTGCTGTACGACGGGGCGTCCCCGCCCGCGATCCTGCCATGCTGCGATCACTACGCGGGCAGCGAAAAGCTGATGCGCAAGTCGCTCGCGCTGCAGGCCGAAACCGGCCCCGTGTTCGACATCACGCTCGACTGCGAGGACGGCGCGGCCGTCGGCCAGGAAGCCGCCCACGCGGCCCTCGTCGCCGACATGCTCGGCAGCGCCGAGAACCGCTTCTGCCGCGTCGGCGTCCGCATCCACGACTTTTCCCACCCGCACTGGCGCGACGACGTGCGCATCGTGCTGCGCGCGGCGCGCGCGCCCGCCTACATCACGCTCCCGAAGATCGCGAACGCCGCCGACGCGGCCGAAATGACCGCCTTCATCGAAGGCGCGCGCCGCGAGCTCGGCATCGCGCAGCCGATCCCGGTCGACGTGCTGGTCGAGACGCACGGCGCACTCGCGCACGCGGCCGCCCTCGCCGCGCTGCCGACGGTCGGCACGCTGAGCTTCGGGCTGATGGATTTCGTGTCCGCGCACCATGGCGCGATTCCCGATTCCGCGATGCGCTCGCCCGGCCAGTTCGAACACCCGCTCGTGCGCCGCGCGAAGCTGGAAATCGCCGCGGCCTGCCACGCGCACGGCAAGACGCCGTCGCACAACGTGACGACCGAAGTGCGCGACATGAGCGTCGTCGCCGGCGATGCGCGCCGCGCGCGCGACGAATTCGCGTTCACGCGCATGTGGAGCATCCACCCCGCACAGATCCGCCCGATCGTCGACGCCTTCGCGCCGCGCACCGACGAAGTCACGCTGGCCGCCGAGATCCTGCTCGCCGCGCAGGCCGCCGACTGGGGCCCGACACGTCATGGTGATACGCTGCACGATCGCGCGAGCTACCGGTATTACTGGTCGGTCCTGCGCCGTGCGCGGGCGACCGGCCAGCCCGTACCGGCCGAGGCCGCGCCGCTGTTCGGCCCGGCCGCCGCGGAACGCGCGCAGTGAGCGCGCGCCGCCGGCCGGCACATGAATTCGATGCATTCGCCGGGACGCAGGACGATCACAGTTTTGCGAAACGACAAAAAACGTAACGGAGCCCGAAAACCTGAAATATGCGCGGCCAAATAGGTGAAAATAGCGGCCGCTGCGCGCTTTCGGGGCGCGTGCAGTTTCAAACCGGCCGGCAGTTTCGATTGCCTGCCCTTGTCAACTGATTATCGAAAGGTTCTGACTCCATGAAGAAACTCCTGATCGCTACCGCCATCGGCGCCTTGTCCGCCACGATGCTGGTGTCGGCTCCGAGCGCGTTCGCCCAGGGTACGGCCACCACCACGACCGCGAAGAAGGCCGCGGCCAAGCGCCCGGCGCCGGCCAAGCGCATCATCCCGCGCAGCAAGAAGGCGCAGGCGCGTGCCGCCGCCAAGGTTGATCCGGTACCGGACGGCGCGGTCAAGTGGGCCTGTAAGGAAGGCCTGTCGTTCGACCTCGCCGGCGACATGAAGCGCGACCAGGTCGTCACGGTTCACTGGGCGAAGAAGAACTACAAGCTGCCGCGTCAGGCCACGACGACGGGCGCCGACACGTTCTACGATCCGGCAGCCGGCTTCAAGCTGGTCGTGATCCCGACCAAGGCGATGCTGTTCTCCGACGCGAACGGCGGCGAGCGTCTCGCCGACGAGTGCGTGACGCCGGAAATGGCGCAAGGCACGCCCGCGCCGACGCAGTCGAACGAACTGAAGCCGGCAACGAACTAAGCGCGTTCCCTCCGGCCCCTCGATGTCCGCCCCGGTCTCCAACGTCCGCCCTGCTCCGGATACGGTACTCGTCGATATCGTCGACTACGTGCTGAACGCCGGCATCGACAGCGCGCTCGCGCTGGAGACGGCGCGTCATTGCCTGATCGACACGCTCGGATGCGGACTCGAGGCGCTGTCCTACCCTGCCTGCACCAAGCTGCTCGGCCCCGTCGTGCCCGGCACGATCGTGCCGAACGGCGCGAAGGTGCCCGGCACGTCCTTCCAGCTCGATCCCGTCCAGGCCGCGTTCGGCATCGGGGCGATGATCCGCTGGCTGGACTTCAACGACACCTGGCTCGCCGCCGAATGGGGTCATCCGTCCGACAATCTCGGCGGAATCCTGGCGACGGCCGACTGGCTCTCCCGCACGGCCGTCGCGGCCGGCCGGAAGCCTTTGCTCATGCGCGACGTGCTGGTCGCGATGATCCAGGCCCACGAGATCCAGGGCTGCCTCGCACTCGAAAATTCATTCAATGCGGTCGGGCTCGACCACGTGCTGCTCGTGAAGGTCGCGTCGACGGCCGTCGTCGGCCGGCTGCTCGGGCTCACGCGCGACGAGCTGATCAACGCGGTATCCAACGCATTCGTCGACGGCCACGCGCTGCGCACCTACCGCCATGCGCCGAACACGGGCTCGCGCAAGTCATGGGCGGCCGGCGACGCCACGTCCCGCGCGGTACGCCTCGCGCTGATCGCGAAAACGGGCGAAATGGGCTACCCGTCGGCGCTCACCGCAAAAACCTGGGGCTTCTACGACGTGCTGTTCGACGGCAAGCCGTTCCGCTTCCAGCGCCCGTACGGCACGTACGTGATGGAAAACGTGCTGTTCAAGATCGCGTTCCCCGCCGAATTCCACGCGCAAACGGCAGCCGAGGCTGCGCTGCAACTGCATGCGCAGCTTGCCGCGGCGGGCCGCACGACCGACGAGATCAGCCGGATCACGATCCGCACGCACGCGGCCGCGATCCGCATCATCGACAAGCAGGGCCCGCTCGCCAATCCGGCCGACCGCGACCACTGCATCCAGTACATGGTCGCCGTGCCGCTGCTGTTCGGCCGGCTGACCGCGGCCGATTATGAAGATTCGGCCGCAGCAGATCCGCGTATCGACGCGCTGCGCGCGAAAACCGTGTGCGTCGAGGATCCGCAGTTCACGAAGGATTACCACGACCCGGACAAGCGCTCGATCGCGAATGCACTGACGATCGAGTTCACGGACGGGTCGAAGCTTGCCGAGGTGGCGGTCGAATACCCGCTCGGCCATCAGCGGCGGCGCACCGAAGGCATCCCGCTCCTGGTCGAGAAGTTCAGGACCAACCTTGCCCGCCGCTTCCCGGCAAAGCAGCAACAAGCGATTCTCGACGTGTCGCTGGACCAGGCAAAGCTCGAAGCAATGCCGGTCGATGAGTACGTCGACTTGTATGTGATATAGCCGTCATCTACAGGACTCTTTGTTTCCTAGCCTTAAACCCAGGAAAATCACCATGGCCCACAATCTCCACAAGACCCTCAAGGAATTCGACAGCGGTTCCGGTAAAGGCAAGTTCTACTCGCTGCCGCAACTCGGCAAGGAACTGAAGACGAAGATCGAACGCCTGCCGGTGTCGATCCGTATCGTGCTCGAGTCCGTGCTGCGCAACTACGACGGCAAGAAAATCACCGAGGAGCACATCGAGCAGCTCGCGAACTGGAAGCCGACCGCGAAGCGCATCGACGAGATTCCGTTCGTGGTGTCGCGCGTCGTGCTGCAGGACTTCACGGGCGTGCCGCTGCTCGCCGACATCGCGGCCATGCGCGGCGTCGCCGAGCGCACGGGCAAGAACCCGAAGAAGATCGAACCGCTGGTCCCGGTCGATCTCGTCGTCGACCACTCGGTCCAGATCGATTACTTCCGCCAGAAGGATGCGCTCGACCTGAACATGAAACTGGAATTCCAGCGCAACAACGAGCGCTACCAGTTCATGAAGTGGGGCATGCAGGCATTCGACACGTTCAAGGTCGTGCCGCCGGGCGTCGGTATCGTCCACCAGGTGAACCTCGAATACCTCGCGCGCGGCGTCCACAAGAAGGCGGAAGGCGGCGACACCGTGTACTACCCGGACACCCTCGTCGGCACGGACAGCCACACGACGATGATCAACGGCATCGGCGTGGTCGGCTGGGGCGTGGGCGGCATCGAAGCCGAAGCCGGCATGCTGGGCCAGCCGGTGTACTTCCTGACGCCGGACGTCGTCGGTGTCGAGCTGAAGGGCAAGCTGCGCGAAGGCGTGACGGCCACCGACCTGGTGCTGACGATCACCGAAATGCTGCGCAAGGAGAAGGTCGTCGGCAAGTTCGTCGAGTTCTTCGGCGAAGGCACGAAGTCGCTGTCGCTGCCGGACCGCGCAACGATCGGCAACATGGCGCCGGAATACGGCGCGACGATGGGCTTCTTCCCGGTCGACGAAAAGACGATCGACTACTTCGAAGGCACCGGCCGCACGAAGGCGGAAATCGCCGCGTTCGAAAACTACTTCAAGGCGCAGAAGCTGTTCGGCATTCCGAAGGCCGGCGACATCGACTACACGAAGACGGTCACGCTCGACCTGGCGACGGTCGCACCGTCGCTGGCCGGCCCGAAGCGCCCGCAGGACCGCATCGAGATCGGCAACGTCAAGTCGACGTTCACCGACCTGTTCTCGAAGCCGGTCGCTGAAAACGGCTTCGCGAAGAAGGCGGACGACCTGAACACGCAATACACGACGAGCAACAACGTCGACGTGAAGAACGGCGACGTGCTGATCGCCGCGATCACGTCGTGCACGAACACGTCGAACCCGAGCGTGCTGCTGGCTGCCGGCCTGCTCGCGAAGAAGGCCGTCGAAGCCGGTCTCACGGTCGATCCGAAGATCAAGACCTCGCTCGCACCGGGGTCGCGCATCGTCACCGAGTACCTGACGAAGACGGGCCTGCTGCCCTACCTGGCGAAGCTCGGCTTCGAAGTCGCGGCCTACGGCTGCACGACCTGTATCGGCAACGCCGGCGACCTGACGCCGGAGCTGAACGAAGCGATCACGAAGAACGACATCGTCGCGGCAGCCGTGCTGTCGGGCAACCGCAACTTCGAAGCGCGTATCCACCCGAACATCCGCGCGAACTTCCTCGCGTCGCCGCCGCTCGTCGTCGCGTACGCGATCGCCGGCAACATCACGCGCGACCTGATGACCGAGCCGGTCGGCAAGGGCAAGGGCGGCCGCGACATCTACCTCGGCGACATCTGGCCGACGAGCGATGAAATCCACGCGCTGCTCAAGTTCGCGCTCGATCCGAAGAAGTTCGAGGACAACTACTCGAAGCTGACCAAGAAGGGCGACCTCTGGAGCAAGATCGAGGGCGAATCGGGCCAGGTCTACGACTGGCCGAAGTCGACGTACATCGCGGAGCCGCCGTTCTTCGGCAAGGACTTCTCGATGGAACCGGCCGACTCGATCCCGACGGTCAAGGGCGCGCGCGCACTCGGCATCTTCGGTGATTCGGTCACGACCGACCACATCAGCCCGGCAGGCTCGATCAAGGAAGACTCGCCGGCAGGCAAGTGGCTGAAGGAAAACGGCGTGCAGAAGGCCGACTTCAACAGCTACGGCTCGCGCCGCGGCAACCACGACGTGATGATGCGCGGCACGTTCGCGAACGTCCGGATCAAGAACCTGATGATCCCGGTGAAGGCAGACGGCACGCGCGTCGAAGGCGGCCTGACGATCCATCAGCCGAGCGGCGAACAGCAGTCGATCTACGACGCAGCGATGCAGTACGTCGCCGCCGACACGCCGACCGTCGTGTTCGCGGGCGAAGAGTACGGCACGGGCTCGTCGCGCGACTGGGCCGCGAAGGGCACGCAACTGCTCGGCGTGAAGGCCGTGATCGCACGCAGCTTCGAGCGCATCCACCGCTCGAACCTGGTCGGCATGGGCGTGCTGCCGCTGCAGTTCAAGGGCTCGGACAGCGTCCAGTCGCTCGGCATCACCGGCGACGAGACGTACGACATCGAAGGCCTCGGCGACGAATTCAAGCCGCAGCAGGACGTGACGCTCGTGATCAACCGCAAGAACGGCGAAACGCAGCGCGTGCAGGTGCTGCTGCGTATCGATACGCCGATCGAAGTCGACTACTACAAGCACGGCGGTATCCTGCCGTTCGTGCTGCGCTCGCTGCTCGCAGCGTAAGCGCCCTGCTTTTGCAGGTGCCGTAACCGCCTCGCGGCGGTTGCGGCCGATTTGGATGCCCGACCTCGTGTCGGGCTTTTTTTTGCCTGCGTTATGCCTGCGTTATGCGGCAGCGTCGGGCAGACGGCACGTCACGCCGCCTTCGCCCTCGTCCGGGTGTTCTTCTTCAGATGCGTCCGGTTGTATTCGATCGCCGCGCGGATGAGCGTCTTCAACGCCCGCTTGTCGATCCGGTCGCCTTCGAAGAAGTCGATCGCGCGCCGCGCGTTGCCGTTGAGACCGTCATTGAACAGCCCCCGGGATCGGGTAGATGCGCGCCGTGCATGAAGGTCAGCTTCACTTTGCCCTTGTGCGCGTTCGCGACCGCGATCATCCCGTCGCACGACCACACGGGGCTGCCCATCCATTTCCAGTCCTCGACGATGCCGTCGTCGGCCGCGAGGATCGTTTCGCGGAGATCGGCGAACGTCTTGCCGCGCCAGTCGGCGATGCCGGCGATCAATGCGTCGATGCGCTCCGAAGGGTTGAGGTCCGTGGTACTCATGCGCGGGCCTCCGTGCCTTCGTCGGGGCGCGCCAGCACCTGTTCAAGCGACTCGAAGAACCGCACCCAACCGTGTTGCGCGCCGCGGTACGCCTGCTCCTGATCCGGGCGGAAGCCCACCTGCTCCATGCGCAGGTGCGTGCCCGCGTGCGTCGGCGTGAGCGTCCACGTGACGACGCTTTCGAGACCGTACGCGGCCCACGTGTAGGACAGCTCGCGGTGCGGCTCGATCGTCAGGACCTTGCAATCGACCGAGCCCCAGTCCGCGCGGAAGCTGAACGCGTGGCCCGCGACGGGCTCGAAGTCGCTCTTCATCAGCCACGCCTCGATCAGGTGCGGTTGCGTGAGCGCGCGCCAGATCTTCTCCGGCGGATGCGGCAGCTCCCGGTCGACGACGACGGAGCGCGTTTCGATAGAGGCTTGGTTCATTACTGGTCCATCCTTTTGAGCAGATCTTCAAGGGCGTCGAACCGGTTCTGCCAGAAGCCTGCCATCTGGCTCGTCCAGTCGATCAGCGGGGCCAGCGCTTGCGGCTGCGCGCTGTAGTGCGTCTGCCGGCCTTCGTGACGGTCATTCACGAGCCCGGCCTGCTTCAGTACGCCGAGATGCTTCGACACGGCCGGCTGCGACACGCCCGCATGGGCGGTCAGCGCGGCAACCGTCAGCTCGCCCTCCGCGCATAGCCGCTCAAAGAGCGCGCGGCGCGTCGGATCGGCAAGCGTCCTGAAAAGCATGTCGTGAGCGTTCTGCATGTCCATTCAAATCAATAACCCGTTGGTTATGGATCGAAGAATAAACGCTCGTCGGCGAGAGTCAAGGAGGAAATTCGCGGATGCCGACGATTGCGGCGACGCAATTAGGAAAAAAGGGCCGACCGAGGCTCCGCACCGCGCATCCGGATTCGAGGTTCTGCTCTAACTCTCATTCGATCGTCGCTCGCGTGATGCCGTGCCACACATCACATGGCCTTATATCCGGCGTCGAGATCCCGCAGTTGCCGGTAAAAATCGTCTTCCAACAGCTCACGCCTCAGGAACGAACCACCAAGCTGGATCAGGAGCAGCAATACGAACCCGGTCATGCAGGCCCAGAACCATCCTCTGGATGCATTGAGAGCATCAAGCGCGACCATGATCAGGATCAGGCAACAACTCCCGCCCAGGCTAACCGACAGGCTAAGCCGACGCATATAGCCCGCCTCGACGCGAGGCACCGGTGCGCACTGCGCTCCGATCAAATTCAGCCGTACCTGTTGAGCGCTCGGCGAAGCAACCAGTTGTGCGCCCTGGCCATGTGCCACCATCTGCGCCGCGAGCGCCTGAAGCAACAAGCCACTCACCGGCCCGGGTTTGCCGATCGCGCGATCAACATCATGCGTCGGTAGCTCCAGTCCGGCATCCTTGACGGCGCCGAGCGCCGCGTGACGGCTCTGGGGCGGCAAATCACTCAACCACACATGACGGATGCGCCCGCGAGGCGTCTGCTCCGAAGCCAGCAGCGTTTCCAGCGCGTCCGCCACGGAATCGGACGGCATCGCAATCGGCCGGAATAACCGCGCCTGAGGCCTGAGCTTTCCCTTGACGCTCTCGACCGCGCGCGGTGAAGCAAGCAACATCGCCACGGCGGCCTCGGACCAAGTCGGCTCCGTGCCCTCCGCATGCAGTTGGCAGGCCAGCAACAGTCGAAAATCGGCTTTCCCTGCCTCGTCGAACCACGTCTCGATATTTGTCTGCTTCGCACCGAAAGGCACCCATCCGAACTGCACGAGGTCAGGCAGATTCAGTTTCTTCCAGACCGCTCGTAGTTCGGTCAGATCCTCCTTGTCGGCGGATTGCAAGATCACGTCGACGACCCGGGTCGGCGCATAACGTGCGAGGCTCACCGCAAACGGCGTCACCAGTTGCTCCAACACCCGCCCAAGCCGCGATGCCCCTGCCGAGCTTTCCGTCACCGGCAAGGACAGGATCTTGCCGGGATTAATCGGCGTACTGCCCTCCAGACCCAGCAGACGTTCGGCCAACTCGGGCTCAGGCGTCAACGCAATGCTATTGACGATCGCCATGTGCGCTTGCGCCCATTGCCGCCATGCAGCCCGCTCGCTGCGGCACAGGAAATTCCACCAATCAACCCGCTCGATCCACTCCTCGTAGCCGACATAGATCACCCCGCACACGGCTCCCGACACCAGCAGCGGCAACAGCACCGCGCGCTCGAAGAGGAGTTCGGACATCACCGGCTTGCCCTGCTCCCAGTTGAGTACCGCGATGAGCATGCCCGCGGCCTGGATGACAACGATGGCAAGGACGCACCACCAGATCGACGGTGGCTTGCCGTACTGATACTCCCCGATGTTCGGGATCGTCCACGTTCGACTCATGCGATTTTCATCCCTTTGCTGCTGGCGATCACCTGGCTGCCACACCGCGTCCGGCACATATGCACCGCCCATTTTCGGCCGCCTTCGCTGTAGCCCTCGGTGCACTCGATGATCGAGTTGTCGCCGTGCTCCGGGCACGAGACGACGTCATGCAGCAGCGCCACCTTGCGGCCGTCGAGATCGAATGTCGATGATGCGGTCTTGACGACGCCGCCATGTGTCGTCGCATCGCCCAGGCACACTGGGTTTTTCATGATGGTGTGCTCCATGAAGGGTGGTGAAACCGAGTACGTCATTGGGGTACCAGCGGTGCATCCGGGTTAGACGGCTTGATCGACGCGTCGCAGGTGATGCGGTCCTGGCCGGAGGGCGTGCGAAGCTTTGAAAAAACACCTGGTCGCTTTGATGCTGCAAAGCTCCCGCCCCTGACACCAGGCGGATAGGGCCTGTTTAAGTCAATACCCGGCACCATCGGAGATACAACGACGTAGGCATCGTCGTCTCCCCACTTCTTCGCGACATAGACTTTGTCTTCGGTTACGAACACCGAATAGTTCTTCGAGTCCTCGAACGGATCAAAACTGTTCTTCATATAAACCATTGCAGCGAAGCTTCTCCCGCCGTCCGTCGAATACAACAATCCAACATCGACGCCGTGATCCGACGTTCCAAGATGCGGCGGCGCACCGGACGGAAAGGCTAAATTTCGCCCAGTCAGATCAGCATTAATTAGTCGACCTTGGTAATCTTCGACACTCGCTCTACCCAAGCCTGTTTTTATCCCAGCGTGCGTATCGTTGTAATAGGCTTGACCGTAATTGCAGTCTCGATAGTTCTCGAGTGTCACAAAACGGTGGTCATCGATTCGGTAGATGATCTGGGGTGGTGAATCATAGGGCAGCACGTTTGCACGCAGAAAATTACCCAATGAAAATATCTGCCTCTGCTGTGTCACGCATCCCTGTATCAGGGCAGCCAGTACAATGACAACAATCGAGTACCTCATCACGCTCCCCCTTTCCATTGTTGTTGCCGAAGTTGCTCGACTTCGGCCTTGCTTTGTTCCTCGGCCACCGTAGCCCAATCGATATAGGTAGGTTTGACAACGCTTTGGGGGGCGCCAAGCTCAAAGTAATCGTCATAGCCTTGCGTCCAGTCGGCAAATTTCATCAGACGGGTCCAGAACGCCGGTCTCTCATATGCATCACAAAAGCCGACTGGGAGATCATAGGCAGCCACCCGACGCATAAACGCGTGATGCTGCGGCAACGTGCTGTGATTGGTTGGCTCGGCGAGATAGGTGTCGAGTCGCTGCAGCATTTCGTCCTGGGTCTCAGGCCGCGTCATGCGTCTAGAGCTGTAGATATCCTCGGTAGTAACGGTACGCTCCGGCTGATAAATCGAGCGCATGTAACGGTAGTCAGGATCAGCGTATTGCCCCTGGTTTGGATCGATTGGATTCTTGACCCACTTACCCATCTCAGGCGCAACCAGACGAGACGCATCGAAGTATTTCATTTCTTCTTCCGTGACCGGGTTCGGCACCTGCTCGGCGTTGATCATTACCGTTTTATCGGGATGCGGTACCGCCCACAGCTTCAGGAGAGGCGTAAAAATAGCCCGGTTACCGTTCCAGAAATCGGTCGACTTTGCTCCGGACACAAGCTTGTCTTCGGGAGTAGGCGGCAGCGTGCCGAACTTCCTCACGCCCGGCGCGTCGCCCACCGGCGTACCGCGCGCCAGCATGCGCTGCTTGACGGTATCGCCCAACTCGGCGAGCAATTTGTCATCCACGCCCTGCCAGCCGATGCTTTGCAGCGGCGTGGCGCCCATCACGCGATCATGCGGCGTGAAGTACACGTACAGTCGGCCATGATTGTCGCGCTCGTGCACGCCGGACTTGCGCCGGTTGTCGGGCCGCCAGAAATCCATGTCCTCGGACGCGCCGCACTGAAGCTGCTTCAATTCCGTCTCGGTGAAAACGTGCTTGTCCTGCTTGATCCGGTTTGCGATGTTCCGGAAAGTGTTGATGCGCGCCTCCGGAGTGGGGCGTTCCGTACCGCAAGTCAGAGCGTCCGTGATCTTGTCATCGAGGGCATACGGCGAGTTCATCACAAACACCGCATCGGGCGCGCGTGTCTTGCATAAGGCGGTCGCCGCGAGCGCGATCATCGTCCCTTGGCTATGCGACATCACAGTCACCGTATCGCGCGGACACTCGTCGCGAATCCGGTCGATCAGGTCGGCCAACCGTTGGGCCGCATGCGCGTAGTAAGTGCGCGGCGGAGAGTCCTGCAGTTGGCGATCGGACTCCGTGTTCAACGACTCCATATCGAACCTGAGCACGTGACGCTTGAATCCCTCGGAGCTCCACAATTGCGGCAGGTTGTTGGTGCCGTTCTGGAAAGGACCGCCCCCCCAATACCACGGACCTTTTTCATTCGTGCACACGGGCGCCCACGCATCGAAGCCGCGCGGGTTGCGCATCGGGATGCGCCAATTGCGCTCGGTGCCGGGGCCGCGCTGTAACCCCAATAGAAGCGGATCACGGGGGAATTTCCGGTCGCGTCGGGATCGAGCTGACGAGGAATCGGCTTCTTCGTATCAGGATCAACCGCGATGTAATTGTTAGCTTTCAGCTTCGCGCCTTCAGGCCGCTTTAACCGGTCATTCAACCCATCGCACAACGCCTGTTCCGCCGCGTCATACCACTCCCCCGTGGAATTAACGCCATGCACAAAGATGATGACGCTCGGCATGTGCGGTGGAATGCGGCACTCGGCGCGCACCTGAAAACTGCTCGGAGTGTGATATGACTCCCAATAAGGTTGCCCAAGATGATCGCGCTGCATCGGCACGATGCGCGTTGCGGTGTCGTGCCGGTAGGGTTTCGGCGTATCCGCATCGTCCGGCTGGTTGGACTGGTCCATCATGAATCAGACCTCCTTATTGTTCTGAAGCAGCAACTTGAGCCCCCGCGCAACATCCTGCCGGCTCAACGAGGTCTCCCCCTTGTCGCTGGTTATGCCCTCGATAATCTGTCCGCTGGCGAGCTGAATCTTGTACGGTCGGTTTGCGACCGGCCGGCCGGTGATGTCGTCGCTGAGAATGAACCGCTCGTCATTCGCGATATCGATCTGGTCAAACTTCGGAACCGGCAGCGACAGCGCACCCGGCCCTTCCTTCTGGATTTCGATGATCTTGAGGATCAGGCAGCCGGCCCCGCCAATCTCGACGTTATCGCCCTGCACCTTGATGTAGGCCGTGCCGCCACCGCCAAGCACAACCCCGTTGGCGGCATTGACCGTCGTGGTGCCATCGGCACTGGTGATCCGCATGTCCTTCTGCGACACCAGCTCCATCGTGTCCGACTGCGCCTGGATTTGAACCTTGCCGCGCGCGGCGTAAAGCTTGATGCCGAACTTGTGTGCAAACAGCGACAGCACCTCGCCCGCCGCGATCGCGACGTTCCGGAGCGCATTCACGTTGAACCGCGACGACGTGCCGACGCTCACGTCCTTGCCCGCCGACACCATCACTCGATCCGGCGTCGCCAGGCCAATGCCGTTCGGCGCGGACAGCGCGATCACGGCCGTCTTCAAGCTCGCCAGCTCGTCCTTCAGCCATGCGTTTTCCGCCCTCAGGTCCGCGATTTCCGCCTGCGCCACAGCTGCGGCATCGGTCAACCCCTGAGCTTGTGCCTGCGTCAGCGCAAACTGATTCGTCGCGGGCCTCATGTAGGTCATCTGCCCGACCGCCTTCTCCTGCCTGTCGGACGACACCAGCAGACCACCACTCGCGCGCACGTGCCCCCGATCGTCCGTGCGCAACTCGAAACCCTCGCCTCGCCGCTGCTGTTCCCGGTCCACCGTATAGCCCAGATTCAACTGCGTCTTGCCGTGCTCGGTCGCGACCTTGATGTGTTCCTTGCCTTTCCGGTCGTCCAGCTCGACGGTGTTGTTCGAGTGCGTGCGAATCGTATTGCGCGTGCCCCACGGTACGCCCGCGACGATCGGATCCGTGTGTTGAGCGGTATGCAGCACGTGGCTGATGAACGGCAAATCCACGCAGCCCCACAGGAAGCTCACGCCGACAACCGTGCCCTCGACGAGCCCGAAGTGAAAACCGGTCTGGTTCGGTCCCGCGAACGGCTTCGCCAGCCTCATCGGGCAACTTTGCAGCCCCGGCGCCCGCGTGTCGCGATCCAGATGGAGATCGACGATGTATTCGCCCTGACTATCCAGATACGGGTCTTTCCAGCCGCCCGACGACGCGATCGTCCCGGTGATGACCCCGTCGACTCTCGGCCACGCTTCCTCCATCAACGGCATTCGATATTGGCGGTCGGACGGAATCGCGTCGAACTTCACGCGATACGTTTTCTTCCGGCTCGCGCCGCACATGACCCGCACCACAACCAGCCCGTGCTTCGCATCGGGAAACGCCCGGTTCGATAGTTTCAGCACCGAGCCGGGCGTGAGGTCCAGCATGTCGCACTCGCCGCGATACGCGACCTGCCCGGCCAGCGCTGCCTCGCGACGCAGTTGCGCCTCCTCCTTCGCCTCGTCCTCGCTCCGGTTCGGTGGTCCCCACGTATACGCTTCGCCATACGTGGTGCGGTCGTCGTGGATCGGGCTGGCGGCCTCGATCGGATCGGAAATCGCCGTTTCGGTGCTGAACGTGCGTACCGTGTAGGCCTCCGGCAAGGTCTTCGCATGCATTTCGAGCGCGCTGACCGACTCGATGCCTCCGGCTTCCAGCCCGCCGTGCGGCCGGTACGCGACCGTCAGGCGCTCTGGATCACGGCGATAGTGTGCATAGTCGTCGCCGAAGCGCACGCGCTCGCAACGTTCTCCTTCCTCGCACACAAACCAGATACCCGAGCGTCGGCATAAACGCGTAATGAACGCCAAGTCATCCTCGCCCCATTGCATCACGAAGCTGCGCTTGCGATAGATCCGGTGCAGCTTGAATTCAAAGCTCGCAAAAATCCGGTTGAATTCGTGCTCCCGCAGAATCCGCTCTATGATCTCGGGAATGCTCATGTCCAGAAAGAACCGGCATTTCGGCGTATTGCGCAACAGCGCCAGACGCGATTCCAGCACGATTTCGTACAGCGACTCGTCGCGATTGGTGGCCTTCAGCACGAAGCTCGTTACCACGCCTTGCACGCGTCGCGCGCCTTCCGGCTGACTCCAGCGGTCACGCAGCGGCGGCTGGATCACGAACGCGCCCATCCGGTTCAGGAATTCGCTGCGCGACAAGTCATGACGGGGATGCGTGAACTGGATCGTGTACTTGGTCGGCTCGCCGATCCCCCGCGTCCCTTCGAACTCGTAGATGTCGGCAAGCGCAGCAGCAGGTGCGCCCTTGAGATCCAGGCTGTAGAACTGGTGAATATTGACACCCGCTCGCGCGGGTGTGTCGGAAATGGCCGTACTCGCGGTCAAAGAGCCCTCCGAAAACGTTCGCGGAATAACCCGCGAGACTTTAACGGCGCGAGTGACGATACCGCCATAAGACGAATATGAAATTAGCAAAAGCCGGGATTCGAAGCCGAATCGATTAACGGGCTCCGGTCGAACACAAACAGACTCCGTGCTTCCCGGATAGCGATTCGCTTGATTAGCACCACGCTGCTGGCTCATAGAGCTTCACCGTGCAACATCTCCGGTGCGTTCAGGACAACGGGGCGTCCGCGCCGAAGTACGACCGAGCGTCACTCTCGGGACGCCGGCGGCTCGAAGGCATTTCGTGAGAATCGGGATAGCCGACTGATAATCGAACATGCAATACGAAAAACTCCCGCTCGGCCCATCGCGAAATGCGCGTTGAGCCCCTCCAATCCAATTTCGGCGATAGCGGAGATCAATCGTCAGCGATCGCGACCGCAGATCATTGCGCACCACACTGAGGATTGCCCACGCAACAACGGCATCGCTTCACAAAGGCATCGCGGACAGTCCCGACTTCCCTCGCCCAAACTCGAGCATTTCCTCTAATTCACGGCGACGTCCCTGCAACCGAAAGCAGCCTGCAAGACTGCGCGATGCGCTGTTCCACAGTTCGGGAAACGCCTGCATACGGCCGGCCCCTTTTTTGTGCATGCGCGAATCCGTTGCTGCCGCATCGCGTCGTTTGACCACATAGTGCGACTCGGCATCCTGCGCCCACCAATCCGGAATCGAGCGTGCGCACACATGCCCGCTCCGTCATCGCGCATGTTCCGGCGTCGCGGCGACCGACTCGTGCGCGCGAACGTCGCGCATTGCCGCGCAGTCGTGCCGCGAACCGGTTCCTTTGCCGATGGCGTCCACCCGTCGCACGTGGTGCACGAGACACGCCCGATCGCCCACCGATGTCAGAACTGACAGCTATGGAAACTGGCAGCTACCTGAACGGCACCGACGCCCTACGCTCGTCACCGCTCGCGGCCCCACAAGGGCCGGGGGTTCCAGTAACGTCGCCTCTCCTAAAAAAGGACTCCCGATGAAAAGGAACGCCTGGTTTGCCCTTCCCCTTCCGTCGCCCCGCCGCCTCGCGTGTGCGTGGCCGCTCGTGCTCGCCGCCGGTGCGGCGCACGCGACGACGGATTGGGTCGATACCAACACGAAGGCCTTTCTGACCGGCCCGCAACTGATGGCGCGCAGCGCGGCGCCGTCGCTCGAACTCGCGGCCGGCGAGACGACCGACGTCGTCGTCAGCCTGAAGCTGCGCAACGCCGCGCAGCTCAAGCAACTGGCGCGCGACGTGAACCGGCCCGGCAGCGCGCATTACCGCCAGTACCTCACGCACGAGCAGTTCCTCGCCAGTTACGCGCCGACCGAAGCGCAAGTGAAGTCGGTCGTCGACTATCTGCGCAAGAGCGGCTTCGTGAACATCGAGGTCGCGCCGAACCGGTTGCTGGTATCCGCGCGCGGCACGGCCGGCACGGTGAAGACCGCGTTCAACACGTCGCTCGTGCGCTTCCAGTACGCGGGCCGCTCGGGCTTCGCGAATGCGTCGACCGCGCAGGTGCCGAGCGCGCTCGGCAACGTCGTCGGCTCGGTGCTCGGGCTGCAAAGCGTCGCGCGTGCACGGCCGATGCTGCGCATCGGCAACGTGGCGAAACCGCAAGCGCTCGCGGCCGGCACGGCCACCGGCCACTATCCGAAGGAATTCCCGGGCCTCTACAACGCGACCGGCGTGCCGACCGCAGCCGGCGTGACCGTCGGCATCATCACGATCGGCGGCGTGTCGCAGACGCTGCAGGACCTGAAGCAGTTCACGTCGAGCAACGGTTACGGCACAGTCTCCACGCAGACCGTCAAGACCAACGGCACCAGCGGCAGCTACAGTGACGACCAGGACGGCCAGGGCGAATGGGATCTCGACAGCCAGTCGATCGTCGGCGCGGCCGGCGGCCAGGTCGGCAAGCTCGTGTTCTACATGGCGGACCTCAACGCATCCGGCAACACGGGCCTGACACAAGCATTCAACCGCGCGGTGTCGGACAACACTGCGAAGGTGATCAACGTGTCGCTCGGCTGGTGCGAGACCGACGCGAACGCGGACGGCACGATCGACGCCGAGGAGCAGATCTTCACGACGGCTGCGGCGCAAGGCCAGACGTTCTCGGTATCGTCGGGCGACGAAGGCGTGTACGAGTGCAACAACCGCGGCTATCCGGACGGCGCGAACTACACGGTGTCGTGGCCGGCTGCGTCGCCGCATGTGCTCGCGATCGGCGGCACGACGCTCTACACGACATCGGCTGGCGCCTTCTCGAACGAAACGGTGTGGAACGAAGGCCTCGACGGCAACGGCAAGCTGTGGGCGACGGGCGGCGGCGTCAGCACGATCCTGCCCGCGCCGTCGTGGCAGTCGGGCAGCAACCGTCAGTTGCCGGACGTGTCGTTCGACGCCGCGCAAAGCACGGGCGCGCTGATCTACAACTACGGCCAGGTGCAGCAGATCGGCGGCACGAGTCTCGCCGCGCCGCTGTTCACGGGCTTCTGGGCGCGCCTGCTCGCCGCGAACGGCACGGGTCTCGGCTTCCCGGCCAGCAACCTGTACCGCGCGATTCCGTCGAACCCGTCGCTCGTGCGCTATGACGTCGTGTCGGGGAACAACGGCTATCAGGGGTATGGCTACACCGCCGGCACCGGCTGGGATCTGACCACCGGCTTCGGCAGCCTGAACATCGCGAACCTCAACCAGCTGATCAAGTCGGGCGGGTTCTGATCGACAGGTGAAAGCCGGCGCGCGAAGACGATCGTCGCGCGCCGGTTCGTCCGTTTACCGCCTTCGGATCGTCAGGTCACGCCGCATTCGCGTGCGCGACTACTCCCTCGCCCGCTCCGGCGCGGCCGCCACGCCGGCCCGATGCGACGGCGCAAACAGCCGCAGCCCGCTCGCGACACTCGCCGCGCCCGCAAACCCCGCGCCGAGCATCAGCGCGAGCGTCGGCCCGTGGCGCCCCGCGATCCCGAACGACAGCGCGACGAGCGCGGCGCCCGTCGCCTGCCCGATCAGCCGCGCGGTCGCGATGATCCCGCTCGCGCCGCCGCTGCGCTCGGGCGGCGCGCTCGACATCAGCGCCTTCAGGTTCGGCGACTGGAAGAAACCGAAACCCGCGCCGCACAGCATCATCCGCCAGCCGATGTCGAATACGTTCGGCGTCGCCGGCAGCGCGGCGAGCGACACCATGCCGGCGCTCAGCAACGCGAGCCCGATCGCGCCGAGCAAACCGGGCGGGTAACGATCCGACAGCCGGCCCGCGATCGGCGCGGCAAGCGCGACGATCGCCGACCACGGCGTCATCAGGAAACCCGTCTCGACCGCGCTGCGATGCAGGACGGTCTCGAAATAGAACGGCAGCGACACGAACGCGAGCCCTTGCGCGGCGAATGCGCAGACCGCCGTCAGCGCGGACAGCGTGAATACGGGGCGGCGAAACAGGTCGACCGGCAGCATCGGCGCCGGGTGCCCGGCCTGGCGACGGATCAACAGCCAGCCGAACACGAGCGCGACCGCGGCCGCCGCGAGCACGACACGCAGCGGCCCGCGCTGCGCGAATTCGCCGAGCGCGAAGATCAACGACGCGAACGTGATCACGTTGAACAGCGCGGCGACCGGATCGAACGCATGCTTGCCGCGCGCCGTCTGCGGCAGCGACGGAATCGCCACGGCAAGCGCGAACACGCCGAGTGGCACGTTTACCGCGAACAGCCACGGCCACGCGGCGACCGACAGGATCAGCGACGCGATCGTCGGCCCGATCGCGAACGACACGCCGACCACGAGCGCGTTGAAGCCGACGCCGCGCCCGAGCCGGTGCGCGGGAAACAGGCCGCGGATCAGCGCGACGTTGACGCTCATGATCGCGCTCGCGCCGAAGCCCTGCACGATCCGCGCGGCGGTCAGCATCGGCAGCGTCGATGCGAGCGAGCAGCCGAGCGACGCCAGCGTGAACACCGCGAGCCCGGCGATGTACACGCGCTTGTGGCCGACGATGTCGCCGAGCGATGCGAACGGCAGCAGCGTCGCGACCATCGCGAGCTGGTACGCGTTGATGATCCACACGGAGGCGGCCGGCGACGCATGCAGGTCGGCGGCGATCGCGGGCAGCGCGGTGTTCGCGATCGCGGTGTCGAGCGTCGCGAGCGCGACGGCCAGCAGCACGGCGGACATCGCACGCCAGTTGACGGCCGGTTCGGCGATACCGGCGGCAGGAGCGAATTCGGACAAGATCGGGCTCGGCAGACGGGCGACGCGAGGCGTCGCGGATTGAGCGGCGCGACGGCATGCGTTCCAGGCAATGAAACCGGCTCGCGTGCCGTCGCGAACCGTATTGTTGCAGAGCCGCATCGAACGTGCAGGCAGCCGCGTCGTCAGTCAGCGAAACGAAAGCTTGCGCGATGCCGTGCGTTGCGCGCGGCATCGTTGAGCGCACAACGATCGGCGATCTGGCAAGCGCCGGGCGACCTTCCGGGCGCGTGCCCGGCTTCGTCGTGTCGGCGCCGGCGGCCGGACCGGCCGCGTCGGCCGGCAGCGCCACGCATCGGCAATGCGCCGAAGCATGGCGCGCGCGCCGCCGTCGCGCCCGGTCCGATCAGGTCACCGCGCGCCGCGCATTGCGCCCGCGCAGCCACTCGAGCGCGAGCAGCAGGCTCGTCGAGAAGATGATGAGGATCGTCGCGAGCGCGGCGATCGTCGGGCTGATGTTCTCGCGGATGCCGGTGAACATCTGGCGCGGCAGCGTCGTCTGGTCCGCGCCCGCGAGGAACAGCGTGACGACCACTTCGTCGAACGACGTCGCGAATGCGAACAGCGCGCCCGACATCACGCCCGGCGCGATCACAGGCAGCGTCACGCGGAAGAAGGTCGACACCGGATTCGCACCGAGCGACAGGCTCGCGCGCACGAGGTTCTGGTTGAAGCCCTGCAGCGTCGCGGCGACCGTCGTCACGACGAACGGCACGCCGAGCGCCGCGTGCGCGGCGATCAGCCCCGTATAGGTATTCGCGAGCCCGAGCGGCGCGAAGAACAGGTACATGCCGACGCCGACCACGACGACCGGCACGATCATCGGCGACAGCAGCACGGCCATCAGCAATCCCTTGCCGCGGAAGTCGGCCTTCGTGAGGCCGATCGCGGCGAGCGTGCCGAGCACGGTCGCGACGATGGTGGCCGACGGCGCGACGATGAAGCTGTTCTTCGCGGCCATCCGCCACTCGTCGGACGCGATCAGGTTCTCGTACCAGCGCATCGAGAAGCCCGGGATCGGATAGACGAGGAACGTGCTCGACGAAAACGACAGCGGCACGATCGCGAGCACCGGCAGGATCAGGTACAGCAGCGTCAGCACGACGAGCACGCGCAGCGCGACGTACCACGCGCGCTCGACGAACGACATGTGCGGCGCGAACAGCGGCCTGGCAAGTTTCATGTTGGGCATCCCCTTCCCGTTTCCTTTTCCGTGTGCGAGGCGCTCAGCCGAGGCTCACGTTCGTGCGCGTGAAGCGCCCGTACACCGCGTACAGCACGAGCGTCGCCGCGAGCAGCAGCCCGCCGAGCGCGCACGCCATGCCCCAGTTGATCGTCACGTTCGTGAAGTACGCGACGTAGTAGCTGACCATCTGGTCGTTCGGTCCGCCGAGCAGCGCGGGCGTGATGTAGTAGCCGATCGCGAGGATGAACACGAGCAGCGCACCCGCGCCGACGCCCGGATAGGTCTGCGGCACGTACACGCGCCAGAACGCGGCGAACGGATGGCTGCCGAGCGACACGGCCGCGCGCTGGTAGGTCGGCGGAATCGACTTCATCACGCTGTAGAGCGGCAGGATCATGAACGGCAGCAGGATGTGCGTCATCGAGATGTACACGCCGACGCGATTGAAAAGCAGCGTCAGCGGATGCGAGATCAGCCCGCTGCCGATCAGCGCGGTGTTGATGAGCCCTTCGCTCTGCAGCAGCACGATCCACGCGGCGACGCGCACCAGCACCGACGTCCAGAACGGAATCAGCACGAGGATCATCACGAGGTTCGCGCGCCGCTCCGACAGCGTCGAGATCCAGTACGCGAGCGGGTAGCCGAGCAGCAACGCGAACAGCGTGACCGCGACGCCGATCACGAACGTGCGGCCGAAGATCGCGAGGTAGATCGACTGGTCGGGATCGGCCTGCACGATGTGGCCGAAGCCGTCCTGCTTGTGATCGAGCGCGGCGAGCAGGTAGAACGGCGAATATGCGCTGCCGTTCTTCGCGATCGACTGCCAGTACGCGACATCGCCCCAGCGCGAGTCGAGCGCGACGAATTTCTCGCGGGTTTGCGCGGGCGTCAGCGCCGTGTCGTTGTCGCCCTTCAGCGGCATCGCGCGCGCCGTCTTCGCGACGAGCGAGCGATAGCCGGGAATCTCGGTGTTCAGGCGCCGCGCGAGCGCGCCCATCGCCTCGCTGTCGGCCACCTTCGTCATGTCGGCCGCGAGCGCGACGTACGCGGCGGCGGCCGGCGGCGTCTTGCGGTCCCAGCCCGACAACGCGGCGATCGTGTTCGGCAACGCGCTCGCGATCTCGGGGTTCTGCACCGCGCGCGTGAGCAGCGTGCCGATCGGTACGACGAAAATCAGCAGCAGGAAAATCGCGAGCGGCGCGACGAGCAGCAGCGCCATCGTGCGCTTGCGGGCCTCGGCGGCCTTCAGTTCGCGCTTGAGCGCAACGCTCGACGAGGAAGGCGCGATCGTCATCGTGTTCAACGGTTCTCTCCGGCCGGACCGTGATCCGGCGGCATGCCGCGCGGCGCGATACACGCGCCGCGCGGCCGGTTGCGTCAGGACATCCGGGCGCTTACTTCGTCGCCCACGCGGCGAAGCGTTGCTCGAGCTCGTCGCTGTGGTCGGTCCAGAAACCGATGTCCTCCAGCACCGCGTTCTTGCCGTTGGCCGGTGAGTTCGGCAGGTTCGCGAGCGTCTTCGCATCGAGCGACTTGATCGCCGCGATGTTCGCCGGGCCGTACGCGATGTGCTGCGCATAGGCCTGCTGCGGCTTCGGCGTCAGCGAGTACGCGATGTACTGCTCGGCAAGCGCCTTGTTCGGCGAGCCCTTCGGAATCGCCCAGTAGTCGAGGTCGTAGATGCTGCCGTTCCACACGACCTTCAGGTTCTTGCCTTCCTTCTGCGCGGCGTCGATGCGGCCGTTGTACGCGGTCGACATCACGACGTCGCCGGCGACGAGGAACTGCGGCGGCTGCGCGCCCGCTTCCCACCACTGGATGTACGGCTTCAGCTCGTCGAGCTTCTTGAACGCGCGATCCTGGCCGGCCTTCGTGCCGAGCACCTTGTAGACATCCTTCGTCGGAACGCCGTCGGCCATCAGCGCGAATTCGAGGTTGTAACGCGCGCCCTTGCGCATCCCGCGCTTGCCGGGGAATTTCTTCACGTTCCAGAAATCGGCCCAGCCGGTCGGCGCCGACTTCAGCTTGTCCGCGTTGTACGACAGCGCCGTCGACCACACGAAGAAGCCGACGCCGCACACCTGCGGCGATTCCGGAATCAGGTCGGACTTCTTCGCGATCTTCGACCAGTCGAGCTTCTCGTACAGCCCTTCGTCGCAGCCGCGGTTCAGGTCGCCCGACTCGACTTCGACCACGTCCCAGTTGACGTGCTTCGCCTCGACCATCGCCTTCACTTTCGCCTGCTCGCCGTTGTACTCGACGGCGGTGACCTTGTTGCCGGTCGCTTTCTCGAACGGCTGGTTGAACGCGGCCTTCTGCGCGTCGCCGTTCGCGCCGCCGAAGTTGACGACCGTGAGTTCGGCGGCCGCGGCCGATGCGCCGACGACGGCGAGCGCCAGTGCCAGCGCGGTGCGACGCGCGGTAAAGCTTGCTCGGTTCATGATGGTTCCTCTCCTCTCGTGGTGGAAGTGGGCAGTTGTTGTTGACGACGTGCTGCGGAAAATCGGGGAAACCCTGCTCACGCGAACACGCGCAGGTGTTCGGGCGCGAACGCCAGCGAGACCGGCGCGCCGGGCGAGAACGCATCGATCGCGCCGGTGCCGAGCGGCACCTTCACGAAGCATTCGTCCTGGCCGGGCAGCGCGCAGCGCATGCGCACGTGATCGCCGAAATAGATGAGGCTGCGCGCCTCGCCCGTCAGGCGGTTCGCGGCCGCGCCGTGCGCGTGGCCGTTCGCACCGTGCGCGGCGAGGCTCATGCGTTCGGGGCGGATGCACGCGACGGCCGCTGCGCCTTCGGCCGCGTCGCCGATGCGGCGGCCGACGAGTTGCGTGCCGTCGTCGAGCCGGAATTCGCAGAATTCGCCGTCGACGCGCGCGATGGTGCCGCGCAGCCGGTTGCTGTCGCCGATGAAGTTCGCGACGAATTCATTGCACGGCGATTCGTACAGGCGGTCGACGGTGTCGAGCTGCTGCACGATGCCCTTGTCGAACACGGCGACACGATCGGACATCGTCAGCGCCTCGCCCTGGTCGTGCGTCACGTACACGAACGTCACGCCGAGCTTTTCGTGCAGCGCCTTCAGTTCGTACTGCATGTGTTCGCGCAACTGCTTGTCGAGCGCGCCGAGCGGCTCGTCCATCAGCACCAGCTTCGGCTCGAACACGAGCGCCCGCGCCAGCGCGATGCGCTGCTGCTGGCCGCCCGACAACTGCGCCGGGTAACGTTTCGCGAAGCGCTCCATCTGCACCATCTTCAGCGCGTGCGCGACGCGCTCCGCGCGCTCGGCGGCGGGCAGCTTGCGCACGGTCAGCGGATACGCGACGTTCTGCTCGACCGTCAGGTGCGGGAACAGCGCGTAGTTCTGGAACACCATGCCGATGTTGCGCTTGTGCGGCGGCACGTTGTTCAGCAGTTCGCCGTCGAGGCGGATCTCGCCGCCGGTCGGGAACTCGAACCCGGCGAGCATCATCAGGCAGGTCGTCTTGCCGGAGCCCGACGGCCCGAGCAGCGTCAGGAATTCCCCGCGGTGGATATCGAGGTCGAGCGATTTGACGACCAGCGTTTCGCCGTCGTAGGTCTTCCGCACGCCGCGAAAGCTGACGATCACATCATCGGACTTCATCGTGCCTGTCCCCTTGCTGCGCACCAATCGTTTATGAATGCCCCCCAACCTGCCGCTGCGCGCCAGGCCCCCGAGGAAGTCACCCCGAGGCAACTTCCTTCGGGGCGGAAAACCCGGGGCGGCCCGGCGTTCTCCGGAGAGATGCGAGCCACTATACGGCGCGCACGGTTCTATACTAGGGAACCATTTCAATATTCCAAGTAGGACCACTTTGGATACCGTGATCCTTGCCGACTGGCTCTCCGCCCGGCTCGACCGAGGCTCGTCCGAGCCGATGTACCGGCAGTTGCTGCAACTCATGCAGCAGGCCATCCTGACCGGCGAATTGGGGCCAGGGACGAAATTGCCGAGTTCGCGGACGCTCGCGGCCGACCTGTCGATCGCGCGCAATACCGTGCTGCACGTGTACGACCAGTTGACGGCCGAAGGCTACGTGCTGACGACGACCGGCAGCGGCACCTACGTGGCCGACACGCGGCCGGACGCGGCCGTGATCCGCGCGCCGGGCGCCGCGCAGCCGCCGTCCGGCGCCGATGCGCCCGCGCAGCCGGAGGCACCGGACATGCAGGACAGCCTCTCGATGCGCGGCCGCCGGCTGATCGAGCACGCGGGCGTGTCGCGGCGCCAGTGGGGGGCATTCATGCCGGGGGTGCCGGACGTGTCGGAATTTCCGAGCCGCACGTGGAGCCGCCTGCAGGCGCGGCTGTGGAAGGAGGCGAACCCGGAGCTGCTGACCTATGCGCCGGGCGGCGGCTACCGCCCGCTGCGGCGCGCGCTCGCCGATTACCTGCGCGTCGCGCGTTCGGTCAAATGCTCTCCCGACCAGGTGATCATCACGACGGGCATCCACCAGTCGATCGATCTCGCGGTGCGGCTGCTCGCCGACATCGGCGATCGCGCGTGGGTCGAGGAACCGTGCTACTGGGGCGTGCGCAGCGTCCTGCAGGCGGCCGGCCTCACGCTCGCGCCGGTGCCGGTCGACCAGGAGGGGCTCGACCCGCGCGCCAGCGACATGCAGCATCCGCCGCGGCTCGTGCTCGTCACGCCGTCGCATCAGTACCCGCTCGGGATGGTGATGAGTCTCGCGCGGCGCCGGATGCTGCTCGAATACGCGCGCCAGCACCGCTGCTGGATCATCGAGGACGACTACGACAGCGAATTCCGCTACGGCAGCCGCCCGCTCGCGTCGCTGCAGGGGCTCGACGAGGGCGGCCGCGTGATCTACGTCGGCAGCCTCGGCAAGATGCTGTTCCCCGGCCTGCGGATGGGCTACATGGTCGTGCCCGAGCATCTGGTCGACACGTTCCGCACCGGGCTGTCGGAGCTGTATCGCGAAGGCCAGCTGATGCAGCAGGCCGTGCTCGCCGAATTCATCATGGACGGCCACCTGACTTCGCACGTGAGAAGGATGCGCACGCTGTACGGCGAGCGCCGGCAACTGATGATCGACGCGATCCGCACGCGCTTCGGCGACGCGCTGCCGGTGATGGGCGACGAGGCCGGCCTGCATCTGGTGCTCGGCCTGCCCGACGCATGCGACGATCGCGCCGTCACGCAGAGCGCGTTCGACGCGGGCGTGATCGTGCGCCCGCTCACGAGCTACTACAGCAACCTCGACAGCGCGCAGCGCGGCCTGCTGCTCGGCTATGCGTGCGTCGCGCACGAAGGCATCGGCCCGGCGTTCGACACGCTCGCGCAAACCATCGAGCAACATCTGCCTCGGGACATCACGCGCGCGGCATAGGCTCGGTCACACGCCGTCCGCGTTACTGCGCGCTGCCCGCCCCGCGATCGAGCGACGCCGCGCGCACGGCTTCGCCGGGTTTCGTGAACACGCGCTGCCGCAGCGCGGCAATCTGCGTGTCGCGATCCTGCGGCGACAGGCCGGCCGATTCGATCTGCGCGCGCTGTGCCGCATAGTCCGTGTAGCGGCTCTGCCACGATGCGTCGTCCTGCTGCATCTGCGCGACGCGCGCGGCGGCCTCGGGCCCGAGCGTCTGCGTCAGTTGCGCACGCATCGCGTCGGGCGTCGCCCCGCTCTTCTGCAGTTGCGCGATCTGGTCGATCGCAGCCCGCTGTTTCTCGACACGCTGCTGCGCGGCGCGCTCGTCGGCCGGCATCTGCTGCTCGAGCGCCGCGAGCCGCTCGGCCTTCTGCGCATCCGTCAGCGTGCGATCCTGTGCAATCTTCAGCCGCGCGAGGTCGTAGCGCTGCCGCCACTGCTCCGCGCCGAAGAACGGCTGGCTCCAGTCGCCGAGCGTGCGATACGCGATCGACGCGCGCTGGTCGAGCGCGAGTTGCAGCGCGCCCAGGTCGGACTTGTCGACCGCGCCGGCGTCGCGCAATTTCGCGAGCGCGTCGAGATACGCGCGATACCGGTGCCAAACGTCGAGCGCCTCGACCTGCGCGACCGTGCCGTCGAGCTGCGCGGCGATCTCGCGCACGACGAGCGCATCGAGCGCGGCCGCACTCAGATCGCTCTGCGCGGTCAGGCAATAGTCGAAGAAATCGCGCACCGCGCGCGACTTCGCGAGATGGCCGCCCGCATCGAGCGGCAACCGCGGCGCGCTGGAACCGGCGAGCGACGACGGCAGGCCCGCGCTTGCCGGCACGGCGGCCTGCGGCGCCGCCGCAGGCACGCCGTCGACCGGCGCCGCATCCTGCGACACGCCGGCCGCCCCCGTGCCGCGATGCCATCCTGCACCGCTCCACATCGCGGCACCGGCGATCGCCGCCAGCCCCACGACACCATAGACCACAGCGCGCCGCGCCAGCGGCGCGCGCCCTTCACGTGCGGTCATCGATTACACGCCCGCCAGCTTCAGGCGATTCGCATGCGTGCGGATCACCGCGACCGGATCTTCCGCAAATGCACCGCGCACGCCGAGCAACTGGTTGATCTCGTCGATATGGTTCCACTTGTAACTCGTGCTCAGCACCTTGCCGTACAGCGCGCTGCACTTCGACACGAGCCCGTCGTTCTGGCCCGAGCTGCGATTGATCATCACCGTGCCCGTGCCGAACAACGCGAGCGTCGACGGGTCGAGCGCGTTCGCCGGATCGACGAGCGGGATGGTGCTCGTGTCCGCCGCACCCGTGACGCCGAACACCGAGATCGTCGGCTGGATCGCCGTGCCGGCCCACGAATACAGCAGATGGGTGTTGCCACCGACGGTTTCCGTCGGCGCGCCGGTCTGGCAACTGCCCGGCGCGCCAAGGCCCGCACTCGGATAATTCCGGTTGTACGTGGCGGCCTGCGAGGTCGTCAGCGTCTTCAGCGCGGCGAGTGCGTCCTGGTTCGTGTTATGGCTGCTGCTCGTCAGGATCCCGAACACATTGACGAATGCGGCGATCACCGACGAGGAAAGCCCGGTCGGATCGTAGGCGAGCACGCCCTGCACGAAGTCGGCGAATTCGGAGCCGCGATGCGGCGTGCCGATCGTCGTCACCGACGCGACGAGATCGGGGGCGACGGCCGCGACATAGCGCGACGTCAGCCCGCCCTGGCTGTGGCCGACGAGATTGACCTTGGTCGCGCCCGTCGCGGCGAGCACCGTCTTCACGTAGGCGAGCAGTTGTTCGCCGCGCCCGTTCGGGCCGTCGTCGCTCTGGAAGCCCGACAGGTTCGCAACGTAGACGCTCGCGCCATGCTGCTGCAGGTCCTCCTGGATGCCGTACCAGTACTCGAGCACGCCCGCGTATTTGTCGGTGCCGGTCAGGCCGTGCACGAGGATGATCGGATAACGCGTCGTCGCGTAGTCGTCGGCGGGCGCGGTCGCCGCCATTGCCGCGCGCGTCGTCGCGAGCGTCATCAGCGCCGTGGTCCCCGCAAACGGCGCGACGCTCATCGCGCATGCCACTGCCCCTGCCATTACCCTGGAACGCATCGATCTGGCCATGCAAGTTCTCCTGATTATTGTGCTGCCGGTACGAATGAGATCGGATCGGCACGCACGGCGCATCGCCGCCGCCGTGTGCGTCGAATGCGGAGTGAATCACGAGTCGCGAACGTTTGCGCCCTGACTAGACACGGTTCTCTAATCGCTTGACGCGGCCCGCCCGTTCGGGCGGGGCCGCATTCATGCGCGCGCATGCTGCAACGCACACGCGCAACGCGTTACAGCTTCGCGCTCACGCGCAGCCATGCGGTACGGCCCGGCTCCATCACCGGCGCGTTCGCCGGATACCCGAAGCCCGCGTTGCCGGCGAGGTTCAGATGCTCGGTGTAAGCCTTGTTCAGCACGTTGTCGACGCCGATCGAGATCTGCACGGTCTTGCTCACGTTGTACTGCGTATGCAGCGACAGCACGCCGAATCCGGCGCTCGGGCCGAAGTCCTTGCCGACCACGTTGCCCTCGTTCAGTGCATAACGATGCTGCGGCGCAACGATCCGCCACAGGCCGCCAGCCGACCATGCGCCGCGCGTGTATTCGAGCCCGAAGCGCGCCTCGAGCGGCGGCATCTGCGGCAGCGGATCGCCGCTCGCCACGTTGCGCCCCCACGCGTACGCGAGCGAGGTCTCGACGCGCAGCGGCGCAACCGGCCGCCACGACACGCCCGCTTCGCCGCCCATGATCTGCGCGTTGACGTTGGTCGCCTGCGTGGTCGCGCCCATCATGCCGGCCGAGTAGTTGAACAGGATGAAGTCCTGCACGTAGCCCGCGTAGGCCGACACCCACGCGTCGAACCGGTCGCTCTTGTATTGCACGCCGATGTCGATCTGCGTGGTCTTTTCGGGCTGTACCGCGGAGAACGCGTTGACCGAGCCGGCCGGCCCGCGATTCGCGGAGAACAGCTCCCAGTAGTCGGGATAGCGCTGCGCATGACCGATCCCTGCGTACCACGTGACGGGCAGCGCCGCCAGGTCGCGCTCGTAGCGCACGAAGCCGCTTGGCAGCACGCGCGCGCGATCGTCGTCGAAGGTCGGATTCGGCTTGCTCATCATCATGCCGCTCGTCGTCGCGCGCTTGTCGCGTGCGCTCGCATAGTCGATACGCGCGCCGCCGATCACGCGCGAGACTTCGCTCGCGTACCACGTCAGCTCGCCGAACACTCCTGCGTTCCACATCGCCGCCTGCGCATCCCACGGCTGGTCGCCGTAGTTCTGCCGGCCCATCGCCGAGCGCGAATCGAGCCGGTTCGATTGCGCATCGACGCCCGTCACGAGCTTGAAGTCGTCGCCGAACCGGAACGTCGCGGCCGCGCGCGCACCGAACGTGCGGCGCCGCACCTCCGCCGCCATCCGCATCGGCATGCTGCTGGTCGGATCGGGCTGCCGCAACGTGTAGTTGTCCATCACGTGGTCGGCTTCGTTGTAGTACACGCGCGCTTCGATCCGGTCGAGCACGTCGCCGAGATGCCGCTTGTCGAACGACAGGCCGAACGTCTCGCGGCGGAAATGCGCGCCGTCCATCCCGCGCCCCGCGTACTTCGCGTAGCCGTCGCCCGTGCCGGCCGTCAGTTCGACGCGCGTATGGTCGTCGGGCGTCCAGCCGAGCGCCGCATCGGCGTTCCATTTGTCCCACTGCGACGGCACCGTGTTGCCGTTGCCGTCCTTGTAGTCCTGCGAATGCGCGTGGTTCGCGGTCACGCGGCCGTAGACGTCCGGCGTGCCGGCCGTCACGTCGATGTTCTGGTCGTTGCGCCCGAACGAGCCGCCGACGAGGCTGCCGTCGAAACGCATGCCCGGCTTGTCGAAACGCGGCGTCACGCGTTCGAACAGCACGGTGCCGGCCGACGCGCCCGGGCCGTAGAGCACGGTCTGCGGCCCCTTCACGACCGTGACCTTGTCGTAGCTTTCCGGCGCGATGTACGAAGTCGGCGCGTCCATCCGGTTCGGGCACGCGCCGAGCGTCGGCATCCCGTTCGCCAGGATATTCAGCCGCGAGCCGAACATCCCGCGCAGCACGGGGTCGCCGTTCGTGCCGCCGCTGCGGATCGACGTGAAACCGGGAATCGTCTTCAGGTAATCCGCGCCGTCGCTGGCGGGCAGCGGCTGGCGCGGCGCCTTCGGATCGGTGACGACGACGAGCGGCGTCGTCAGCGGCGATGCGACGACCTCGACGGGTGGCAGCAGCATGGTCGTGTCATCCGCAGGTGCGCCGGGGGCGCGCGCCGTTTCGGCTGCGGCGGCGGTCGCGGCCAGCGCGCCGACAGCCAGCGCAGGAACGGTAAGTTTCAGCATGCGCGGCATACGGCGCGCGCCGGCATTGCGTGACGCCCGCGGCGCACGCAACTGGAAATTGGTCATGATCGAAAGCCCGAGTGACGCCCTCCACGCAGCCTCGACGGGCTACACGGATATCGGCGATAAAAAGAACGGAAAGAAGCGCGTCAGGCGCGCTCGGGCGGTGCGCGTGGATACGCGCGCGGATAGCGGTCGGCATGCGCCGCGACGGCACGCGGCGCGGCGGCGGAAACGGAAACGACGGAAACGGAAGCGAATGAGGCGGCCGCAGGCGCGCCGATCGCGGGACTGTGCGCGAAGAAGCCGCAGTAACCGCACGCGTCGAGATGCAACGCGTGATCGTGCATGCGGCCCGCATCGGGCGACCGATGTGCGCCGTGCTCTGCACTGCAGACGATCGCGTCAGGGGTGGCTGCTTGCGCTGCGCGCCACTGCGACACCAGCGGCGCCGCGATCGCGAACCAGATCGCGAGCACGCCAAGCCAGGCGGTCAGGTGACGATGTCGGTGCAGCATGCGCGGCGGCGAGTAAGGGGAATGTAAAAGCAGCCGAGATGTTACAGAATGTTCGCCGCGATGACCAGCCGCGCATGACGGTAAACGAAGCGAGGGCGCATGGTTGTCAACGCAACCATGCGCCCTCGCCTGCTGCGCGCGTGGAGAGTGCGGCGATCAGGGCGCCATGCGCCGCAGCACGTTGTCGCGCCGGATGAAATGGTGGTACAGCGCGGCGAGCGCATGCAGGCCGATCACGAAGTAGAACGCGTTGCCGATCAGTTCGTGCGCTTCCTTGATCGTCGGCCGCAGCGCCTTGTCGGGGCCGAACAGCGTGAACGACAGGCCGAGCCAGTCGAGCGACACCGGCTTGCCGCCCAGGTTGATCATCATGATGCCGAGCAGCGGCTGCGCGATGATGAACACGTAGAGCGCGACATGCGCGAGCTTCGACAGCCAGCGCAGCACCGCCGCCTGCTGAATGGCGTCCGGCACACGGCTCACGATCCGCCACAGCACGCGCAGCACCGACAGCACGAGCACGAACGTGCCCGCGGTGAGGTGCACGTTCATCCAGAACACACGGCTGTCGCTGCCCTTCGGGCCGCGGATCTCGATGGCCAGGTAGGCCAGCGCCACCAGCACGAAGACGGCCCAATGGAAGAAGATCGCGGGCGAGCTGTAGCGCGTCTGTTTCGCGAGGATGTTTTTCATGCTTCGTCTCGTGTTGTATGCGGGGATGGGCGAACGCCGCACCGGCCTGCGCCCGGCAAAGCTGCCACGATTGTAGCCGCACGGGCGTCCGGTTTTTCGCGGTGCGGTCAAATATCGGACGAATCGTCAACGCGCGCCGCACCGGGTACGTCATATGGAAAATCCGCATCGCGCGCGAAAACGGCTGTGGCAGGATGAAGCTTTGGTGTCGACGTTGCGCGCGCATCATGAGCAAGGCGTTCTTCGTTTCGGCCTACCGGCTGACCGCCGCGTTGCTCGCGGTGTCCACGACGCTGCACAGCATCGCCGGCTACTGGGGCATGCCCGCGTTTCAGCTCGGCAACTTCCTCAGCTACTTCACGCAACTGAGCAGCCTCTATGCGGCGATGATCCTGGCCGCGGGGCTCTGGCGCATCGCGCGCCCCGGCTCTGCCCGCTACGAATCGATGCGCGGCGCCGCCGTGCTGTACGTGCTGATCACCGCGATCGTCTACGAACTCCTGCTCGCGCGGCTCGATGCGCTGCGCCACGTCACGCCGGCGTTCAACAACTGGGTACTGCACCGGATCGTGCCGCTCGTCATGCTATGTGACTGGCTGTACGTGGAGCCGCGCTCGCCGATCCCGCGGCGCAGCGCGTTCGCGTGGCTCGGTTTTCCGGTCGTCTATCTCGGCTATACGCTCGTGCGCGGCGCGCTGGAGAACTGGTATCCGTATCCGTTCGTCGATCCGCGGCCGCACGGCTACCTGCCGGTGGCCATCCAGTGTTCGCTGATCGCGCTCGGCGCGGCGGCGCTCGCGCTCGGCATCCGCTGGCTCGGCAATCATGCGAGACAGTCCAGCGCCGCGACGTTCAAGGAAGGATGAGCGCCAAGCGTGTGCGCCGGGCGGCGCACACGCGGCAATGCGGCCTGTCAGCCGCCGTTGCGCGGCAGGAAGTTCATCGGGTCGACGACCTTGCCGTTCTGGCGGACTTCGAACTCGAACGTCGAACGGCCGTTCGTGTCGGTGCCCATTTCAGCGACCGGCTGGCCCTGGCGCACCGCGTCGCCTTCGTTGACGAGCAGTTTGCCGTTGTGCCCGTAGGCCGTGATGAGCCCGTTGTCATGCTTCAGGATCACGAGCGGGCCGTAGGCCTTCACGCCGGACCCGGCATAGACCACGCGCCCGTTGGCTGCGGCCCGCACCGAATGGTCGGCGCCGGATGCGGCGATCACGATGCCGCGGGTCTTGCCAGCCGTAAACGGCGTCGCGACGATGCCCGTGGCCGGCCATGCGAGCGAGCCCGGCTGCGCGGCCTGCGCGGGCGGCTGCCCGAGCGACGTCGCGGCAGGCGGCGGCGCGACGCGCAGCACCTGGCCGGGCGACACGGCGTCGGTCGGCGCCATGTGGTTCCAGCTGGCCACGTCCTGCACGCGCTGCCCGTAGGCGCCCGCGATGCCCGCGAGCGTGTCGCCCGGGTTCACGCGGTAATAGCCGGCGATCACGCCCGGCGTCGCGGCCGAAGTCGGCGCGGATGGACGCGCCGTCTGCCAGTTGTCGGTCCACGGCGTCAGCGTACAGCCCGACAGCGCGACGGCCGCGGCGACGAGCGCCGCCTGCGGCAGCCAGCGTGCCAGCGAATCGTGGATGGGAATAATTTCTCTCAAGGGTCCTCCCGGATTTGCGTCGTTGCGCCGCCCACCGCCCCCCGGCGCGCGACGCACGATGTCCGGCCTGACGGCCGGACCAACCAGTATCCGACCGCTCTCGCGGCCGTCAGTTTCCACAGCGGAACGTCGATGCAAATGGGCTCATCGGCCCCTTTTTCACATCGTTCCGATCGGCAAAGATACCATTTGTCGCGGTCAGGACCTCAGCAGATGCCCGATCCGGCAACAATCTTGCGGCGCCGCACATGCGTGCCGGCGGCCGGCAAGCCGTGCCGCGCGGGCCGCCCGGCGGCGTTTCCCGACTGCGCCGGCCTTGGCCGGCCCCCGTCATCGCCCCGCCCCGATCGCCGCCTATACTCGGTGATGCACAGCGCGATCCAACGACAACGAGGAGCATGACCATGAACAACGCGACGTTTCTTTCCGTGCAGCTCGACGCCGACGATTTCGCCGGTTCCAGCGGCCTGGTCGAATTGCTCAACCGGCACCTGCTGTTCGCGACCGACGTCGCCGAGGCGGCCGATGCGCTCGTCCAGCTGGCGAGCGTCACGCACCTGACGGGCGCCACGCGCCACAGCGTCGAGTTGCCAGTCCTCGCGATCGAACGGCTGCGCGATGCGCTCGACACGCTGAGCGGCTACGACGAAACGTGGCTGCAGGTGCTGGAACCGGCCGAAGCGTTGTTCCGGGATATCGGGCGTGGCCGGCGCCCGTTGCACTGAGCGCCGGCGCTGCTCGAGCCACCAATGAAAACAGCCCGTCGTTCCGCTATGCGGAACGACGGGCTGTTTGTACTACGTGGGGTCGGATCCGGCCGCCGAAGCGGCCGCACCATTAACGACCCTTGTAGACCGGTGCGCCGTCAGCGATGCGCTTGACTTGCCAGCCGGTCTTTGCCGCGGCCGGAGCGCCCGATTCTTGTTGGGCGGCCGGTTGTGCGCCGTAGCCGGTCGTGTCGGCGGCGGCGACGTTCTGTTGCGGGTTCACACGGGCTTCAGCAGCCAGGATGCCTTCCGGGTAGTTCGTCCGGTCACTGCCCAGCTTGTAGCCGGCTTGTTGCAGTTGGACCAGTTCGGCCTTCACTTGCGCGCGGGTGACGGGCGCGTTCTGTTGGGCGAACGAGACGGCGGGAACGGCGAGGACGGCAGCTGCAGCGAACGTTGCGATCAGCGATTTCATGATTACCTCCGGGATTTTTTTTGCTCCGCCGCACACACCATGTCTGCAGCGATGGAACAGAGTTTAGTCCCGGGAACACCTAGGGAAAACCATGAAAGAACGAAAACACTGTTTCCCCGGAGCTAACAATGTCAGCATCCGGGATAGAAAAACCCTATTCATAGAATAGATTTTCGCAACAATGCGCCCTCGCCGGCCAATTACGACCAGTTCGCGTGGAAGCTGCCCGGCTTGTCGGTACGCTCGAACGTATGCGCGCCGAAGAAGTCGCGCTGCGCCTGCACGAGGTTCGCCGGCAGCCGCTCGGAACGGTAGCTGTCGAAATACGCGACCGCCGACGCGAACGCCGGCACCGGCACGCCGGCCTTCACCGCGGCGACCACGACGTCACGCAGCGACGCCTGGTAATTCGCGGCGATGTCCTTGAAGTACGGATCGAGCAGCAGGTTCGCGAGCGCCGGATCCTTCGCGTACGCGTCGGTGATCTTCTGCAGGAAGCGCGCGCGGATAATGCAGCCCGCGCGGAAGATCTTCGCGATCGTCCCGAGATCGAGGTTCCAGCCGTACTCTTCCGACGCCGTGCGCAGTTGCGCGAAGCCCTGCGCGTACGAGATCACCTTGCTCAGGTACAGCGCGCGGCGCACCGCTTCGACGAACGCGGCGCGATCGCCTGCGAACGGCGCCGCGGCCGGGCCCGACAGGATCTTGCTGGCCGCGATGCGCTCGGTCTTCAGCGACGACAGCACGCGCGCGAACACCGATTCGGTGATGAGCGGCAGCGGCACGCCGAGATCCAGCGCATTCTGGCTCGTCCACTTGCCGGTGCCCTTCTGCGCGGCGCGATCGAGGATCACGTCGACGAGGTGCTTGCCGGTCTCTTCGTCCTTCTTGCCGAAGATCTTCGACGTGATCTCGATCAGGTAGCTGTCGAGCTCGCCCTGGTTCCATTCGGTGTACACCGCGCCGAGTTCGTCGTTGGTCAGGCCCGCGACGTCCTTCAGCACCGAATAGCTTTCGGCGATCAGCTGCATGTCGCCGTATTCGATGCCGTTGTGGACCATCTTCACGTAGTGGCCCGCACCGTCCGGGCCCATGTACGCGACGCACGGCTCGCCGTCCGACGGCGCCTTCGCGGCGATCTGCTTGAGGATCGGCTCGACGAGGTCATACGCATCGCGCTGGCCGCCGGGCATGATCGACGGGCCGCGCAGCGCGCCCTCTTCGCCGCCCGACACGCCGGTGCCGATGAAGTGCAGGCCCGATTGCGCGAGTTCCTGGTTGCGGCGGATCGTGTCGGTGAAATGCGTATTGCCGCCGTCGATCAGCACGTCGCCCTTCTCGAGCAGCGGCTTGAGCGACGCGATCGTCGCATCGGTCGCTTCGCCGGCCTTCACCATCATCAGGATCCGGCGCGGCGTTTCGAGCGACGCGACGAATTCCTCGAGCGTATAGGTCGGCACCAGATTGCGGCCGGGGAATTCGGCGATCAGTTCGTCGGTTTTCTCGCGGCTGCGGTTGTACACCGACACCGCGTAACCGCGGCTCTCGATATTGAGTGCGAGATTGCGGCCCATCACCGCGAGCCCGATCACACCGATTGCTTGTTTGCCCATTAGTCAATTCTCCGGAAAAAACAGGGCGCGACCCGACCCGGGCCGCGCGCACAGGCGAAAGGATAGTGGAAACCCGGCGTCGATGCGCGCTTGCGTGTCACTGCTCCGCGTGCGGAAGCCGCCGGAACACGACGCTCAGGTTGTTCGCCGGCATCTCGACGACCTCGATGCAGTCGAGCCCGCGATCGAGGCCAAGCGCGACGACGGTTTCGAGATCGCGCACGCCCCACGACGGGTCGCGGCTTCGCAACTGCAGGTCGAACGCTTCGTTCGACGGCGCCGTGTGCCGGCCCTCGCGGCGATACGGGCCGTACAGGAACAGCACGCCGCCCGGCCGCAGCAGGCGCGACGCGCCCGCGAACAGCGCGTCGGTGCAGGCCCACGGCGAGATGTGGATCATGTTGATGCAGACGATCGCGTCGAGCGCCGCAAGCGGCCACGCCGCGTCGCGCACGTCGAACGCGAGCGGCGCGGCGACGTTCGCGACGCCCGCATGCGCGATCCATGCGGCGATCGAGCGCAGCGCCTGCGCGTCGGGATCGCTCGGCTGCCAGCGCAGCCCCGGCAGCGCCTGCGCGAAGTGGACGGCGTGCTGCCCGGTGCCGCTCGCGATTTCGAGCACGTCGCCGCTCGCCGGCAGCACGCGTCGCAAGACGTCGAGGATCGGCCCGCGATTGCGTTCGGCCGCCGGCGCCGACAGCCGCGCGGACGGATCGGGTGCAGGTGTCGAGCCGGTCACGATGCGTGCTCCGTTGCGTTGCCCGCGAGACCCAGCCGCGCAGTCAGCGCATCGAGCGCAGGTGCGCAGCGCGCCTCGACCTTCAGCGTCAGCATCGGATCGGCGCGCGTATGACCGAGATTGAGCGCGGCGACCGGCTTGTGCTGCGCCTGCGCCCACACGCAGAAGCGGTAGCCGGAATACACCATCAGCGACGACCCGACGACGAGCAGCGCATCGGCCGCATCCAGCGCCTGCGCGGCCAGCGCAACGCGCTCGCGCGGCACGTTCTCGCCGAAGAACACGACCGCCGGCTTCAGCAGGCCGCCGCACGCGGGGCACGCCGGAATGCGGAACGTGTCGAGCGCATCCCATTCGAGATGCGCGTCGCCGTCCGCGGCCGGCTCGGCCTGCGCGCCCAGCAGCTCGGGATTGTCGGCTTCGAGCACGGTCTGGATCGTCGCGCGCGCATGATGCGCGCCGCATGCGAGGCAGGTCACGCCGTTGATCCCGCCGTGCAGTTCGATCACGTCGCCGCTGCCCGCGCGCTGATGCAGGCCGTCGACGTTCTGCGTGACGAGACGCTCGATCCGGCCCGCGCCGCCGAGCCGCGCCAGCGCAACGTGCGACCGGTTCGGCTGCGCGCGGCCGACGACCGGCCAGCCGATCATGCTGCGCGCCCAGTAGCGCCGCCGCGCCGCGTCGGAACCGAGGAATTCGTGAAGCTGGATCGGCGGCGAGCGCATCCATTGGCCGTTGCGGTCGCGATAGCCGGGAATGCCGGAATCGGTGCTGATGCCCGCGCCGGTCAGCACGAGCAGGCGCGGATGACGCTCGACGAACGCGTGCAGCGCGTCGAGCGCGGCCGGGTCGACGTCGGTGAATGAGGGATCGTGCAGGGCTTTATCGTTCATGTTTGAAACACGCGGTCGGGCGCGCGTGCCGGCCGTGCGCCCGCACGAGCGGCCCGCGCGCCAGCACATGATACCGAACGCGGCGCGATCGGACCGAGGTCCGTCCGACGGCGCGGCGCACAAAAAAAGACGCCCATCCGCCACTCGGCGATGGGCGCTTCAACAATTGATCCATCGGGGTAGTGGATCAACTGACAGCACGATATTGCGGCGTCCGCCACGCTGCGGCCGGCGAACGCTTCCCCCTGGACTACGCGTGTTCCGCGATGCCGCGCGCATCGTTGCGCCACCGGCCTTCCTGCACGATCCCGTTCAGGTCCGTCGCGTCGACACCATGCGCGACGCGCGAACGCCTACGCCGCGCGACGATTCGCGTTGCGCGCTGCGTCATGACGATCCGGGATCCAGGCCGGGCCATCCCCATGCGTTCGCGGTTCATCCCCGACGGCCGACTGGCACAGTCGGCCTCGTGCGTCACGCTTGCACGTCGTCGTTCAGAACGAACCCGATTGCTCGGATGGAACGGAAAGCCGCGCACTCACGTCGCCGCTATCAACGGCGAAGCGAATACCCTGGCAGGTCGGCGATTCATGTTTGCAACACGACACGTTGCGATTCGGTGTCTTTTCATTCTCTTGTCCCCGTATTCGATACGTCCGACCCACTGAAGCGATAGCCGGGCCGACTGCACCCGCGACCGCGCTCACGGCCCGTAGAGATATGCAAGGAGCGCACCATGCGTCATGCCGCAAGGCCACACGGGCGCATGCAAGGCCGTCGGCACCCATCCCGTGCCGGCAAAAGGCGCGAACGTTTCGAAACTGAAACGCGTGTGTGCGCGTGCCCGCTCGATGCCCGCAGCCCGGGCCTGCCGCCGCGCGGCTCTCGCGCGCGGCGCGGGCCGGCGTCGCGGCGTTGCATCTGCGCGCCACCGTCGCCCGGCTTACAATCGCCCCACAGTGGCCGCGCCTGCGTGACTGAACGCGCGCGGCCGATCTCGCGACCTTCGCACGACGCGCCGCCGCCCGGCCGCCCCCTGCCCGACACATGTCCGACGCAAAAGACTGGCTGGATATCGACTACCGCACGCTGTTCCGGCTGCGCCCGGATCGCCGGATCGAACGCGAGAACGATCCCGACTGCTCGCCCGGGCCGCGCTTCTGGCTCGGCGGATGCGCGGACGGCAACCTGTCGGGCATCCGCGCCGACGTGCACGCCGACATCGCTGCCGACCTGGCGCGCGTGGCCGGCAGCGAACCGCCGTTCGCAGAGCGCATGCTGCCCGTACATCTCGAACGCTATCTCGCGATGCTCGCGCCCGTTCAGCACTGGAACACCGGCCTCGTCTACGCGCTGCCGCACGCGCTTCGTTTCGACACCGACGCGCGCGTCGTGCTGATCGACGGCGACAGCGACGCAGGCAGGCAACTGCTGCAATCGCTGTCTGCCAACGGGATGCCCGAAGGCTTGTTCTCGATGGGGTTTCGAAGCGCCGCCGGCCTGTGGGCGCCGTGGTGCGCGGCGGTCGTCGACGGGGAAGTCGCATCGGTCGCGTTCGCCGCGCGGCTATCCGAGGCCGGCGCCGAACTGGGTCTCGCGACGGCTCCCGCGTTTCGGGGGCGCGGCCTCGCCGCTGCCGTCACCGCCGCGTGGTCGCGGCTGCCGTCGCTTCGAACGCGCACGCTGTTCTACAGCACCGACAGCCACAACCACGCGTCGCAACGCGTGGCGTCCCGCCTCGGCCTCGCGCTGCGCGGCAGGACGCTGCGGATCGCGTAGCGTCGGGCCACCGCACGCCTGCTTCACGCAAACACGTTAGCATCCGGACACGCAACGCCGCGCGTTCGCTTCGCACCGTCCCCGAGGAATCGACATGACCACGCCCGCCCCCGCCCGCCCCGACATCGCGCATCGCATCTTTTCGGACGAACGGCTGTCGATCGGCCTCACGCTTCCGCTGCTTCGCAGCGGCAACGTCGTCGCCGACTTCAACGAACAGCTCGAACTTGCGGCGCTGGCCGACGCGCTCGGCTTTCGCGCGCTGTGGATTCGCGACGTGCCGCTGAACAGCGCCGACTATCCCGATCCGGTCGGCCACCTCGACCCGTGGGTATTCCTAGGCGCACTCGCGGCGCGCACGCGCCGGATCGCGCTCGCGAGCGGCGCAATCGTGCTGCCGCTGCGTCATCCGCTGCATATCGCGAAAGGCGCGCTGTCGGTCGCGACGCTGTCCGGCGGGCGCTTCATCCTCGGGCTCGGCTCCGGCGACCGGCCGCCCGAATACGCGGCGTTCGGGGTCGACGCGCAGACACGGCGCGACCGGTATCGCGAGCACTGGGACGTGGTCGCGGCCGCGCTCGGCGTACCGTCTCGCGTACTGCCCGACGAAGCGCCGCCCGACGCGCCCGAATTCACGTTGCTGCCGCGCGGCGACGACGCGGTGCCGATGCTCGCGGTCGGCTCGGGTGGACAGAGCGTCGACTGGATCGCACGGCATTCGATCGGCTGGATGACGTATCACCGCGATCCGGACACGCAGCGCGCACGCTATTCGATGTGGCGCGCGGCAGTCGAACGCCTCGCTTCGCCGGCCTTTCGCGCGTTCGGCGTGTCGATGCGGCTCGATCTCGCCGCACATCCCGATGCGCCGGCCGCCGCGCTGCCGCTCGGTTATGCCACCGGGCGCCATGCATTGATCGACATCCTGCGGGACATGCACGCGGCCGGCACGCATCACGTCACGCTGAATCTCGGTTCGGACCGGCCCGTACGCGACGTCATCGAAGAAATCGCGACGCACGTGCTGCCGGTTTTTCACGACCGGCCGGCGTGATTCGCCGGGCAGCCCGATGCGCCGGTGGCGATGCGTGCCCGCCGCGCATGATCGGGCGAACGCTCGCGTCGAGACGCGTCGCCCCGCCGCCGGCACGCCGGCGTGACAAATGCCTTGCGATACGGCAGGAAGGATGTGCCTGCATGCCGGACTGTCGACAACCTGCGTCAGACGTGCACCTGTCCGAACGCGCGGCCGGCAACGCGTCAATACGGCTCGCGAGCGGGGCGCAAACACCCGTGCCGCCTCGCGTATGCCCGATTCGAATATTCATCGCCGGAACTATTCGGTTCCGAGCGCGATCATGTTAACTTCCGTCCATCGTTCAGCCCGGCGGGCCGCGCGACGATGCGCGTCCGCATCCCCACTCATGCGACATTTCCTCCTCGGCTGGCTGCTCGCCGCCGTCGTCTCGGCGGCTCACGCGGCCGCTCCCGCACCGGCCGCCGCGTCGACCGCCTCCGGCGCCGCGCCCGCGCTGACGCCGCAACAGGCCCGGCAGGCACTCGACGTGCTCGAAAACCCGCGCCAACGCGCACAGGTCGAAACGACACTGCGCGCGATCGCGGCAGTCGGCGTACTGAGCGCGCCCGCGCCCGTGGTCGCGGCGAGCGACGCGGCCGCGGCAAGCGGTGCGTCGGCCGCCGCGGCGCCGGCCGCGCTCACGTCGAACGGGCTCGCGTCGATGCTCGTTCGCCAGGGCGCGCGCTGGACGGCCCAAATCGGCGGCGCGCTGAACGAATCGCTGCGCTCGCTGCTCGATGTCGGCTCGGTGGGAAGCTGGTGGCACGACAGGCTGGTACGCGCCGACGAGCGCGCGGATCTCGCGCACGCGATCTGGATCATCATCGCCGTGCTCGTGCCCGCGCTCGTCGTCGAATGGTTCTCGAAACGGCTGCTGCGGCGCGCGCTGGCCGCGGTGGCCGCACGACGCGCCGATACGTCGCACCACACCGTGCCCGATTCCGTCACGCCCGACGACGACACCGCACCGCCGCCGGACGCACCCGAGCCGCTCGACGCCTCCAACGCATCCGACGCAGCGCCCGCGTCGTCGCCAGGCCGCGGCCACGCGCGTCGCCACACCACACTGCTGCACCGGATGCCGCGCGCGCTCGTCAGCCTCGCGCTGCGCGCGGTGCCGCTGCTCGTGTTCGTCGGCGTCGCGAGCCTGACGATGTCGGTGATCGGCGATGCGGGCACGCCGGTGGAAGCCGCGCTCGAATCGCTGATCGACATCTACGTGATCTGCCGGCTCGTCACGATCGTCAGCCGGCTGTTCTTCCAGCCCGATGCGCGGCAATTGCGGCTGCTGCACATCAGCGACGCATGGGCCGACTTCGCGCAACGCTCGATCGCGCGGATCGTGATCGTGACCGGCGCGTGCACGGCGGCGGTCGAGATCGCCGCGAACTTCGGCCTCAGCGAAGCCGGTCACGTCGCGCTGCTGAAGGCCGTCGCGCTCGTCGGGCACGTGATGATCTCGGCGCTGATCCTCCAGTGCCGCCAGCCGGTCGCCGCACGCATCCGCGCCGCCGGCGCGGACCAGCCGACCTTCGCGGCAATCGGCAACGCACTCGCGGACGCATGGGCGCCCGTTTCGGTCTTCATCGTGATGGCGCTGTGGTTCGTGTGGGCGCTCGACGTCCACAACGGCTATCGCGTGCTGATCACGCTCGGCGGCCGCTCGATCGCCGTGATGATCGCCATGCGGATGGTGTCGATCGTCGTGTTCGGCGCGCTCGCGCGGCTGTTCCAGGACCGCGAGGAAGACCGCACGCTCGTCCATGCGCACGCCTACCGCTACTACCCGCTGGTGCGCCGGATCGTGTCGGGCACGATCGGCCTCGTGACCGTCGTGCTGCTGCTGCAAACCTGGGGCGTGCCGGTCTTTCGCGCGTTCGAGACCGGCACGATCGGCCACCGGCTCGCATCGGCGCTGATGACGATCGCGATCGCGGCCATCGTCGCGCTCGTCGTCTGGGAAACCGCGAACATCGCGATCGAGCGCCGCCTGCAGCGCTGGACCCGCGAGGGTAATCTCGTGCGCGCGGCGCGGCTGCGCACGCTGCTGCCGATGCTGCGCTCGCTGCTGTTCGTGATGATCGCGCTCGTCGTCGTGCTGACGGGCCTCAGCCAGCTCGGCGTGAACGTCGGCCCGCTCCTGGCCGGCGCCAGCATCTTCGGCGTCGCGCTCGGCTTCGGCTCGCAGAAGCTCGTGCAGGATTTCATCACCGGGATCTTCCTGCTGATGGAGAACGCGATGCAGGTCGGCGACTGGGTCACGCTCGCCGGCGTGTCAGGCACCGTCGAATACCTGTCGATCCGCACCGTGCGGTTGCGCGCGGGCGACGGATCGCTGTACACGATCCCGTTCAGTTCGGTGACGACCGTCAACAACACGAATCGCGGGCTCGGCAACGCGGCCGTCAAGGTCAGCATCGCCTACGGCGAGGATATCGATCGCGCGATCGCGACGCTGAAGGAAATCGGCGCCGCGCTGCGCGACGATCCGAAGTACCACGACGGCATCCTGTCCGATTTCAGCTACTGGGGCATCGACCAGGTCGACGGCGCGGCGCTTGCGCTCGCCGGGCAGATGCAGTGCACGGACTCGACGCGCTGGAGCGTGCAGCGCGAATTCAACCGGCGGATTGCGGAAACCTTCCGCGAACGCGGCATCCGGATCGCCAATCCGCAACGCAGCGTCGTCGCGTATGCCGACGGATCGCGGCCTGACGGCAACCACGAAGACGATAGCGGCAGCAACGCCCGCAACGGCAACGCCGCCGAAACCGCGCCCCGGCCGCCGTCGCCCGGCGAACCGGATCGCAAGCCGCGCTGACCAGCAACGACTACCGCCGTGCCGCGCTCAACGCGCGGCGGGCTTCTTCACGCGACGCGTGCTTGCCGCCGCTGGCGTTGACGCAGCCGGCTTCGCCGCGCGTTTTGCGGTAGTACGCGCCCCCCGCTTCCCACCGGCTTCCACACCGGTGGCATTCGTGTCGCGCTGCGCGTGCCATTGCCCGAGCAGTACGCGAGTCTGGTCGGCGATCGTGTCGATCACCAGCGCCGCACGTTCGCCCTCGAAGGTTTCCCATTCGAGCAGTTGCAGCGCCGAACGCTGCGCGATGTGGAACACCGTGAGCTGCCCGAACAGGCTCAGCGCGCGCAGCCGCGTGACGGGATCGTCGGCCGGCCGCCCCGAGATGCGGCCGATCAGCTCCGTGCTCACGTCGTTGAGCGGCTTGCGCATCCGTTTCATCAGGATTTCGCTCGCGCTCGCCGGCTCCTGGCCGCCCTGCTCGCGTGCAAAGAACATCCGCTGGTTCATCGTCTTCGGCGCCGTGAACATCCGGTCCGACAGCGCGTGCAGCAGCGCGATGAACGCGTCGATCAGCACGTCGACGTCCGCATCGGCTTCGAGCATCGCCCACGCATGGCCGACCGCCGGCGCGAACACCTCCCAGCCGTTCTCGGCAATCGTCTCCACGCACGCGCGGTAAACGCCTTCCTTGTTCTCGAAGTAGTACTGGAGCGCCGGCGCGTTCACGCCGGCCATCGCGGCGATCTCCCGCGTCGACGCGCCCGCGAACCCGCGTTCGCCGAACAGTTCGATCGCCGCCTCGATGATCCGCTGGCGCGTTTCGTCGCCACGCGCATAGCCGCCCGCCGACGTGCGACGCAGCTTCTTCGCTTCGTTCATGCCTTCCCCATCATCCGGTCGATCGACATTCTACTTGACACAATTCTACCAACTGGAATAATTCTTCCACTTGGAATAATTTGGATGCCTGCATGTCGACGCCTCAAGTCCCGCCACAGAAAGCAGATCGTCAGGAAACCGGAACAACGCCGCGAAACGGCGGATCGAAACGACGCATCCTGCTCATCGTCGCCGTGCTCGCGGCAATCGGCGGCGCCGTCTGGCTCGCCCGCTGGTGGACGGTCGGCCGTTTCATCGAAAGCACCAACGACGCGTACCTGCAGGCCGACAGCATGACCGCCGCGCCGAAGGTCGCCGGCTACGTGACCGACGTCTACGTGCGCGACAACCAGGCCGTGAAGGCCGGCGATCCGCTCGTGCGGCTCGACGTCCGCCAGTACCAGGTCGCGCTCGCGCAATCGCTCGCGACCGTCGACGCCCGCCGCGCCGATATCGCACGCGCCGAAGCCGACATCAGCCAGCAGCACGCGAATCTCGAACAGGCTTCGGCGCAAGCAAAGGTGTCGCAGATCAACGTGCAGCACGCGAGCGACGAATACACGCGATATGCGCCGCTCGCGGCGACCGGCGCCGAAACGCACGAACGCGTCGCCGACCTGAAGAGCACGCGCGACCAGGCGCTCGCGACGCTCGCCGCGAACAACGCGTCGATTGCCGCCGCACGCACGCAGATCGCGTCGTTCACCGCACAACTCCAGCAGGCCCGCGCACAACTCGAAGCCGCGCAGGCCAGCGCCGCGCAGTCGCAACTCGACCTCGACAACACGGTCGTGCGCAGCACGCTCGACGGCCGCGTCGGCGATCGCACGGTGCGCGTCGGCCAGTACGTGCAGCCCGGCACGCGCCTGCTGACCGTCGTGCCGGTCGATTCGATCTACCTCGTCGCGAACTTCAAGGAAACGCAGATCGGTCAGATGCGCATCGGCCAGCCCGTCGAGCTGCATGTCGACGCGCTGCCGGACGGCGCGCTGACCGGCGTCGTCGACAGCTTCGCGCCCGGCACGGGCGCGCAGTTCGCGCTGCTGCCGCCGGAGAACGCGACCGGCAACTTCACGAAGATCGTCCAGCGCGTGCCGGTGCGCATCCGCCTCTCCGCGAACGCACGCGCACAGCGCATGCTGCTGCCGGGGCTGTCGGTGACGGTCGACGTCGATACGCGTTCGGCCGCAAACGAGCAGCGTCATGGCTGACACGCCCGCCACGACATCCGCGCCGCCGCACGAAGGCCGCGCGAGCGTGACCGACTGGATCGCGGTCGCGGCCGGCGCGCTCGGCGCGCTGATGGCCACGCTCGACATCTCGATCACGAACTCCGCGCTGCCGCAAATCCAGGGCGAAATCGGCGCGACCGGCACCGAAGGCACGTGGATCTCGACCGGCTACCTGATGTCGGAAATCGTGATGATCCCGCTCGCCGCGTGGCTCACGCGCGTGTTCGGGCTGCGCAATTTCCTGCTGACGAACTCGGCGCTCTTCATCGCGTTCTCGATGATGTGCGGCTGGTCGCATTCGCTGCCGATGATGATCGCCGGCCGGATCGGCCAGGGCTTCACGGGCGGCGCGCTGATCCCGACCGCGCAGACCATCATCCGCACGCGGCTGCCGTTGTCGCAGTTGCCGGTCGGGATGACGCTGTTCGGCCTGATCGTGCTGCTCGGGCCACTGTTCGGCCCCGTGCTCGGCGGCTGGCTCGCGGAGAACGTGAACTGGAGCTGGTGCTTCTTCATCAACCTGCCCGTGTGCCTGCTGCTGATGGGGCTGCTGTGGTTCGGGCTGCCGTCGGACCGCCCGCAATGGAGCACGTTCTTCAACGCGGACTGGCTCGGGATCGCCGGCCTTGCGATCGGGCTGAGTTCGCTCACCGTCGTGCTCGAGGAAGGCCAGCGCGAACGCTGGTTCGAATCGCAGATGATCGTCACGTTGAGCTTCGTGTCGCTCGCGGGGATGATCCTGATCGCGCTGTCGCAGCGCTTCGCGAAGCGGCCGATCATGCGGCTGTCGCTGATGCGCAACCCGCGCTATGCGAGCGTGATCGTGATCGTGTCCGCGGTCGGCGCCGGGTTGTACGGCGTGTCGTACCTGCTGCCGCAGTTCCTCGCGATCGTCGCCGGCTACAACGCGGAGCAGGCCGGCGCGATCATGCTGCTGTCGGGGCTGCCGGCATTTCTCGTGATGCCGATCCTGCCGCGCCTGCTCGGCAAGGTCGATTTCCGCATCCTCGTGATCTCGGGGCTGCTGCTGTTCTGCCTGAGCTGCATGCTCGACATCAGCCTGACCGCGCAGAGCGTCGGCCACGACTTCGTATGGTCGCAACTGATCCGCGGCCTTGCGCAGATGCTCGCGATGATGCCGCTCAACCAGGCGTCGATGGCGGCCGTCGCACGCGAAGACTCGGGCGATGCGGCCGGGCTCTACAACATGGCGCGCAATCTCGGCGGCTCGATCGGGCTCGCGATCATCGGCACCGTGATCGACCGGCGCACGACCTTCCATACGGCCGCGCTCCGCGAATCGGTGACCGCGAACTCGCTGATCGGGCAGGACCGGCTGTCGGCCTATGCGGCGAACTGGTTCGCGCACACCGGCGACCTCGCGTATTCGAACATGCGCGCGCTCGGGCAGCTTGCGCGGCAGATCCAGATCCAGGCGGTCGTGATGACCTATTCCGAAACCTTTTATCTGCTGGGCCTCGCATTGCTCGCCTGCGTGCCGCTCGCGCTGCTGCTGAGAACGCCGCGCGGGCCGCAGCCGATGTCGTCCGGCCATTGAACCGTCTTACGCGATGAAACCCTTCTCCCTGCCCCGCCGCCCCGCGCTCACGCTGTGCGCGGCTGCATGCCTGCTCGCCGGCTGCACGGTCGGCCCCGACTACCGCGGCGCGCCCGCTGCGCCGGATGCGCCGACTTTCGTGCGCGCGCCGGCATCCGGCATCGACACCGGCGCGCCCGCACCGAGCGCCTGGTGGCACGCGCTGAACGATCGCCAGCTCGACGACCTGATCACCGCCGCGCTCGTATACAACCCCGATCTGCACGCCGCGCAGGCGCGCTTGCGCGCGGCGCGTGCGCAGCTCTCGCAACAGCGCGCGGCGCAATTGCCGAAATCGTCGGCCACCGTCGCGGCCATCCGCATGCGGGAGCCGGACGTCAGCGCGCTCGGCTCGCTGCTGCCGTCGAACAGCTCGAACCAGTCGAGCGGATCATCGCCGTCGCTCGGCGGCTCGGGCCCGCTGCAGCTCTATTCGGCAGGCTTCGACGCAACCTGGGAAATCGACCTGTTCGGCGGCACGCGCCGCGCGGTCGAAGCAGCGTCGGCGCAAGCGGAAGCCGTCGACGCCGATCTCGCCGATACGCAAGTGTCGATCGCGGCCGAAGTCGCGAACGCGTATGTCGATCTGCGCGACCAGCAGCAGCGGCTTGCACTGTCGCAACGCACGGCCGAGCTGCAGCAGAAGATGCTCGAACTCACGCAGCAGCGCCGCGCGCGTGGCGTCGCGGCCGATGCGGACATCGAACGCCTGACGACGCAGGTCGAGAACACGCGCGCGTCGCTGATTCCGCTCGACGCGCAGGTGACGGAATCGCTCGACCGGCTCGCGATCCTGACGGGCCGCGCGCCGGGTGCGCTCGACGCCGCGCTGTCGGCGCCAGACGCTCCGCTGCCGACGCTGCCCGGCAGCGTGGCAATCGGCGATCCGGCCGCGCTGCTGAAGCAGCGCCCCGACATCCGCGCGGCCGAGCGCCGGCTCGCGTCGACCAATGCGCAGATCGGCGAGCATGTCGCCGACTATTTCCCGAAGGTGACGCTGCTCGGCGATCTCGGCTTCAGCGCGACGGACCCGGGCCATCTGTTCCGCAAGCAGAACTTCACGTGGGTCGGTGCGCCGTATCTGCAATGGAACATCCTCGACTTCGGGCGCACGCGCGGCGCGGTGCGCGCAGCCGAAGCGTCACGCGACGAAGCCGAAGCGAACTACCAGAAGGCGGTGCTCGGCGCATTGCAGGATGCCAACACTGCGCTGCAACGCTACGGGCACCAGCGCGAACACGTCGTCGCCTTGACGAAGGTACAGGCGTCGGCCACGCATTCCAGCTCGCTGATGGACCAGCGCTATCGCGCAGGTGTCGCATCGATGATCGACCTGCTCGATACGCAACGCGAATCGCTCGCCGCGCAGCAGAACGTGATCGCCGGGCAAGCCGAACTGATCAAGGACTATGTATCGCTGCAGAAGAGCCTCGGGCTCGGGTGGCAGACGAGTGCGGGGTGACGCCGGGCAGGTCGTTGCCGTGCGGCCACTGCGACGAGTGGCCGTCTCGCGCGACAACCCGTGGCATGCCAGCCTGCGTCGATGCCTGACATGCTGCGCGTAAACGCCATGAAAGGCATCACGCGTTCGATCGTCTGCAGCATCGCCGCGCGGTACGTGCACGATAGCGTTGCCATACGCAACGCAATAACTCATTGCGTGCGCAACAATATTCGTTCTGTCCTTCCGCAACGACAGGCCTCGCACCGTATCGACGCCGCGGCTATCGAAAACATATCGAATATCAATTAGCCAATCATCTGACGATCTCTTCTAATTCAGTCGGCTTCCCCACCACCGATCGGATTCAAGGAGTTCCATCGTCATGTCCTCACCCTCCCATCGCGTGCTGCGGCACGCAGTCGCCGCGATCTGCGTTGCACTCTCCGCGTCTCCCTATGCCGCCGAACTCACTCGCGATACCGGCGCACCCGTCGGCGACAACCAGAATTCGCAGACGGCCGGCCCTGCCGGCCCCGTGCTCCTGCAGGACTCCGCGCTCATCGAGAAACTGCAGCGCTTCGATCGCGAACGCATTCCCGAACGCGTCGTGCACGCGCGCGGCACCGGCGCATTCGGCGAGTTCGTGCCGAGCGCCGACATCTCCGACCTGACGAAGGCGAAGGTCTTCACGCCGGGCACGCGCACGCCGGTGTTCGTGCGGTTCTCCACCGTGATGGGCTATCGCGGCTCGCCGGAACAGGCGCGCGACCCGCGCGGCTTCGCCGTGAAGTTCTATACGCAGCAGGGCAACTGGGACATGGTCGGCATCAACTGGCCGGTGTTCTTCATTCGCGACGGCATCAAGTTCCCCGACTTCGTCCACGCGAACAAGCCGAGTGCCGTGACCGGCGTGCAGGACCCGAACCTCGCGTTCGACTTCTTCGCGAACACGCCCGAAGCGACGAACATGCTGACGATGCTGTACACGAATGCGGGCATGCCCGACTCGTATCGCCACATGGACGGCTTCGCCGTGCATGCGTTCAAGTTCGTCAATGCGCACGGCGACGTGCATTACGTGAAGTTCCACTGGAAAAGCCAGCAAGGCGTGCACGGCCTGCGTCCGCAAGACATCGCCGCGTCGATCGGGCGCGACTGGAACATGATGACGAACGACCTGTACGGCGCGCTGAAGCAAGGCGACTACCCGAAGTGGGATCTGTACGTGCAGGTACTGACGCCGAAGGACCTGAACCGCTTCGACTTCGATGCGCTGGACGACACGAAGGTCTGGAGCGGCGTGCCTGAACGCAAGATCGGCACGATGACGCTGAACCGCGTGCCCGACAACTACTTCCAGTCGACCGAGGAATCGGCGTTCGCGCCGTCGCGGCTCGTGCCGGGCATCGAGCCGTCCGAAGACCGGATGCTGCAGGATCGCCTGTTCGCATACGCCGACACGCAGATGTACCGGCTCGGCGCGAACTACATGGACCTGCCGGTCAACCGCCCGGTCGTGCCGGTCGTCAACAACAACCAGGACGGCAAGATGAATGCCGGCGACCGCAAGGGCGAGGTGAACTACGAGCCGTCGACGCTGCACGAACTCGCGCAGGATCCCCAGTACAAATCCGTGCGCACGACGCTTGGCGGCACGACGCAACAGGAAGCGATCCACAAGAAGCTGCTGTTCCGTCAGGCGGGCGAGTACTACCGCGGCTTGTCGCAGCAGGACAAGGATGACCTGATCACCGCGCTGTCCGGCGATCTCGGCAAGGTGACGAACGCGCACAACCAGTACGCGATGCTGTCGTACTTCTACAAGGCGGACGCCGATTACGGCACGCGTCTCACGCAAGCCGTTCACGCGAACCTTCAGCAGGTGCAGTCGCTTGCGGCCAAGCTGAACGAGAACTGATCGCACGGCCCCTGCCTCGGTCGACGTGCGGGGTTGTCCCTCGCACGTCGACCCAACCTCTTCATCAGGACTTCCCCATGCAACCCGAACGCTTCACGCGCGCAATCCGCGCGGCCGCAGCGGCCCTGGCGCTTGCCGCGATCGCCGGCTGCGTGCACCTTCCCGATCGACCGGCCTATGGCAAGGCCGATCCTGCCGCGCTGCGCCGCTATGACGGCGACTGGTTCGACGCCGCCCGCATCGGACGCGTCGACATCCTGCGCGCATTGCACGACGCCGGTTATCCCGTCGACGCCACCAACAGCCGCGGCTTTACGGCCGTGATACTCGCGTCCTACGACGGCCAGCCTGCCGCCCTCGACTACCTGCTGTCGGCCGGCGCCAACGCGTGCGCCGGCGATCGCCACGGCAACACGGCGCTGATGGGCGCGCTCTTCAAGAACGAACCCGACATCGCGCGGCGCCTGATCGACACGCGTTGCCCGATCGACCAGACGAACGGCGCCGGCGAAACGGCGCTCGGGTTCGCAACGCTCTTCAATCGCTTCGAGCTGATTCCGCTGCTCGTCGCGCGCGGCGCGAATCCGAACCATGTCGACCGGCGCGGCCAGTCGCTGCTCCAACTCGCGCTGTCGCACGACAACGCGGAAGCGGCGGATGCGCTGCGACAGGCCGGCGCCAGACGGTAGCCTCGCTACGAGAAACCGTCTGAAAAATGCCCTCTCACCGTGCTATCGTGCCGTTGGTTTCATCGCACGGAGACAGGAAAATGCTGAATCGCTTCGCCATTGTTCTTGTTGCCGCCGGCGCGGCAACCAGTCTTGCCGCACACGCCGCGAGCGCCCAGCCGGACGGCGCCACTTCGTATCGACAGTTGCGCACGCGGCTGTTCGCCGGCGTGACCGTGACCGCGATCTTTTCGCCGAACCAGTGCCAGAACGCGCAGCAGACGCCAGCGAAGGCAACCGTGCCCACCGTGTCGGGCGGCTTCGCGATACGCGATTTCATGGAAGTCGGCGGCAATACGCTTGCATTTGCCAACCAGCACCTCACCGTCCAGCCGAGCGGTTCGCCGGTGCTCGAACTGATCCAGTACCGCGTCATGCAGGACGACAGCGCGACGGTCACGGTGCGCTCGCTTTCGCCCACCACGTACCAGCCGGTCGCGCCGGCGCAGGTTTTCCAGTGCACGCTCGGTGACGGCCTGCGCTTCGTCAATACGTGGCGGGAACGCGACTGACACAGGGAATTCGTAGAAAACGCGGGAATTCACGCCAAAACAGCAGGAGTGCTACGAAATCCGGATGGCGCGCGAGACAGGGAATCGCGCGCTGCCCGTGAACGCCTGCCGACTCAGAAAAACTCGTCGAGCAACCGGTAGAAGGCGATCCGGTCCGGATCGGGGTGCTCGATTCCGTAGCGCGCGAAGAATGGCGCGACCCATTCGCTGCCCAGATCCGCTTCGATATCGCGCGTCGCCAGTGCCAGATCCTGATAGCGATCGGCCACACCCAGGCGCCCGCAGTCGATGAAGCCGGAAAAAGCCTCCTCGTCGACCATGAAGTTGGGCAGGCACGCATCGCCGTGCGTGACCACCTTGTCTTCGATCGGCGGCCGGTGCGCCTGAAGCCTCGCGAACAACACCCACAGCGGCACACCGGTACTCGAATCGTCGAGGTTGTCCTCGTCGACGAGCCCCGCGTTCATCCGCGCCCGGGCACGCTCGATCCGATGCGCGGCGCCGTGATCGAACGGACAGGCGGCCGGATCGAGCCGATGCAGCGCGCGCAACGCATCGGCCATGATCGTCACCTTCCCGGCCGGCGCGAGCCGCGCCGTTTCGAGGTTCTCGCCGCGCACGGCGCTCAGCAGCATCCACTCGCGCCCCGCCGTCGACACCACGTCGAGTACCCGTGCACCCGGCACGCCCGTGGCCGCCAGCCTGCGCAGCCGCGCCGCCTCGTCCTGCAGTTCGCCCAACGGCCCCGCCGGCTCGGTCTTGACGAACCGGCGCGATCCATCACGCGCATCGAGCCGGAACACCACGGCGTCCGACTGGCCGTCTGTCTGCCGCGTCCATCGGCAGCCTGCCAGCGTGGCCGTCCAGGCCGCAGGCACGTCGTTGCAGAGCTTGTCCTTGTCGATCACGTCGGGCTCGATCCTCGTTGGCTGGGCCGGCAAGCGCGCCATTGGCGACACCGTGCGAAACAGCCGGGAATGATACAGCGCCGCGCCCATTCGTCAGGGCATTGCGACGCCGCTGACGCCTTCTTTTGCGCGCCTTTCACCCGCTCCATCGAATCTCCATCTTTCCGCATGAAAGACGCCAACTAATCGATACAAACTCCGCCCCGTCAAAGCAGGCAGTGGGCTGCCTGCGTTTCCTGGAGTCGCTATGAAGAATCAGAAACGATGCTGCTACAGCGCGTTATGCGCGTTGGCGGCGGCGATGCTGGCGGGTTGCGGGCCCGCCGAACAACAGGCCGCCGCATCACTGCAACGTGCGCAGGCCGCGCTCGAGCGCGCGAAAGTGCAGACGGTGCGCTTCAAGCCGCTCGTCGAAGCCGATGCGATCAGCCGCCAGCTCGACCTGAAATTCGCCACCGTGGAAGCGCCGATCGCCGGCCGCATCGACCAGGCGCTCGTGATCGAAGACACGCTGGTGTCGAGCGGCGACAGCCAGCCGATGGCACGCATCCAGCCGATCGACCCGATCTACGTCGACGTGCGCCAGCCGGCCGCGTCGCTCGAATCGCTGCGCGGCGCGCTCGCGACGCAGCCGGAAGCCTCGGGCAACGGGCTGTCCCGATGGTTCGACATCGCATGACAAACTCCATGACGAATTCACTGATACTGATTGCAGAAGACGAGCCCGACATCTCGAACATCCTCGATGCGTACCTGACGCTCGACGGCTTTCGCACCTACCGCGTCGCCGACGGCCAGGCGGTGCTCGACGTGCAACCGCACCTGCAGCCCGACCTGATCATGCTCGACGTGAAGATGCCGCACCGGAGCGGCTGGGACGTCCTCGCCGAACTGAGGCGGCGCGGCAATACGCCTGTCGTCCTCCTCGCCGCGTTCGACCGCGACCTCGACCGGCTGCAGGCACTCCGCTCCGGCGCAGACGATTACATCGTCAAGCCGTTCAACCCGGCCGAGGTCGTCGCGCGGCTGCGCGCGATCCTGCGCCGGTCGAACCCGCCGCCGACCACGCGCATGCTGCGCGTCGGCGATCTGGAGATCGACACCGAAAGCTATCTGACGCGCGTGCGAACCCGATCCGCCGAGGTGCCGATCACGCTGACGCTGACGGAATTCCGGCTGCTCGCGCACATGGCGAGATCGCCGAGCCGCGTGTTCACGCGCGGCGAACTGCTCGATGCGTGCATGGCCGACACGAGTGCCATGGAGCGCACGATCGACAGCCACATCTGCAGACTGCGCAAGAAGCTCGAACAGGCCGGCGCGCCGGGCATGCCGGAAGTGATGCGCGGCGTCGGCTACCGGCTGCGGGGCGCGCAGTAACCGTGCCTGCGCGACCGGGACGACAAATCGGGCAGGCGATCGGCCTGATCGCGATCGCCGTCATGCTGATCGACTGCACCGGTGCCTTCTTCATCGGCGCACTACGCGAGCCGGTTGCATTGCCGCACGACGCAATGATCGGCGGCGCGCCGACCTGCCTGCTGCTCGGGACGGTGCTGCTCGCCGCACTGCTGGCGGCCTCGTTCGACCTGTTCAGGCTGACGCGCTGCACACTCGGCGCGCTCGATTCGGTTGCGGAAGGCGCCGGCAATTCGAGCATGTCCTCGATAACGATCACCCCGTTACCGATCGGCCATTACAGGACGAACGGGAAATGATCGACGAATCGCCTTCGGCATTACCTTCGCCGACGGTCTCGAAAATTACAAAATACCGCCAATCTTTTCAAAAACATTTCGTCTTATTCGATTTAATTTTGTTTCATATAATCAGAAAAAGTTTGACACTCCGCTTTCGTTCTTGATAACGTCCGATGCAAGCAATCTAACCAATTGCTCGTCACGCAATCGATTCCGCTCCACGTTTTTTTCGCTTCCGCCGCACGGAAGTGCTGGCCGCCCGCAGCGCCGTTCGCGCGCCGGCGCATGCAACATCCCGATGCACCACATTGGACGGCTGCCATTCGGCAGCGGGCCGAAGGATCGAATCAAATGAGCAGGACACCGAAGCTGTTGCTCTAGCCATCCCTCCTGCGCCATGTCAGGCGCGGCTGCCCCGCAGCGCGGCGCAGCCCTCCCGTTACCGCGTTTTCCGTATTTCGCCCCCGGATAAAAACCACTTCTCCGGATCGGGCGAAAGGCCCTGTCGCGTCCGTGCCATCCGCACGCGGGCGACAGAAATCGGCGGTGCACGATCCGCACCGCTGTCGACCGTTGTTGTTCGTGCCGTTCGTTGTTCAACCGGAGGGGTAATTCAAATGAATCAGGTTGCAAACAAGAAACAAAAGCACATTCGCATCGTCAAGCTCGCATTCGCCGCCGCAGCAGCCGCTTCGTTCGGCATGGCGACCGCCCACGCCGCGCCGGCAGCCGGCTGGACGGAAACGCGCACCAAGGGATTCCTGCCGCTCGTGCAGCAAAACGAGAGCAGCGCGTCCGGCGCACCGGCCGCCAGCACGGCCGCCGCTGCCGCCGCGGCAATCGAAATGGCGCCCGGTGAATCGGTGGACATCGTGCTCGGGCTGAACCTGCGCAACGAGGCGCAACTCGACCAGTACCTGCACGACCTGCATACGCCCGGCTCACCGCACTACCGGCAATTCCTCACGCCGGCGCAGTTCGCGGCGCAATATGCGCCCACCGACCAGCAGGTCGCGTCGGTCGTCGCGCACCTGCGCAAGGAAGGCTTCGTGAATATCGTGGTCGCGCCGAACCGCCTGCTGGTCTCCGCGTCGGGCACCGCGGCGACCATCAAGTCCGGCTTCCGCACGACGCTCAAGCGCTTCACGCGCAACGGCCGCAGCGTCTACGCGAACACCGACGCCGCGCAGGTGCCGAACGCGATCGGCGGCATCGTGGGCGCAGTGCTCGGCCTGCAGAACGTCGAGCTGATGCATACCGGCGCGGGCAGCAAGCCGCAAGGCAACACCAGCAACCTGACGATCCCGGCCGGCGCTTCGGCGGTGCCGCACAACCCGACCGAATTCTCGTCGATCTACGGCGGCGACGGCGTGCCGGACGCGTCGCAAACCACCGTCGGCATCATCTCCGAAGGCGACCTGTCGCAGACGGTCAGCGACCTCAATACGTTCGCCGCGAACAACAACCTCGGCACGATCGCGAGTTCCATCGTGAAGACGGGCCCGTCCGGCAGTTCGTACACCGACACCGACGGCACCGTCGAGTGGAACCTCGACAGCCAGTCGATCGTCGGCTCGGCCGGCGGCAGCGTGCAGCAGGTCGTGTTCTACGTGGCGCCGTCGATGACGCTCACCGCGATCACGGCCGCGTACAACAAGGCGGTGACCGACAACGTCGCGAAGGTGATCAACGTATCGCTCGGCGTGTGCGAATCGTCGGCGAACAGCACCGGCTCGCAGGCGACCGACGACACGATCTTCAAGCAGGCGGTCGCGCAGGGGCAAACCTTCTCCGTGTCCGCCGGCGATCATGGCGCGTACGAATGCGCGAGCGGCACGCCGTCGCGCTCGACCTACACGGTGAGCGAACCGGCAACGTCGCCGTACGTGATCGCGGTGGGCGGCACGACGCTGTTCACCAGCACGTCGACCAACGCGTACAACAGCGAGATCGTCTGGAACGATCCGAGCTGGCAGCCGGGCACCGTGTGGTCGACGGGCGGCGGATACAGCAAGTACGAGGCCGCGCCGTCGTGGCAATCGTCGAGCCTCACCGGGTCGACCAAGCGCGCACTGCCGGACGTCGGCTTCGACGCCGACCTGCGCACCGGCGCGATTCTCGTCGTGAACGGCCAGACATCCGACACGCTGTGGGGGTCGGGCTACCTGAACAACGAAGGCGGCACGAGCCTGGCCGCACCGATCTTCACGGGCATCTGGGCACGGCTGCAATCGGCGAACAACAACGCGCTCGGGTTCCCCGCGTCGAGCATCTACAAGTACTTCCCGACCAACGCGGCGCTGCTGCACGACGTCACGTCCGGCAACAACGGCAGCGGCACCTACGGCTACAAGGCGAAGGCCGGCTGGGATGCGACGACGGGCTTCGGCAGCGTGAACATCTCGAAGCTGAACACGTTCATCCAGAGCACGTCGGATTTCGCGCGCTGATGAGGCGCTGACCGCGCCGGTTCCGGGTGTGCGCCGTTTGGCGCACCCGGAACCGCATACGACCGCAGGCAAAACCCGCGACGGCCGCAAGGCCATCGCGGGTTTTCTGCATTTCGCGCCGTCGCGTATCCCGGCATTCGGCAAGACGAGATACTGCCCACCTTGCAATCGTTGCGCAAACAACTTTCATATCACTTACCGGGCCGGCGACTACCCGCTTACGAACCGCAAGGTACACACACTGTTACACAACCCCCGACAACTTCCGGACGTGTCGCGCGTTTAACTGGATATAACGATTCGTCGCGGGACAACCGCCATGCGAACACGACCTTGCCGGCCGATGCTGCCGGTGTGCATTCGGTCGGTCGCGGCACGGTGCTGAAGCCGATCGCGCGCCCCGCGTACCCGACAACGCCACGACAACACCGAACGAACACCATGAAAAACGCACGTGCACACCACCGTCCCGTCAGAACGCTGATCGCATCGTCCATCATCGTGTCGCTGCTCGGCCTCTCGGCGTGCAACAAGAACGGCGACGGCAGCACGGCAGCGCCAGCCAGCGACGCGAGCGCGGCCTCGGCGGCACTGCCCGCGTCAACGCCGGTCGCCTACACGCCGCCGACTGCCGACCAGCTCTACCAGATGGTCGCGCCGATCGCGCTGTTCCCCGACAAGCTGGTCGCACTGGTGCTTGCGGGCGCAACGTATCCGGACCAGGTGGCGGCCGCCAATACATGGGTCGCGCAGAATCCTTCGCTGAAGGAGCAGGCGCTTGCAACCGCCGCCGATACGCAGCCGTGGGACCCATCCGTCAAGGCATTGACCGCGTTCCCCGCCGTGCTGGCGCAAATGGCATCGAACCCGGCCTGGACCACGTCGCTCGGCCAGGCGTACTACAACGATCCGACCGACGTGATGAACGCGATCCAGGTGATGCGCCAGCGCGCGCAGACGTCGGGACATCTCCGCTCCGGCGGCCAGATGCGCGTCACGCAAGTCGCGCAGGCCGCGCCGACCGGTTATACGCCGGCCACCGACGCGCCCGTGGTCTACGCCGGGCCGGCGATCGTGCCGCCGCCCGCGCAGGCAATCGAGATCGAATCCGCACAGCCCGACGTCGTCTACGTCCCGTCGTACAACCCGACGGTCGTCTACGGCGAGCCGGTTTCGTCCTACCCTGGCTACGTGTACCGGCCGCCCGCATACAGCACCGGCGAAGTCGTTGCGGCCGGCGTGATCACGTTCGGCGTCGGCATCGCCGTCGGCGCCGCGATCTTCGGGCATCACGACTGGGGCTGGCATGCATGGGGCATGAACTGGGGCGCGCCGCATCCGGACGGCCCGCGCTGGAACGGCGGCTGGCAGCGTCCGGCCGTGGTGTACAACCACACCGCGTACGTGTCGAAGTCGACTACCGTGATCAACAACATCACCAACATCCGCAACACACGCATCACGAACAACTACGGCGGCAACGTCACCAACAACACGACGATCGAACGCAACACGATGCAATCGGGCGCGGAGCCGATGCACGGGCAGGCCATGCAGCAACGCCCTGGTGCCGCGCCGATGACGATCCCGCACTTCGCCGCGAACGACGCGCGTCCCGGCGTGCGGCCGGCGCCGGACGCATTCGCGCAGAACCACGCGAATGCGCCGCATGCCGAAGTGCCGGCGCAACACACGCCCGGTGCGATACACGACGAACGGCAGCAGGCGATGCAGCAGGAACGTGCCGCGCAAGAGAATCACGCAGTCGTACAGCAGCAGCAACTGCAGCAACAACAGCGCAACGAAGCTCAGCAGCAACGCGAGGAGATGCAGCAACACGACGCGGCGCAGCAACAGCAACGCGAGGAAGCGCAGCAACGCAACACGGCGGCACAACAGCAGCGTGAGGAAGCGCAGCAACGTAACAAGGCCCGCCAGCACGAGGAAATGCAGCAACGCAACGAGACCCAGCAGCCGCAACGCAAGGAGATACAGCAACGCGCAGAAGCGCAGCCTCAGGAACACGCTGCGCCGCAGCCGCAGCCTCGGCAACCGGCACCCGAGCATGCGCCGGCGACGCATCCGAATCCGCATCCCGCGGAGTCGCATCCACCGCAGCACGAGTCACGTGAACACCGCCCGGAGTGAAACGGAGTACGCCGAGACAGCGCGATCGCCGCGCTCTCGGCCGGTGAAGCGACCATTTCCGTCGTGCGGAAGCCGTGCTGCCTGCAACGCAGCGCGCCTTTGATATCGCGTATGCCGCGCCGAATCGCTTTCGGCGAAGCCCCCTGCTTTTGCCGCGAAACTCAATCGGCCCAGTTCCGGACGTAGTCCGGCACGGGCACGTCGCCGTCTGCATGAACCGGTGTGCCGCGCGTCATCTTCAACGGCAGGATCCCCGCCCAGACGGCGAGCGCGAGATCTTCCTCCTTGTCCGACGGCAGCGAGTCGCTGATTTTCACGGCCGCTTCCGCCAGGGGAATCCGCAGCACGCTGGTCGCGTTGATTTCCTTTGAATTACCCGGCCGCGCTTCATGCTTTCGGCCCGCGGCGATCTTGTCCATGAACGCATCCAGCGCCGCGAGCTTCTCCACGCCGCCCTCCACCATTTCGAACTTCCCGTAGATCACCGCGGACCGGTAATTCATCGAATGACTGAAGGCGGACCTGGCCAATACGAGACCGTCCAGCAGCGTAATCGCCACGCAGGCCTGTGCGCCTGTAGTCAACGCCTTGATCATCCGGCTTCCGTTGGACCCGTGGATATAGAGGTTGTCGTCCCGTCGCCAGTGTGCGGTCGGGATGCAATGCGTGTCCTGGCCGTCGTTGAACGCGATGTGGCAGACATACGCGTCGTCCACGATGCGGTAGAGCATCGCGCGATCGCGATTCGCCAGTTCGGGCAGGCGGCGAATGGTGGTGCGGGATGTGGGAGAGAGGATGACCTGGTCTTTCATGTTTCGGGTTCCTGTACGCGCCGCCTTGCGCACATCGATCGGCATGACTCCGGCAAGAGGCGGAATCCGGTCGAATATATCTATGCAGTGCGAAATTAAATGAATCGGTATCGAGCCGTATCCGGGTCCGAACGAGCGGTCGATTGCGCCGTCGACAGTCGCCCGCCAAATCGAGCAAAATACGCGCTTGCAGCGACCGCCGAATCCCCGCAAACCGCGGCGGATCGCCCAGCCCCCGGCTGCGTCGCGAGAACGTGAACAATACGACGCACGTCGATTCTTAAAAAGAACCACCGCAACGAAAATTTCTGGAACCAGGATATGGATCTCGCGCTGCTCATCTCCTCGCTTTCCGGACAGGACGGCACGACAAGACACAGCCAGCAGGAAGCCCTCTACCGGAGCCTGCGCGACATGCTGCTGGACGGGCACATTCCACCCCGCACGCGGCTCGTGTCGACGCGCGTGCTTGCGGCGGAGCTGGGCATCGCGCGCAATTCGGCGGTCTATGCGTACGAGCGCCTTGCCGAGGAAGGCTTCGTCGCGGCCACGCGCAACGGCACGATCACGCTATGGGACGGTTGCGGCCGTTCGAATGCCCGGCACGAAGGCGGTCCGGCCGCGGTTCACCTGTCCGAGCGCGTACAAGGGCTGGAGAACGTCGACCCCGAGCCGGAACGCATGCTGCCGTTCGTCCCCGGCCTCCCTTCGCTCGACGAATTCCCCGTCGCCCAGTGGCGCCGCTGCATCGAGCGCGCGTGGAAGATCATCAAGCCCGCCCAGCTCGCGTATGGCCCGGTCGAAGGGTTGCCCGAATTGCGGCGCGCCGTGGCCGGCTACATCCGCGTGTCGCGAGGCGTGCGCTGCGAAACCGGTCAGGTATTCATCACCGACGGCACGCAAAGCAGCCTCGAATTGTGTGCGCGCATGCTGACCAATCCCGGTGAATACGGCTGGCTCGAGAACCCCTGCTACAACGGCGCCAGAACCGCATTCCGCTCGACCGGCCTGAATATCGTGCCGATCGAAGTCGATCACGAAGGGATGGCGCCGACCGACGAACAGTGGCGCGTCACGCCGCCCCGGCTGATCTATACGACGCCTTCGCATCAATACCCGCTCGGCGCGCTGATGAGCCCGCGGCGGCGAGCGGCGCTCGTCGAGCACGCGCGCGCATGCGGCGCATGGATCATCGAGGACGATTACGACAGCGAGTTCCGCCACGACGGCCAGCCGCTCCCCGCGATCCAGGGTCTGGATGCCGACGCGCCGGTCTGTTATCTCGGCACGTTCAGCAAGACGATGTTTCCCGCCCTTCGGCTCGGCTTCATGGTCGTTCCACCTGCCTTGGTCGAACGTTTCACCAGAACGCTGCGCGAACTCGTTCATCGCGGGCATTCGGCCGATCAACTGGCGATGGCCGAATTCATCGATACCGGCCTCTTTGCGCGGCACCTGCGCAAGATGAGGGCGCTCTATGCGGACCGGCGCAGCAGCCTCGAAGCGGCGCTTGCGCGCCATCTCGGCACCACGTTGGGCGTGCGCGAAAGCCCGGGCGGCATGCATCTTTCGGCCGATCTCACGATGCCGCTGCACGACTCCGAAATCGCCCGTGCGGCGTCCGGTCAGGGCCTGCTGCTTCAACCGCTGAGCAGCTACTGCGTCGGCGACGGCCGCCGGTACAACGGCTTCGTGCTGGGGTATTCGGGGCTCACCGACGCGACGATCGAAGCAGCGACGATGCAGTTCGCGGAAGTCATCGAAAAGCACGGCAGCACGCGGCGCTGAGCGTCGGCCGCCGCATCGTCCGTCACAGCTCCGATTCGATCGGGAACAGCCCAAGGAGCCAGACTTCCATCCGGCGCGCCGCCGATACTTCCGGTTCGTGGTCGAGCTCCGTGACCTTCCCGTCCGAATCGGTCTGAATCCACTTGAGCCGCCCTTTCCCTGCCGGATCGGTTCTCGGCTCGACACGCCACGCGATCCGGTCGAGCCGCGACTCCAGATCGTTCGCCACCTGCGACGCGATCGCCGGGCTCTCGCAGAAAACGCCGATCTCGGTATTGAGGTTCAACGAGCGCGGATCGAAATTCATCGACCCGATGAAAATGCGCTTGTGGTCGAACACGTAGGTCTTCGCATGCAGCGACGCACGCGACGACCCGATGATGACGTCCTTCGAAATGCTCTTGTCGCCCGATGGCCGCCGCTCGTAGAGCCGCACACCGGCCGCGACGAGGTCGCTGCGATAGCGCCGGTAGCCGGCATGCACGGCCGCCACATCGGTCGACGCGAGCGAGTTGGTGAGCACCGTCACACGCACGCCGCGCGCCGAATACGCACGCAGCCGCTCGACGAAGTCCTTGCCCGGCACGAAATACGGCGACACGATCAGCAGGTCATGTTCAGGTTGCAATGCCACCGCGCGCAACTGCGGCAACAGGTGCCCGTCGCTGTCCTTCGGCGAATGCGCGATCTTCGACGGATCGTCGTACAGGACCGTCGCGTGCCCCCACGACAACTCCGTCCCCTGCCCGTGCACGATCCGGTCGAGCCGTTGCTTCGCCTCGAGCACGTACGGGTTGTCCTCCATCGCCCTCAGGTAGTCGCGCAACCGTTCGCGTTCGCGATCCAGCCCGCCCGGCGACGCTTCGTGCCCGACCAGTGCGTCGACCGGATACGCATACGGGGAATTCCAGAACGCGTCGAACTCCGTGGAGATGGCCTTCACGGCCGGACCATGGACAACGACATCGAGATCGCCGAACTCCAGCATCGACGATGCGCCGAAGTATTCGTCGCCGATGTTGCGGCCGCCGACGATCGCCGCCTGGTTGTCCGCGATCATCGCCTTGTTGTGCATGCGCCGGTTGACGCGCGAGAACTCGAACACCGTGCCGATTTTCTTGAATCGGCGCGTGGCGACGGGATTGAACAGCCGGATCTCGATGTTCGGATGCGAGCTGATCTCGAGCAGCTTGCGGTCGTCCGCGTTCGTACCGAGATCGTCGAGCAGCACGCGAACGCGCACGCCGCGATCGGCCGCGCGAATGATCGCGTCGGCCAGTTCGTGCCCGGTCAGATCGTCGTGCCAGATGTAGTACTGAAGGTCCAGCGACCGGTCCGCGCGATCGGCAAGCAGCACGCGCGCATCCAGCGCGTCGACCGGGTCGGTCAGCAAGTGAAACGCGTCCTGCCCCGGATGCGTGCTGGCCTGCTGCTGGAACGCGGCGCCGAGCCGCGTGTTGTCGGTGTCGGTGAATGCATGCGTCGGCGCACGATCGGCCAGTGGCGGCAGGCTGGCGCACGCGACGAGCGCCAGCGACGAAAGAATCGCACCCCACGAACGCAGCATGATCATGATTGCCGCCCCACTCCCGGACGAAGGTTGTTTTTTCTGGCCGCCGGACGGTCCTCCCGGGGCTTGCCGGTTATCGGCCGCGCTACAGCATACTTCGATTGCCGGCAGCGCGGCACCCTCTCCGTATTTTCCCGATCCTGCCGTTGACACACGCCGCCCGCCAGCCTGTCCCGTGCCGAACGCGGATTAATTCATTTTCATGACAGAATTACATCTTCAAATCATTCATCAACGCGATTCCGCATTTATCACAAGAAAACGGATCAATAATAAACAATCTTTAAATTCACTAAAAATACAAAAATCCACACACCGCCCCGATTATCTTCATCATCGCCAAAACACCATGTGATAGATTGAATAAACGACAGCATCAAACCAGCAGGAGAGTGAATTGCCAAAATATCAGGAACTGATCAAGCAGCGCGCCGAACTGGAAAGGCAGATAGATATTGCAAAATCGAGCGAGCGAGCGGCCATTCTCGACGAAATCAGGCGTCTCGTGATCGAATTCCAGTTCAACGCGCGCGAGATATTCGTCGCGAAGAAGATGAGAGGCAATATCAAACTGACTCCGAAGTTCCGCGACCCCGAAACAGGTAAAACCTGGTGCGGCCGCGGGCGGACGCCTTTGTGGCTCAGAGGCAAGAATCCCAGGGATTATTTAATTACCCGGTAAATCACCGATGCGATATCCGGTCGATGTCGCATTTCGGCATCCGGCACATGTATGCCATGGTTGAAATGCCGTCCGCCGTGTTGGCCCCCGCTCCGCTCGCTCGCCCCCAGGTTGACTGACAAGACGGGGCGGACCGAAGCCTTTCGTCTCGTCACGCGATTCGCGCACACCCGCCCTGACACGCATCAACCAGCGTCCCGCACCCGAGTCCGGACAATCAATAGCGCACGTCGACGATCACGCTGTCGGTATAGGTACCGACCGGCGGCGTCGACTGATCGGAGTAGATTCGGGCAACGTACGGGAACGTTTTCACTGACGTCCCGTCAGCTGAACCGCCGCTGCCGACCCGATTCGTTGCCTGCCCCCAGACCGTGCCGCTACTGGCCGCATAGATGTCGTACTGCAACACGTTCGTCCCGCTCGTCATCTGCCTGCGCCCGTTCGCAGCCGCATGGTTGCCCGGGCTCAGGCCAACCGTATAGGTCATGCCTTTCGTGCAGATCAACGACAGGCTGCCACTGACCGGCGCGAAACTCGATACGGTCGGTGCGGACCCGAAGTTCGCGTCCGGGGCGACGATCGTGCAATCGTTCGTCACGGTCAATGTGACCGGAAACGTCACCGTGTTCTGTCCGTCGTTCCATCCCAGACAGAAAGATCCGATCCCCGCGCCGCCGCAGACATGCCAGTTCCACGCGATCGTCAACGTATCGGTGTAGGTCCCGGCGGCAACATTGTTCCCCGGTGTGGTCCGGAAGAACAACGGAAGCGCAACGTTCGAGCCGCCGCCCAACCCGAGAAAGCTCACGAATTGCGTATCGGCCCAGTTGTACAGCTGCCCGAAGTTCAGCGACTTCGAATAATCCTTGTCGGCGAACATCGAATAGGCAATCGCATCGCCGGTGGCGCCCGTCAGCTTGCCGCCGTTGGCCGACGAGATCGTTCCGTTGATCATGTTTCCGTTCATGAGAAATGCTAAAAGCGCGCCACCGCACGACAGCCCGGCACTAGGCGATGACGTGGATTGCTGCTGACTCGCCAGGTTCAGCGACGTCACCGAACCGAACACGGCCGGCGCAGGATTGTTCGCCACGCAATCCGCATGTGCGGACGTCGGCGCAATCATCGCGACGAGCACCGCGATTGCCGCACGTCGAATGAAGCCGAGAAACGATCTCATGGGATTGACCTCACGGTTTTACTCCTTGCATGACAACGGCCCGATACGGCTCGTCCCGGCAGCCTTCACGTCGAGCGCGAACGCCGCGCTGCAATGCGTGCCGTCCGGCAACGCCACGCTCAGGTGATTGGTGCTCGAGAGTCCTTCGAAATAGGTTTCGCCGTTCCAGCCGACGAGCGAGGCCTGGCCGCTCTCGCGATGCGTCACCGGCGAGCCGACCTTGATCGGTTTGCCGTTTGCATCGACAAGCAGGATCGTGGCCGACACGACGCGTTCGATCGGAAACGTCACGAGCGCACCGGCATGTCGCCTCACGGCGACACGCCGTTCGACCGACGACACCCGCATGTCGTCGGGCAGGCCGAGCGGATCGATCTCGTACTTCGCCCCGTAGTAGGACGGCGCCCACGGCACCAGCAGATGGCCGCCGCTGTCCGTCGTGCCGATCCGCTGGTTCTCGTAGCGCACCGGGATGCCTTTCTGGCCTTGCGTGTCGACCAGCACGAACGAATCGTCGACGCGATTGGCCGGCAGCACCGCACCGTCCATGATCACCAGCGATCCCTGCATGTCGCCCCAGCGCGTATAACCTTCGCGCGAGCCGTATCCGTAGACGCCGCCCTGCACCTGGAAGTAGCGATTGCGCCACGTCATGTCTGCCTGTTGATATCGGGAAGCGCCGCCCGCATAGGCAAGATTCCAGCCGAATCCGCCATCGCTCGGCACGCTGCGGCTGTACTGCACGCGCTCGACCCGGTTGTCGTTGCCGTCCCGCGACACACTGGCGCTCACCGTGCCTCGCCCGCCGAGCGGCACGATCAGTTGAACCTGCGCGTCGACGCCGCGATTGCCGATCGTCCTGTTCAACGACGCGTAAAGCGTCGCACGGTCGAAGAGCGGCCGGGTATATGACACGTTCGCGATCCGCATGCGCGAGCCGTCGCTGCCGCGCACATCGAAATAACCCGCACCGATCGCGCCGCCGATCGCACCGAGATTCAGCGCGCCCGTCGCCTGTGTGCTGCTGCGCACTTGCCGGTAAACGAGGCCGGGCGACAGGTCGTATGCCGACAGATCCCGGAATCCGCCGGTTCGCTGGATTCTCTGCAACGACAGGCTGAAGCGTTGCGATGAATAGCCGTAACCGACCACGTATTGCTGCCCGGACGTTCCTCCCAGCGTGCTCTGCGTTACGGCGGCGCTGGCGACGCCGACCCGGCCGATACCAAGATCGAAGCCGAGGCCGCCGAGCGCGAAACGCTCGCCGCCCTCCACGTGCCCTTCGATCGTCAGCGCATTCGTCAGGCCGTGGCGCACGGTTCCCGACACCGCAAACTTGCCGTACGAAAACGAACTGATCCCGTAGTCGCGCCGCATCGCGCCGGCTGACAGCGAGAAATCGGACAACCCTTTCTGCAGCAGCGTATTGGCGACGTAGAACGGTATCGTGGTCGCAACCTGACGTCCGAGCGCGTCGGTCGTCACGACGGTGGCTTCCCCAGCGCCATTGATGAACGGTACGTTGTTCAGCGTGAAAGGTCCCGGGTTGACCTGGCCAGTGGTCGCCTTGCTGCCGTTGATGAACAAATCGACTGCGGTCGGCACGGCCGCCTGCCCCGAAAACTGCGGCAGCGGATACGTCACGATGTCCGGTCGCACGCTGAAATCGCGCGCGACGGATACGCCGCCAAGACGCACGGCGCTGGTCCACGAGAGGGCCCCGGTCACGAGGTCGCCCGCCGTATACGTCAGCATCCGGTTCTGATCGGAGTAGCTCCAGGTCGTGTCGTAGCGCAGATAGCGATTGTCGCCATGCATGCCCGCACCGCTGCCGTACGATCGCCGGTAAACACCGGTATTGGTCAGGATGCCCCAGCGATCGAAAAAGCGCTGCTCGGTCCATGCCGACGTATAGCCCGTGCCGCGCGTCGGCGAGCTGGTGTAGACGTCGTAGTTGAACAGCAGGCCGCGGCTCACCGCGGCAGGCGTCCTGTCGTAGAGCCTCGACGATCCGACCGCCTGCTCCGGCAACCAGTCGGACGGCACGGTCAGGTTCAACCGCTGTGCCGCGCTGTCGTATTCGACCTCGACGCCGTCGAGTCGGGCGAGATCGACCATTTCATCGGCAGACGCTCCCGTACGGACGGAAACCCTGGCAAGATCCCCGGCCCGGATCGAGTAGGTCCCGTCGAGATAGCGCACCGGCACGACCTGCCCGGTTGCCAGATGATTGACCACCAGCTCGAGAAACAGCGTGCCGCTACGAACGAGCCGGGCCGGCGGCGGCAGTCCCGTGGCATAGTTCTCCGCGAGCGTCGCCTCGTCTGCATGCGCTGCGCTCACCGCCGCGAATGCAAGCCCGGCAACCCATACGATGGCGCGCATGCGCGGCACCCGCGTGTTATCTGCTCGAATATCTCGCACCGGCCCCCCGTCGAGTATCGTTGATTGTCCGTTCCGAGCGACCTGTGAAACTACGGATGCATGTCGGCGCTATCCGGATGCATTTCGACACCTGTCTTGCCGTTGACCGTGGCAACCAGATTCGACTGCATGGCGAGCTTCAGGTCCTGCGGCAACGGCCAGCGCATCTGCGCACCGGGCAGCACGTAGCCCAGCAGTCCCTTCTCGATCTCGGTGCGCCGATCGTCCGACTCGAACGCAATCTGCGTGATGCGCGCATGCACGACGCCACGATTCACCACGACGAGCCAGCGCTTGCCGTCCTCGTGGGTGATATGCCAGCCGAGCAGCGGCACCGAAGCCGTGGCCGGGTCGCGGCGCTTGTCCGGATCTTCCTTGGTCCATATGCCGTTCCCGTACACGAACAGCGGTATCGAGTAATGCATCTGGAACCGTACGCCGAGCGACGCAGCGCTGCCCTTCTCACGGGAATCCTCCGCCTGCGGAATCTCGTCGATGAGCACCCGATACGCCTCCTCGGTTCCGGGTGCGGCATCGACCAGTTTCGTCAACCGGATCAGTTGCCGCTTGCCGGGCAGTACCGTCGCCATCGGCGGGCTGCTCACGATGCGACGCTGATTCTCCGCATGAAACTCCTTCCAGTCGGCCTCACGCCACGCGAGCACGCGGATCTGCAACGTGACCGGCTTGACGTCCTGATTCTCGAGCCACAAGGCGCTCGCCCGCTGGTCGCTCTCGATCACCGGATCGATCGGCCAGATCATCACTGACGTGGCCGCGTGCGCGGCGCTTGCGCATGCGATCGTCATCGACACCGCCATTGCGGTCATGGTCGTGCATCGCATCGTGCGTCCCGGTCGACCGGTCGCAATCGGATCGTTCATAGCGGATTTCATCCTGACTCAGTAACTGACCGTGACCTGGGCGGTATCCGTGTACGTGCCGGCTGGCGCAGTACCGCCTGGCAGACTGAGCGAGCCGTAGATCGGCAAGCTCGCGACGCCCGACACCGGTATCGATACCGGCTGCCCGATGTTGAGCGTTTGTGTGTGGGCGGCATCCGCGTAGAGCCGGTAACCGATGAGCGTTTGGCCCGGTCCCTGCAGATTCCGCTGCGTATTGCCCGAAGAAGGATTGAGCCCGCCGTCGACGGCAATCTTCAGCGTCGTACCCGACGAACACTGGATCTGCAGCACACTGCCGGTCGTCACCGTATTGACCTGCCCGACCGACACCGCGGGATAGGTGCCGAAATCCAGCAGCCCGAAATCGAGGCCGGTTCCGCCGCCCGACACGCCACACCCCGACACGATCTGCGCGCTGACCGTGAAGGCCTTCGTGGTCGGTATCGGCGTATCCGCGATGCCGGTAGCCGGAAACATGAATGCACTCGACAGAAGGGCACAAGCGTTGCGGAGCCACATAGCGATCCCGTCGGGAGATAGGCGTCTTGCGGCACCGTCGGGCACCGCAAGACGGGAGAGGATTGGCGAGCGCGCTTACCAGCCGACCGTCACGTTCAGCACGTCGGTATATGTGCCGGCCGCGAGGGCGGACGTGCTCGTCTTGTTCACGACGCCGTAGATCGGCAGCGCGAGCGCCGTGCCCGCCGTCAGCGGAACGGTTTGGGCGGTGCTTGCGACGTATTGATTCTTGAACGCGCTATCCGAATAGACTTCGTACGGCACATAAGACGTGCCGTTCGCCAACGCGCGCGTGCCCGTACCGACGGCGGCGCCCTTCCCCGCGTTCTTGCCGCCGTCCACCGTGACTTTGACCGAGGTCACATCGGGCGAACAGGTGATCTGTGTCGTGCTCGTCCCGGTCCCGGTCGTTTGCGCATTCAACGATCCGGTAAATCCGCTCGGCTGGGTGCCGAAGTTGAGCGAACCGAAATTGGTGGTCGTACTGACCGAGCCGCTGCCCGCATTGATCGCGCAACCGCTGGTCAGCACGAGCTGCGCATTGACGGTACCGTTGATCGGATTGGATTGCGCGTGCACGAGCCCGCCAGTCATGGCAAGCAAAACGGCAAGCAGAGCACTTGAACGAGCCTTCATGGTTTTCCCCGGTTGAGTTGATAACTGCAAGGTTGACAACTGGAAGCACGACGTTCGCCCGCGTCGCCGCCAATCAGGCAAGCGGGCCGATTCAGTCAACGCTCAAATGAAACCCCGAACCACGCGAGTTCCGTCGGCATGAATTTCTGGAATACATGCAGATTTATAAAACCTGCTTCGCAATACGAATTAATTGACCGGCAGCATCGAACATGATGTTTGCTTGATCATCGCTTTACCGATTTCAGGCTTCTTCCGTTCAATCGATTCGGGCTCGATTAAATCACCCAAATCGATGGCGAGAAAGAGTGCGGCCGGACATCAGCGGCGTAGTTCCGGACACCGATATTCCGCCGGTATCCGACACGATGTTCGGCACCGCCTTGCATCGCATGCCGGACACCGGGTGCTCCTCCGCTTGGCAAAGCATCCTCCACGCGATCAGCGCGACTTCGGCGTCACGTATCGGAATGGCAAATCGATCCTCGCCTTCGGTAGCAGGTTGATCAGCTTCGCAAATGCCGTCACGGAATACACTCTCGACATCAAGGTCCGTCTTGCCGTCGGCCACATCCGAAAAATTCGCGAAGTAGCTCCTGGATTGCTTCAGCACCCGTTGATATTTGAAAAGCGATTCGCACTCGAAAGTGGGCGCGCCCAGGAAGTGGCAGGCTGATGCGACAGCACTGCCGCCATCTTTGGAAAGGCTACTCGCGGCAGCATCGCTGCCCGGCGTGTCATCACCGCCGCAGGCAGTCAACGTCAGACTCGCGATCAGCACCAGGCCGAACGTCTTTCGTGAACGATAGAACGTGGAATTTTCAGATCGATGTGGATGGGTATTCGCCTGTTCGCTGCCCGGATCCTGTCCTGGCTCGCGCTCAAACAACGACGCAATACGCCTTTTCCTGCAACCGACCTCTATCGGGAATTCTTACAACGTGCTCAATTCCAGTTCAACCTCATCGCATTCACGTGATAGCCGGCTTCCACTTGAAATCAACTCAAGCCGATACCCATACCCTCTGACCGCCGCGAGCAGGTAGCCGTTTTCCGGCGTCAGGCCGAGCTTCCTTTTCAGATTCGAGACGTGTGTCCGTATCTTCCCGCTCGCCTCTCCGGTCGAAACACCCCAAGTCGCTTCCTCGAGATAGCTCAACGAAATGGGCCCACCCAAATTCCGGAAAAGCGAAAGAGAAAGATGGAACTCCATCACGTTGACCGGGATGTCCGTTCTCTGCCGCCGGACCTTCTTGCTGAGCAGATCGAATTCGTACGCCCCGTGAATTTCTCTGCAAGGACGCCCTGTTCTCGTCTTTGCGCGCCTCACAAGCGCATCGACATACGACAGAAAAACGGGGCGCGACGCGGTGGTGGCAATATAGGCATCGGCACCCGCATCCAGCATCGACACGACCTTCCATTTCGTCACGTCCGACGTGACGAAAATAATCGGCGTTCTTTCGAGCATGCCATTTCTCCGGCGAAGCAGGATTCGCCCCGATACGGAATCCAGATCTTCGAATCGCGTCACAAGGATGCTTAAATCAGCATGATCCGCGTAATTCCAAATATCCCTGAAACTTCGAAAAAATACGCAATCGTAGTCGGACTCTCTCAAATTCTTCACAATCCACGATTCGATTTCTGAATCCTTGGATAGAATTGCCGCCCTCTTCTTCGGCATCGTCAAGCTCACGCGACCACCTCTTCTCGTCGTCGACACTTCAATTCAGCGCGCACGCCAGATCGATCGAAAATCGATCGATTCCGCGTCCATTTATCCGATTTCACGACCGCGATGATCCGCGCGCATGCGGGATCACACCTCGCGCCACAGCAACATGCCGATCATAAGAACCGTCGAGCGAGTGCATCGCCCACTTCGACTCGCCTGGCGCTATACGACGCCGGCATCTCGCCGAAAATCACTTGGGCTGCGTCCGGTCCACCGGCGAAATGCATGTCTGAAGCTCGACGTATCCGCATATCCGAGCTTTTCGGCAATGTCGTCCATCCGCAAACGCTTATCCAGCAACAGGCGCTTGGCTCTTTTGTGCCGCACGGTATCCAGGACCTCGCGATAGCTGCAGCCTTCATCGGTCAGCCGCCGGCGCAGCGTTCGCTCGTTGATGCCAAGACGCCTGGCGACATCGCTGCTGTCCGGATACTGATCGGGAAGCGATTCGAGCAACTGGAGAATGCGCTCCCGATATCCGCACACTTCCCGCGAGAGCATCGTATCGAGCACCTCTCCACTTATCGCAATGGCTGCCTGGAAAACCGCCTGGTTTGCACTCGGTATCTCCTGTTCGAAGCAGTCGCCCGGCAACGTGAAAACAATCCCCCGACCGCCGAATCGCACCGGTACACCGAAATGCGCTTCATACGGCCCCGGATCGTCGATCGACGCAGGAAGCCGCAAGCGAATCAACCCGATCTTGCCGAGCAACAAGTTCCTGGTCATCGCATATGACGCCGCGGCAACCAGGTTGGCATTGAAAAGCCTCAACTCCGCGGGCAAATCCAGGCTATCGTGCAAATCGATGCTGACATCGACAGTATCGGCACCGGACACCTCGACACGCACGCCCCGAATATCCGGATTGAGCGGCAGCATGTACGTCCTGACGACCTGAAGCGCCTCTCCAAAATTGGCCGCGGTCTTGATCGCCAATCCGACAACGCCGTAGTCGGAAAGCCGATAGTGCTCGCCGATACGCAGCGCCTCCCGCGGAGACATGCTGTTCCGGGCGATCCAGTCGTAAAGCAACTCGCTGGGCAAGCGGTTCGTCGAGCGGGCATCTCTCCACAAATCGGGAATCGCGACACCTTTCTCCTTCAGATAATTGACCAAGGGCCGCCATTCGATGTCCAATCCGATGGCGTCGACGCGATCCATGCGCCCTTTCATTCGGTTCCCGTGCTCTATGCAATGACGCCGTTCGCCCGGCATTTCGTCTTTCATTTGCTCGTCGTCCATCGTGTATCTGTCGTACGCCGAGTTCATCGCGCCCCTCAGTGACGCGGATCAACACATGCTTCCCCACGAAATCGATGCCCGACGCCACCTTCCGGACATCACAAACCACGGCGCTGTCACAACACCGTCACTCACGACCGATGCTTTCCTTGTCGCTTGATAATTCGTTATCCATATTTTTATGATCAGCAGATTATGTCGTGCCGAAACGACTATCCTCCCGACCCAAAAAGAAAGGCCGACAAGCAACAATTCAAGAACTGCCATGAATCGCGCGCAACCATCACGCAATCGATCACCCGCCAATCGGCGCACGACAGCATTGATGACGCGATGAACCCCGGTCCCTGTTGTTCCAACCCAAAGAAATCGCCGGAAACACAGGCTTGCCAGGTCGGCACAATCAGCCGGTTGCTCTACGATTACTGCTGCCTACTCGTCGGGCACCTTCATTTCCCGACGCGTATGTATCGCTTGTTCAATGTAAAAAATTAAAACATTCGGTCCGAAACCGGGGAAGCGTAACAGCGGCCAATGAGCAGGTTTTTTCGGACAAGGTAATGCCGTCATCATCGCGTCGAGCAACGTGGTCTGCATCGCTGATGCAGCGCTGGCGAGCGGGCAGTATCCGGCCGCCGGCCGGGCGCGCTACCCGTGAACCACTTTCGAATCGAAATCATTCTCCCATGGCACGATCGACACTCGATACTCTGCAAATGCAGACGTACGCCCGGACGACCGCCCGTCGTGACGATCCGAGAAATGGTCCGCTCGGGCGTCGCGGCGGACCGATGACGACCCAACCGTCGCCGGACACATCAACGACATTTGCCGACGAAGGATTTGGGCACACAAGAGTCAACGGAGAAATGGGCCATGACCGACGATCACCCTCGCGTCGGGCGACGCGTCGCGACAGGAGTCAGCGGTTTCAAACGGGTCGACGAGATGTAAATGCCGGAGGCTGCCGCAATCAGGATGGCTGGACGCCCTCACCCCGGCCATCTGTCGCATCCGGAACGAGCACCTTGCCGAGTTGGATTTTGTTGTTCACCCCGAGGTGCGCATAGATGCGTTGCAGATAGGTTCTGACCGTTGCAGGGGACAGGCCGATCGCGCGTGAAATTTCCTTGTATGAGCGACCGGCGGCAAACAGATGCGCAATCGCCCTCTCCTTGGGTGACAGGACGAACCCGTGCCCGTCCTGTGCGAGGGATACATGCAGGTAGCTTCCGAAATAGCCGATCTCGACCGTTCTCCCTCCCAGGCGCGTACGACAAGGCGCGTCGCTGAAGAGCTGAACGAGATCGTGTGGCAGCGTCCCGCCGCTCCACCCTGGCCAGTTCACGGAGATGAACTCGCACAGCCCTCCGCCGATGCCGACAATTCTTCCGTCCTTGTCCGCGATCCCGCTCAAATGCACGCTTTCTGCGGCCGGGACAGAAAGCATGCGGTGAAGATTCTCTCGCCATATCTCGAGCGTGTATCTCATTAGCTGACCGAAATATGCCATCTCGATGTCATCGAACGGTCGCGCACCTTGTCCTCGGTACAACGTGCAAAAGAAATGATTCCTTGTGAACGACTCACTCAGCAGTATCGATACGCCATGAGCCAGATCGTAATCCCGGCAATAGTCCTGGACTTCCTTTGTTTTTCCCGGAGCGCCGTAGTTTTCGTCCGTGGAAAAGGCGCAAACCTCGCCGATACGGCTTTCGACTTCTTTCGCGAATGTGTCCTGCGCCGAAATGGGAAGCCACCTTGCCTCGAAGTCTGCTGGGAGCGCTATTAATTCCTTCTTGTAGACCGTCGGTGTGACTTCATTGCACCCACGACCGACCAGCCCCCACCACGCGGAACGGGAGGATATTGATTGACTGACAAGTGCAACCGCGGAGCCGATGAAGGAAGGGGCGGGAAGTTCGCACGAAAGCGCGTGGACCCGCAAAAAAACGTCTCCGAGGAAATTGATCGAATCAACCGATTCGCTCCGACTTGCCTGCATCACGTATTTCCTAACGAGAAGAATTCAAACGGAATGAATGCAAACGTCGCATCGACGTACGGAAAGCCGGCATGGAGCATTGAGTTGTTGCTGGAGGAACGGCTTGGGGCCAACGCATCGGCTTGATGGAGCCAGTGTCCGGTTGGGCGGAGCCAGTTGGTCGAGTTCGTGAGATTACCGACAGTCGTCGATCTTAAACGATAGGACCGGCCGGCGTGATGCCACACCGGCATGGCCTGATGCCTGAGAGGCATACCGGCTGCCTACGAATCCACCCGGACACCCTGAAAAACAAAAAACCCGCGAAGCCTTGCGGCATCGCGGGTTTCGAAACTTCCTCGAATAACGTTGGAAGCAAATCTGGTGGGCCCGGCGGGGTTCGAACCCGCGACCAATCGATTATGAGTCGACTGCTCTAACCGCTGAGCTACAAGCCCTGATGAGAAGCGAAGCGTGCTACACGCAGCCCCGGCAAAGAAGCCGGGCCGGCATTGTAACAACAAAGGAGACAAACGCCACCGGTATCGCGCGGATACCGGCGGCGTTCGCAGGAGAGACGCTGGAAATCAGTTCCCTTCGAGGAACGACTTCAGCTTGTCGGAACGGCTCGGGTGACGCAGCTTGCGCAGCGCCTTGGCCTCGATCTGACGGATCCGCTCGCGCGTGACGTCGAACTGCTTGCCGACTTCCTCGAGCGTGTGATCGGTGCTCATCTCGATACCGAAGCGCATCCGCAGCACCTTCGCCTCACGCGGCGTCAGCGAATCGAGCACGTCCTTCACGACGTCGCGCATGCTGGCATGCAGCGCGGCATCTGCCGGCGCGACCGTGTTGGTGTCCTCGATGAAGTCGCCGAGATGGGAATCGTCGTCGTCACCGATCGGCGTTTCCATCGAGATCGGCTCCTTCGCGATCTTCATGATCTTGCGGATCTTGTCTTCCGGCATTTCCATCTTCTCGGCGAGCGTTGCCGGATCCGGCTCGAGACCGGTTTCCTGCAGGATCTGCCGCGAGATGCGGTTCATCTTGTTGATCGTTTCGATCATGTGAACCGGAATACGGATCGTGCGCGCCTGGTCAGCGATCGAGCGCGTGATGGCCTGACGGATCCACCACGTCGCATAGGTCGAGAACTTGTAGCCGCGACGGTATTCGAACTTGTCCACCGCCTTCATCAGGCCGATGTTGCCTTCCTGGATCAGGTCGAGGAACTGCAGACCACGGTTCGTGTACTTCTTCGCGATCGAGATCACGAGACGCAGGTTGGCCTCGGTCATCTCGCGCTTCGCCTGGCGTGCCTTCAGTTCGCCGGCCGCCATCTGGCGGTTGGTTTCCTTCAGGTCCTTCAGCGGCAGCACGACGCGCGCCTGCAGGTCGAGCAGGCGCTGCTGCTGTTCGCGGATCGCCGGAACGTTACGCGACAGCACCGCGCTGTACGAATGGCCTTCGGCCGTGATCTTCTCGGCCCAGTCGAGATCCGTCTCGCTGCCCGGGAAGCGCGCGATGAATTCCGAACGCGGCATGCCGCACTTGTCGACGACGGTGTGCAGGATCTGGCGCTCGACCTGACGCACTTCGTCCACCTGCGCACGCAGCGTGTCGCACAGGCGCTCGACGGTACGCGCGGTGAAGCGGATCGTCATCAGTTCGGCTTGGATCGTTTCCTGCGCCTTCAGGTAGGCCTTCGACTTGTAGCCTTCCTTTTCGAACGCGCGGCGCATCTTGTCGAACCACTCGCTGATCTGCGAGAACTTGTCGAGCGATGCACGCTTGAGGGCTTCGAGCTGGGCGGCGTTGGCCGATGCTTGCGCGGCACCGTCGTCCTCCTCTTCTTCCTCTTCTTCCTCTTCCTCTTCGGCTTCCTCGTCCTCGTTCTCGATGGCTTCCGCTTCCTTCGCGGAGAAGCCGTCGGTATCGGCGGAATCCGATGCGTTCGGATCGAGCAGGCCGTCGACGAGTTCGTCGACGCGGATCTCTTCGTTCGCGACGCGCTCCGCCATCGCGAGGATGTCGGCAATCGTCGTCGGGCACGCGGAAATCGCCATCACCATGTGGCGCAGGCCGTCCTCGATCCGCTTCGCGATCTCGATTTCGCCTTCGCGCGTGAGCAGCTCGACCGTGCCCATTTCACGCATGTACATCCGAACCGGATCGGTCGTGCGGCCGAATTCCGAATCGACGGTGGACAGCGCGACTTCCGCTTCCTCTTCGACTTCATCGTCCGACGACGCGGCCGGCGCGTTGTCGTTCAGGAGCAGCGTTTCCGCGTCCGGCGCCTGCTCGTAAACCGCCACGCCCATGTCGTTGAACGTGCCGATGATGCCTTCGAGGGCTTCGGTCTCGGTGAAGTTGTCCGGCAGGTGGTCGTTGATTTCGGCGTACGTAAGGAAGCCGCGCTCCTTGCCGAGCTTGATCAGCGCGCGCAGCTTCACGCGGCGCTCTTCGAGCTCCTCGGCCGTGCCCGGCGTGCTCGTCGCGAACGCTTCCTTCAGCAGCGCCTTTTCCTTGGCGCGACGATCGCGCACCTTGGATTTGCCCGGTGCAGCCGCGGCTGCGGGCTGCTCGTCGCTCTGATTTGCGTCGTCTTCGACGGATACTTCGTTCAGCTTTTTGGTCATGGAGTTCGCCGTACCGGCTATATCGACTCGCGGCTGCTGGACGACAGCCGGTTGAACCGTGGGTGCATGAGTAGTACGTACTGCCGTTTCGTCCGCGTCGGCAGTCGTGTCCCTTGCGCTTTTCGCACTTGCCCGCTTCGCCGCCGGCTTGGCCGGCCCGGAGTCGGGTCTGGCGGCAGCCCGTGTTCTGGCTGCCGGCGCCGGCGCAGCCTGAGCGGTGCCGGCCGCGGTTTTCTTTCCTGCAGTGGCTGACGAGGCTGAAGACGTTGTCCTGGTGGAAGAAGCAGACTTGGCCGCTGTGACCTTCTTGGTCGGCTCCGTCGAGCCCTTGCCTGTTGCTTTCTTTCCGCCTGTCGTCTTTGCCATCGCGATTCTCGCCTCTGCTTAGAAAACAAACCGCTGGAAACCTTATATTATAGCACGCTGGGGAGCCCTCTCTAAGCTCCCCCGGCCGCCTACAGCCCGAGCCGACGCTTCATGTCGGTTCGCTGCTGGTTCAATTCCGTCAATTCGGCCAGTTCCTCGGGTGTGAAGGTGGATTGCCGCGCCAGCCTGTCAAGCCTGTCGCAGCAGGCGTCATAGCGCATCTTGAGCACCGCCGCCTGCAGCTCCTCCCCCGCGATCCGCTCCTGCTCACGCTGCCGCTCGGGCACCGTCTCGTCTTCCGGATTCTGTAACAGCAAATCGCGGACGTTTTCATCATAGTCCAGAATTTCGCGGAAGATTTCCTCGTAAGTCGCCCCGTTCGAGGACGTCCGCAGGACGTCCGACAGCAGCCGGAACTCCGCGCCGTCGCCCAGCGCACGCGCGTGGTCGACCACCTCCGCGAACAGCTCGCCGATGCGCGGCAACGCTCGCAGGGTCGCAATCTGTTCGTCGTCGAGCTGCGACGCGATGCGCGGATGCATCACCAGCGTTCGCAACGCGCGCTTTTCGCTGTCCGTCACGCGGCGGCGCTCGCTGCGCGCCGGAGCCTGGCGCGGCGGCGCCGCGATCCGCGTATCGACGTCGGACAGCCCCGCGACCTCTTCGAACGGGATGTCGAGACGGTCCGCGAACATGTGCATGATCTGCGCGCGCAACGCGTTCGCGGGCAGCGCCTGCAGCAGCGGCTTCGCATCGAACAGCGCCTTCGCGCGGCCTTCCGGCTGATCGAGCGCCTTGCCGGCAATGGCTTCGTTCAGCAGAAATTGCGACAGCGGCATCGCGCGCTCGACCTGGTCGGAGAACGCATCGGCGCCAAATTCGCGTACATAGCTGTCCGGATCATGCTCGGTCGGCAGAAAAAGGAACCGGATCGTACGGTTGTCCGCCGCATGCGGCAGACATGCCTCGAGCGCTCGCCGGGCCGCACGCCGCCCCGCCGAGTCGCCGTCGAAACTGAAAATGACCGTGTCGGTCTGGCGCAGCAGCTTCTGCACGTGAATCGGCGTACATGCGGTGCCGAGCGTCGCGACCGCGTTCGGGAACCCCAGCTGCGCGAGCGCGACGACGTCCATGTAGCCCTCGACGACCAGCACGTACTTGCGCTCGCGAATGGCGAGCCGCGCCTCGAACAGGCCGTACAGTTCGCTGCCCTTGTTGAACAGCGGCGTCTCGGGCGAGTTCAGGTACTTCGGCTCGCCGCTGCCGAGCACGCGGCCGCCGAAGCCGATCACCTGCCCCTTCACGTTGCGGATCGGGAACATGATCCGCTCGCGGAACCGGTCGTAGCGGCGCGCGGCGCCCTGCGCATCGGTTTTCTCGCTGACGATCACAAGCCCCGACTCGACGAGCGACTCGTCGCGGTAGTCCGGGAACGCGGCTTCGAGATTCTGCCAGCCGTCCGGCGCATAACCGAGCCCGAAGCGCGCGGCGATCTCGCCGGTCAGGCCCCGGTTCTTCAGGTACTGGATCGCGACGGTCGCGCCGCGCAGCTGCTTGCGGTAGTAATCGCACGCGGCAGTCATCGCGTCGGACAACGCGGTCGCGACTGATTTCGACACGGGCGCCGGATAGTCACCGCCACCGCCTCCTCCACCGCCGCCGCGCATCGACGGCTCGTGCGGCACGGTCAGCCCGACGGACTGCGCGAGTTCCTGCACGGCTTCCGGGAACGTGAGCCCCGCATGCTCCATCAGGAAGCCAATCGCCGTGCCGTGCGCGCCGCAGCCGAAGCAGTGATAGAACTGCTTGGTCGGGCTGACGGTAAACGACGGGCTTTTCTCGTTGTGGAACGGGCACAGCCCCATGAAATTGGCGCCGCCCTTCTTGAGCTGCACGTACCGGCCCACCACGTCGACGATATCGACGCGGTTCAGCAAATCCTGCAGGAACGAGTGCGGAATCACCGTGGGATCGAGCGAAAAAAGACAATACGATGCCCGGCGCGCGCATCGCTGCGCGCACCGGGAACAGGTTTTACTTCGTGAGTGCGGCCTTGACCTGCGCGGAAACGGCCGTCATGTCGGCGCGGCCGGCGAGCTTGCCCTTCAGCACGCCCATCACCTTGCCCATGTCCTGCGGGCCGGCTGCGCCGGTTTGCGCGACCGCGGCCTGGACTTCGGCAGCCACTTCGGCGTCCGACAGCTGCGCGGGCATGTAGCCGCCCAGCACGACCAGCTCGGCCTGCTCCTTCGCGACGAGGTCGTCGCGGTTGGCGGCCTGGAACTGGCTGATCGAATCCTTGCGCTGCTTGATCATCTTGTCGATCACGGCCGTGATGCCCGCGTCGTCGAGCGTGACCCGATCATCGACCTCACGCTGCTTGATCGCGGCCATCAGCAGGCGAATCGTCGCCAGACGCTCGCTGTCCTTCGCGCGCATCGCGGCCTTCATGTCTTCGCTGATCTGCTCTTTCAAACTCATCTTTCACCCGGGATGGAAACGTGAATCTGACGCCCGTGACCGGACGTCAACACAAAAACCCGCTTGGGACAGTGTCTCAAGCGGGTTGCTCGAATCCGGCATCGGCGACTCGCCGCCCGACCGGCCGCCTGACTGGCTGCGCGATCGCGCTCGATTGTCCGGGATCGCGCCCGATTGGAGTCGCCGGTGCGCCGCCCGGCAAACCGCGCGGCGCCCAATCTCGTTCAGTACAGCTTCTTCGGCAACGTCTGGCTGCGGATACGCTTGTAGTGACGCTTCACCGCTGCAGACTTCTTCCGCTTGCGCTCCGCAGTCGGCTTCTCGTAAAACTCGCGCGCACGAAGTTCGGTCAACAGACCGTTCTTTTCGATCGTGCGCTTGAAGCGACGCATTGCAACTTCGAACGGCTCGTTCTCTTTAACGCGAATGATCGTCATGATCCGACACGAATAAAGGTTTGCAGGGAAAGACTACCGAGTATAGCAGAGCACCGCACAAAGACACGAGGGCCTGGTCCCGTCAAAAGGCTTGCCCGGCACGTCAGGCGCCGCGCGAATACTCCGCTGCGGCCTGCCCGGCTGCCGTGCCGGACGCCCACGCCCACTGGAAGTTGTAGCCGCCGAGCCAGCCCGTCACGTCCACGGCCTCGCCGACGAAGAACAGCCCCGGCACCCGCGCGCTCATCATCGTCGCCGACGACAACTCCCGCGTATCGACCCCGCCCTTGGTCACTTCGGCCTTCTTGTAGCCCTCGGTACCATTCGGGGTCAGCGTCCAGCCGGCGAGCGCCTCGCCGATCTGGCGCAGCGTCTTGTCGGGCAAGTCGGCGAGCCGCGCGTCGGCCGCGACACGATGCGTGTCGAGCCATGCGTGCGCGAGGCGCGACGGCACCCAGTCCGCGAGCAGCGAACCGACCTGGCGCTTCGACGTGCGCTTCGCGTCGAGCAGGTCGGCCACCGTGTCGCGCTGCGGCAGCAGGTCGACACGGATCGGGTCGCCGGGCTGCCAGTAGCTCGAGATCTGCAGGATGCCGGGCCCGGACAGGCCGCGATGGGTCAACAGCAGATCCTCGACGAATTCGCCGCCGCGCTTCTTGTCGCCGGTGGACACACGCACCTCGAGCGACACGCCGGACAACGCCGCGAACGGCTCCCAGTCCTGCTGCGCGAACGTGAGCGGCACCAGCGCGGGCCGCGTATCGATGAGCTTGTGGCCGAACTGCTTCGCGAGCCGGTAGCCGAAGTCGGTCGCGCCGATCTTCGGGATCGACAGGCCGCCGGTCGCGACGATCAGCGCGCGCGCGCCGATCTGCCCCGCCTGCTGCGTATCGAGCATGAAGCCATCGGCCGGCGCGTGGCGCACCGCGTCGACGACGACGGGCCGGCGCCACGCGATGCCGCCTGCGTCGCACTCGTGCTTCAGCACGTCGATGACCGCGTCGCTGCCGTGATCACAAAAAAGCTGGCCCTTGTGCTTTTCGTGCCAGGTCACGTGATGGCGTTTGAGCAACCCGAGAAAGTCGCGCGGCGTATAACGCGCCAGCGCCGAGCGTGCGAAATGCGGATTGGCCGACAGGTAGTTGTCGGGGCCCGCGTACAGGTTCGTGAAGTTGCAGCGGCCGCCGCCCGAGATACGGATTTTCTCGGCGAGCCGCGGCGCGTGATCGATCAGCACGACGCGGCGGCCGAGTTGCCCGGCGACCGCGGCGCTCATCATCCCGGCGGCACCCGCGCCGATCACGGCGATGTCATAAGTTTCCATGGCGCGGATTGTACCCGCCCGGAATCCGGCCCGCCCTCGCCTGCTATACTTTCCTGTTACGTTGACCTTCCTGCGGCGCGCCCGATACGGCGCGCCCCGCCCGCACCCATGCTCGTTCTCGGCATCGAAAGCTCCTGTGACGAAACCGGCCTCGCGCTCTACGACACGCAGCGCGGCCTGCTCGCGCACGCGCTCCATTCGCAGATCGCGATGCACCGCGACTACGGCGGCGTCGTGCCCGAGCTCGCATCGCGCGACCACATCCGCCGCGCGCTGCCGCTGCTCGAGGAAGTGATGACGCAAAGCGGCACGCACCGCGACGACATCGACGCGATCGCGTTCACGCAAGGCCCTGGCCTCGCCGGCGCGCTGCTGGTCGGCGCGAGCATCGCGAATGCACTCGCGCTCGCATGGAACAAGCCGACCGTCGGCATTCATCACCTCGAAGGCCACTTGCTGTCACCGCTGCTCGTCGCCGAGCCGCCGCCGTTCCCGTTCGTCGCGCTGCTGGTTTCCGGTGGCCATACGCAACTGATGCGCGTGACCGACGTCGGCGTGTACGAAACGCTCGGCGAAACGCTCGACGACGCGGCCGGCGAAGCGTTCGACAAGACGGCGAAGCTGATCTGCCTCGGATACCCGGGCGGCCCGGAAGTATCGAAGCTCGCCGAAACAGGCACGCCTGGCGCGGTCGTGCTGCCGCGCCCGATGCTGCATTCCGGCGACCTCGACTTCAGCTTCAGCGGCCTGAAGACGGCCGTGCTCACGCAGATGAAGAAGTTCGAAGCGGCGAAGCTGTCGGGCGACGCGCTCGAACGCGCGAAAGCTGACCTCGCGCGCGGCTTCGTCGACGCAGCCGTCGACGTGCTCGTCGCGAAATCGCTCGCCGCGCTGAAAAAGACGAAGCTCAAGCGCCTCGTGGTTGCAGGCGGCGTCGGCGCGAACCGCCAGTTGCGCGCGGCACTGTCGGCGGCCGCGGCCAAGCGCGGCTTCGACGTGCATTACCCCGACCTCGCGCTCTGCACCGACAACGGCGCGATGATCGCGCTCGCGGGCGCGCTGCGGCTCGGCCGCTGGCCCGAGCAGGCGAATGCCGACTACGCATTCACGGTGAAGCCGCGCTGGGATCTCGCTTCGCTCGCACGCTGAGCCGCGCAAAGCAAACGCAAAAAAGGCCACTCAAACGAGCGGCCTTTTTCGTCAGCGCGACAAAACGACGCAGCGTTATGCAGCCTGCCGCTTGTCGCGTTCGATCAACGCATACGCGCTGTGATTGTGGATCGACTCGAAGTTCTCGGCTTCGAGCACGTACGCGATCACGCGTTCGTCCGCATCGAGACGCTGCGCGACGTCGCGCACGAGATCCTCGACGAACTTCGGGTTCTCGTATGCACGCTCGGTCACGAACTTCTCGTCCGGACGCTTCAGCAGGCCCCACAGCTCGCACGACGCCTCTTCCTCCGCGATGCGGATCAGCGCCTCGACCGGCAGGTCGGCCGCGAGCTCGGCATCGATCGTCACGTGCGAGCGCTGGTTGTGCGCGCCGTACTGCGAGATCTTCTTCGAGCACGGGCACAGGCTCGTCACCGGCACGAGCACCTTCAGGAACAGGCGCGTGTCGCCGTTGCGGCTTTCGCCCGCGAGCGTCACTTCATAGTCGAGCAGGCTCTGCACGCCCGACACCGGTGCGGTCTTGTTCACGAAGTACGGGAACGTGACCTCGATGCGGCCGGCCTCGGCTTCCAACTTCTCGAGCATCGACGCGAGCATCGCGCGGAAGCGCTCGACCGTCAGCGGCGCACGGTTCTCTTCGAGCAGCGCGACGAAGCGCGACATGTGCGTGCCCTTCTGGTCAGCCGGCAGGCGGACGTCGAGGTTCCAGACGCCGACGGTCGGCTGCACGTCGCCGCTTTCGGTACACACCGTCAACGGATGCCGGACCGCCTTCACGCCCACGCGCTGAATCGGAATCTGGCGGGTATCCACCGTGCTCTGCACGTCGGGCATCACGAAGGCGGGATTCATCTGGTTCATCTCTTGTTCAATCCTTGTAAGCCGCGCGTCCGACGACGCGCACGCCGCATCTTGCGGCAGCCGGAAAAGCAACATGGGCCCGCAGGCCCATGTTTTCCGCATCAATGAAGACCGGTTGCGCCAGTCGCACCAGCGCCGCCCGCGGGTAGCGCCAGCTTATGCGACGCGCTTTGCCTGACCGGCGACATCGGCCGCCGGGCTCAGGAAGCGTTCGCGAATCGATTTCGCGATACCCGCGCCGTCGAGGCCGCATTGCGACAGCAGCTTCGCGGGGTCGCCGTGATCGATGAACAGGTCAGGGAGGCCCAATTGTAGTACGGGTCGGATAACCCCACTCTCCATCAGGGCTTCCACGCAGGCCGAGCCCGCACCGCCCATCACGCAACCTTCCTCGACCGTGACGAGGTAGTCGTGCGTCTCGGCGAGTTCGCGCACGAGCGCAGCGTCGACCGGCTTCACGAAGCGCATGTTCGCGACGGTTGCATCGAGCTCTTCGCCTGCGACGAGCGACGGTGCGACCATCGTGCCGAATGCGAGGATCGCGACGCGCTTGCCTTCCGGCTGCGCCGTGCGGCGGCGCACCTCACCCTTGCCGAGCGGAATCTCGGTGAGTTCCTTCACCGTCTGCACGCCCGTGCCCGCGCCGCGCGGATAGCGCACCGCCGTCGGGTTCGGCTGTTGCAGCGCCGTGTGCAGCATCTGGCGGCATTCGTTCTCGTCGGATGCGGCCATGATCGTCATGTTCGGGATGCAGCGCATGAACGCGAGATCGTACGCACCCGCGTGCGTCGCGCCGTCCGCGCCGACGAGGCCCGCGCGGTCGATCGCGAACACGACCGGCAGGTTCTGCAGCGCGACGTCGTGAATCAGCTGATCGTACGCACGCTGCAGGAACGTCGAGTAGATCGCGACGACCGGCTTGAGCCCTTCGGTCGCGAGGCCGCCCGCGAACGTCACCGCGTGCTGCTCGGCGATGCCGACGTCGTAGTAGCGATCCTTGAAGCGCTTCTCGAACTCGACCATGCCCGAGCCTTCGCGCATCGCGGGCGTGATGCCGACGACACGCGAATCGCGCTCGGCTTCATCGCACAGCCACTCGCCGAACACCTGCGTGTACGTCTTTTTCGCGGGCGTGGGCGACGGCTTGATGCCTTCGGCCGGATTGAACTTGCCGGGGCCGTGATAGAGCACGGGATCGGCTTCGGCGAGCTTGTAGCCCTGGCCTTTCTTCGTCACCACGTGCAGGAACTGCGGGCCGCGCAGTTCGCGGATGTTCTGCAGCGTCGGGATCAGCGAATCGAGATCGTGACCGTCGATCGGGCCGATGTAGTTGAAGCCGAACTCTTCGAACAGCGTGGCCGGCACGACCATGCCCTTCGCATGCTCCTCGAGCTTGCGCGCGAGTTCGAGCACCGGCGGTGCAACACTCAGCACGCGCTCGACGCCCGCGCGCGCGGCCGCATAGAAGCGGCCCGACATCAGGCGTGCGAGATGGCGATTCAGCGCGCCGACCGGCGGCGAAATCGACATGTCGTTGTCGTTCAGGATCACGAGCACTTTCGCATCTTCCGACACGCCCGCGTTGTTCATCGCTTCGAATGCCATGCCGGCCGTCATCGCGCCGTCGCCGATCACGGCGATCGAGAAGCGGTCGTCACCGTTCAGCTGGCTGCCGATCGCCATGCCGAGCGCGGCGGAGATCGACGTGCTCGAGTGCGCGGTGCCGAACGTGTCGTATTCCGACTCCGAACGGCGCGGGAAACCCGAGATGCCATCCTGCTGGCGCAGCGAATGCATCTGGTCGCGGCGGCCCGTCAGGATCTTGTGCGGGTAGGTCTGGTGACCCACGTCCCAGACGATGCGATCGTTCGGCGTGTTGAACACGTAGTGCAACGCGATCGTCAGCTCGACCGTCCCGAGGTTGGACGACAAATGGCCGCCCGTCTTCGACACGCTGTCGAGCACGAACGCGCGCAGTTCATCCGCGAGCGGTTGCAGTTGGCGACGATCGAGGCGGCGCAAATCCGCCGGGTCGTCGATGGTTTTCAGCAAGTCGTACATCGTCGTTCCATTGTAGGAAATCAAACGCGCCCGCATTCTATTGCACGCACGTAGCGTGTGCGCGGCGGCGGGCTTTCGCGTCAGCTGACCCGGTTCACCACCAGGTCGGCAAGTTCGGCGAGACGCTGTGCGCGTGCGCCGAACGGTTTCAGCGCGTCGTGCGCTTCGGCGCGCAGTTGCGCGGCGAGTTCGCGCGACGCCTCGAGGCCGAGGATCGATACGTAGGTCGGCTTGTCGTTCGCCGCATCCTTGCCGGCCGTCTTGCCGAGCGTCGCCGAATCGGTCGTGACGTCGAGAATATCGTCGACGACCTGGAAGGCCAGACCCACGGCCCCCGCATAGACATCGAGCGCGGCCATCGTTTCCGCCGAAGGCGTCTCGCCAGCCAGCGCGCCCATCCGCACGGCCGCGCGCAGCAATGCGCCCGTCTTCATCCGGTGCATCGTCTCGAGCTGTTCGCGCGTCAGCTTGAGGCCGACGCTCGCCAGGTCGATCGCCTGGCCGCCGGCCATGCCGATCGAGCCGCTCGCGAGCGCAAGCTCGCGCACGAGCGCCGCCTGTTGTACCGGCGACAGCGCATCGGCATCGGTCAGCGCGACGAACGCCTGCGACTGCAGCGCATCGCCGACCAGCAGCGCCGTCGGCTCGTCGTACTGCACGTGCACGGTCGGCTTGCCGCGCCGCAGCGCGTCGTCGTCCATGCACGGCATGTCGTCGTGCACGAGCGAGTAGACGTGGATCATCTCCAGCGCCGCCGCCGCTGCATTGCGCGCCGCTTCCGTCGCGCCGGTCAGCTCGCCGGCTGCATGGCACAGCAGCGGGCGAACGCGTTTGCCGCCGCCGAGGACCGCATAGCGCATCGCCTCGTGGAGTTGCGCGGGCATCGCGGTTTCTGCGGGCAGGTAGTAACCGAGTGCGTCCTCGACACGGTCAAGCACGGACCGCATCCATTGTTCGAATGTCATAGATCGTCGTCTTCGCCGTCCGTGGCGGCCGTTCCGGACGAAAGCGGCTTCAGCGTCGCGCCGTCGAGCACGCGAACCTGCTGTTCCACTTTCTCAAGCTGCTGTTGGCAAAACGCAACGAGGGTCGCACCGCGGCGGTAGGCCGCCAGTGAATCCTCGAGGCTCAACGCGCCGCCTTCCATCCGGGCAACCAGCGTCTCGAGTTCCGCGAGCGCCATCTCATAATTGTCCGGCAACGGTTCGGTGCCATTGCCGGGCGGCGTGGCGCCTGGGGATGCGGTTTTCGCCATGGACGAGGGTGTCAAATTTCAAAACAAGTCGGACATTCTACGGCAAAAGAGAATTCTCCGATCTGCCGACTTGGGCCGCCTCGCACATATTCCGGCCCCATCTCCGATACACAGTGTGCGCCTCCCGATTGTCGCCCGACAAAAAATTGACACAAATCAGGCACTTAATCCTAGCCTTGCGAGGCGAACCGGGTATAATTCCCCGTTTCCCTAAATCGATTTTTCGATGGTTGGGTTGTTCACTGCTTTCACGCTAACACCGGGAGTGGGAATGTCCAATCTGAGCGATGCGCTTCAGTTGAAGTCGGCTCACAGCCAGCTTCCAGTCACTGCATACTTCGATGAGGCGCTCCTCGAGCGCGAGATCGAAACCCTCTTCAAGAAAGGACCTCGTTACGTCGGGCACGAGTTGATGGTGCCCGAGGCGGGGGATTATTTTGCGCTGCCGTCCGAGAAGGAAGGCCGCGTGCTGGTCCGCAACCCGGCGAACCAGATCGAACTGCTGTCGAACGTCTGCCGCCACCGGCAGGCGATCATGCTCAACGGGCGCGGCCACACGCAGAACATCGTGTGCCCGCTGCACCGCTGGACCTACGATCTGGAAGGCCAGTTGCTCGGCGCACCGCACTTCCCCGACAAACCCTGCCTGAACCTCGGCAAAAGCCCGCTGCAGAACTGGCAGGGGCTGCTGTTCGAGGCCGAAGGCCGGAACGTCGCACGCGACCTCGCCAATCTCGGCACCAGGCATCACTTCGATTTCTCCGAGTACCACTTCGATCACGTCGAAGTGCACGAGTGCGATTACAACTGGAAGACGTTCATCGAGGTCTACCTCGAGGACTATCACGTCGTCCCGTTCCATCCGGGCCTGGGCAGCTTCGTGTCGTGCGACGACCTCAAGTGGGAGTTCGGCGACTGGTACAGCGTGCAAACGGTCGGCGTGCACAACGCCCTCGCGAAACCAGGCAGCGCGACCTACCAGAAATGGCACGAGCAGGTGCTGAAGTTCCGCAACGGCGTGCCGCCGGAGTTCGGCGCGATCTGGATGGTCTACTACCCGGGCCTGATGATCGAGTGGTATCCGCACGTGCTCGTCGTGTCGTGGCTGATTCCGCGTGGCCCGCAGAAGACGACCAACATCGTCGAGTTCTATTACCCCGAGGAAATCGCGCTGTTCGAACGCGAATTCGTCGAAGCCGAGCGCGCCGCCTATATGGAAACGGCCGTCGAGGACGACGAGATCGCAATGCGGATGGATGCAGGCCGCCGTGCGCTGATGGCACGCGGCGAGTCGCAGGTCGGCCCGTACCAGAGCCCGATGGAAGACGGCATGCAGCACTTCCACGAGTTCCTGCGCCGCCACCTCGGCGACCTCTGACAGCCGGTGCGACGCTTTGACGCCGCACCGCATCCGGCAGACGAAAAGACGGGCTTCGGCCCGTCTTTTTTTGTTTAGACTTGGAATGTCAGGCCATTCGCACTCCAGGGAGCCGTCATGCCACACACTCACTACACCACGCTCATTTCCGCCGCCAACCTCGCCGAGCGCCTGGCCGCGGCGCCCGGTAGCGTCGCGCTGTTCGACTGCCGTTTCGATCTCGTCGATCCCGGCGCGGGCGAAGCCGCCTATGCAGCCGGCCACATCCCCGGCGCGCAGTATCTCCACCTCGACCGAGACCTGTCCGGCCGCAAGACGGGCACCAACGGCCGCCATCCGCTGCCGACCCGCGATGCGCTCGCCACGCTGCTCGCAAGCCATGGCCTCAAGCAGGGCCAGCAGGTCGTCGCGTACGACGCGCAAGGCGGCGCCTACGCGGCGCGCCTGTGGTGGCTGCTGCGCTGGCTCGGCCACGATTCGGTCGCCGTGCTCGACGGCGGCCTGCAGGCCTGGGAAGCAGCCGGCCACCCGCTGACGACCGACGTGCCGCAGCCGGCCGCCGGTGACTTCCGCGCAGGCGCACCGCTCGAATCGACGGTCGATGCGGCCGCCGTGCTCGCGAACGTCAAGTCGCCCACGCGCGTCGTGATCGATGCACGCGCGCCCGACCGCTACCGCGGCGAAAACGAAACGATCGATCGTGTGGGCGGCCACATCCCCGGCGCACGCAACCGGTTCTTCAAGGACAACCTGACCGCCGACGGCCGCTTCAAGACCGGCCATGAACTGCGCGAGACGTTCTCCACCCTGCTGGCGGGCATCGAGCCGAACCGCGTGATCCTGCAATGCGGCTCCGGCGTCACCGCATGCCACAACGCGCTCGCGCTGGAGATTGCCGGGCTGCACGGCGCATCGCTGTATCCGGGCTCGTGGAGCGAATGGAGCGCCGATCCGTCGCGGCCGATCGCGACCGGCCCTACGCCGTAAGCGCCGGCGCGGTGAAGTAACGAAGCGGCGGCAGGTGCCGCCGCTTGCCGTTTACAGCACGCCGTACTTGTGGAACCACTCGATCGAGCGCTTCCACCCGTCCTCGGCATCGCCCTTGACATAGCTCGGCCGGTAATCGGCGAAGAACGCGTGGCCGGCATCCGGATACACGACGATCTCGGATGCGCGCGCAAGCTTCGAATCGCTCGTCTGGATCGCCTTGCGCATGTCCGCGAGCGACGCCTGCGTGATGTTCTTGTCCTTCTCGCCGTACAGCCCGAGCACGGGCACTTTCAACTGCGATGCGTGATCGACCGGATTGAACGGCGTCATCTCGTCGGCCTTGCCCTCGACGAACCCGTACCACGCGACGGCTGCACGCACGTGCGGATTGTGCTCGGCATACAGCCACGCCTGGCGGCCGCCCCAGCAGAACCCGGTCACGCCGAGACGCGTCAGGTCGCCGCCGTTCTTGCCGGCCCACGCGACGGTCGCATCGATATCCTCCGTCACCTGCCGGTCGGGCACCTTGCTGATGATGTTCTCGTCAAGCTCCTTGATCGTCGGATACTTCGCCGCGTTGCCCTGACGCGCGAACAGGTCCGGCGCGATCGCAAGGTAGCCGAGCTTCGCGAAGCGGCGGCAGACGTCGGCGATATGCGCATGCACACCGAAGATCTCGTGGATCACGATGATGACCGGCAGGTTCGTCTTGTCGACCGGCTGCGCGCGATAGGCCGGCACGCTCGCATCGCCCGAACGGATTTCGATGGTGTCGACGTCCAGCCCGGCGCTGTCGGTCGTGACCGTCTGGGCCGACACGGGCAGCACGGCCGCCGCGAAGGTGCCGCCCAGCGCGGCCTGCATGAACTTGCGGCGCGTGAACGGAACGTGGGGGACCAGGCTGTCGACTTCGGGTTTCAACATGAATGCACTCCTCGATTGGGTGCCGCCGTCACGATCACGGACGCGACATGACGGGGCATCGCGCCGGTGCCCGGCGCGGATGTCGCGGCGATTGGCACTTCGCCGCAAGCGGAAACCCGGACAAGATGCCCAATAATCCGTTGTCGCGTCAACTGTCAGATGTGTAAGACTCAATTACGACGAATCGATCCAGCCACGTCGATCGTGGCGCCGATGCGCGCCGGCGGCCCGCCGTGTCGAGGTATAGCGGGCGTGTATCGATCGCCGTTGCGCGACCGAATGCTTGCGAACCGAAAAGAAAACGCGCGGACAGTATCGCCCGGCAAGCACACGCACGCCCGCGCGATTGACCGCAAAAACAACGGGCGGGGAGCCCGCACGACACGCGCACTCCCCGCCCGCTCCCCGCGCGAACACGCAATCAGGTCAGTGCAGCTTGACGCGCGGCAGCGTCGTGCGCCGCAGCCAGTGCGCGACCGTGTCGAGCATCATCCGCGGATAGCCATGCAGCGCCGCGATGTGCAGCCGGTACAGCGACATGTACATGAAGCGCGCGAACAGCCCTTCGATCAGCATGTTGCCGCCGATCAGCCCGCCCATCAGGTTGCCGACCGCGCTGAAGTGGCCGAGCGACACGAGCGAACCGAAATCGCGATACGTGAACTCGGGCAGCGGACGCCCTTCGAGCCGGCAACCGATCGCCTTCAGCAGGAAACTCGCCTGCTGGTGCGCGGCCTGCGCGCGCGGCGGCACGTTGCGTTCGTTGCCGGGCCACACGCATGCCGCGCAATCGCCGAGCGCGAACACGTTGTCGTCGGTGAAGGTCTGCAGCGTGCGGCGCACGTCGAGCTGGCCGAGCTTGTTGACCTGAAGGCCGTCGAGATGCGAGAGCACGGCCGGCGCCTTGATGCCGGCCGCCCAGACCGTCAGGTCCGCGCGCACCGCCTTGCCGCTCGCGGTATGCACGAGCCCCGGCGCGACTTCGGTCACGCGCTCGCCGAGCATCAGCCGCACGCCGAGCTTTTCGAGCAGTTCGGCCGTCGCCGCCGACACGCGCTCCTGCAGCGCCGGCAGAATCCGCGGCCCCGACTCGATCAGCACGATGCCGACATCGTGGCGCGGGTCGAGCTTGTGCAGCCCGTACACGGACAGCACTTGCGCGGTGTTGCGCAGTTCCGCGGACAACTCGACACCCGTCGCGCCGCCGCCGACGATCACGACCTGGATGCGCGGCTCGGCCGCTTCGTCCGGCACGGGCTGCGCCGGCGCCTGGTGCTCCGCGCGCATGCACGCGGCGATCAGCCGCTTGCGGAAGCGCTCGGCCTCGCCGACCGTATCGAGCGCAATCGCATTTTCCGGCGCGCCCTGCACGCCGAAGAAGTGCGTCGTGCTGCCGATCGCGATCACGAGCGTGTCGTATTCCAGCTCGCGCTCCGGCAGCAGTTCCTCGCCGTCGCTGTCGTTGAGCGGCGACAGCGTGACGCGCTTCGCCGCGCGGTCGAGCCCGGTCAGTTCGCCCTGCTGGAACTCGAAGCCATGCCAACGCGCCTGCGCCGCATATTCGAGCTCCTGCGTGAACGGGTCCATGCTGCCGGCCGCAACCTCGTGCAGCAGCGGTTTCCAGATGTGCGTCGGATTGCGGTCGACGAGCGTGACAAGCGCACGCGCGGGACGATTACCGCGCGCGCCGTAACGGTCGCCGAGCCGCGTCGCCAGTTCCAGGCCGCCCGCGCCTCCGCCTACGATGATGATCCGATGCATCTGATTCCCCCTTTGCGATTCGAAACTGCTGCCGCCGGACGCCGCGAACGCGATGCATTCGCACCACCCGGTGGATTAACCGGTTCGGACATCATCGATGTGCAGTTCGAAGCACTTCGATGCGCCCGCCCCGGAACGCGGGGCGCGCCGCCCCTCGTCAATGACATGACCGACATGCATTGTCCGGGAGCTTGCGCGTTGACCACAAGCAAACCATCTCGATATTCAGCATCCCTGCAACAATATGCCGCAGGAATCGGGAACCGCGCAGCGGTGCGTCAGTGTGCCTCTTCCCAGTTCGCACCGGCACCCACTTCGGCGACGAGCGGCACCTTCAGCTTCGCGACGCCGCACATCATTTCCGGCAACTTTTCGCGCACGAGCGACAGTTCGCCGTCGGGCACCTCGAGCACCAGTTCATCGTGCACCTGCATGATCATCCGCGACGCGAGCCGGTCGCGCGTGAGCCAGTCGTCCACCGCGATCATCGACAGCTTGATCAGGTCGGCGGCCGTGCCCTGCATCGGCGCATTGATTGCCGCACGCTCGGCCGCCTGGCGGCGCGGACCGTTGCCGCCGTTGATCTCCGGCAGCCACAGGCGGCGGCCGAAAACGGTTTCGACGTAGCCCTTCTCCTTCGCGACCGCGCGCGTGTCTTCCATGTACTGCGCGACGCCCGGATAGCGGGCGAAATAACGGTCGATATAGAGCTTCGCCGCATCGCGCGTGATGCCGAGGTTCGACGCGAGCCCGAACGCGCTCATCCCGTAGATGAGCCCGAAGTTGATCACCTTCGCGATCCGGCGCTGGTCGGAATTGACCTCCAGCGGCGTCACGCCGAACACCTCGGCGGCCGTCGCGCGGTGGATGTCCTCGCCCTGCGAGAACGCGCGCAGCAGCGACGCGTCGCCCGAGATGTGCGCCATGATCCGCAGTTCGATCTGCGAATAATCGGCCGATACGATCCGGTGGCCCGGCGACGCGATGAACGCCTCGCGGATCCGCCGACCTTCGGCCGTGCGCACCGGAATGTTCTGAAGATTCGGATCGTTCGACGCGAGGCGGCCGGTGACCGCGACGGCCTGCGCATAGTTCGTGTGCACGCGGCCCGTCGTGGGGTTCACCATGCGCGGCAGCTTGTCGGTATAGGTCGACTTCAGCTTCGACAGCCCACGATGCTCGAGCAGAAGCTTCGGCAGCGGGTAATCTTCGGCGAGCTTCTGCAGCACCTCTTCATCGGTCGACGGCGCACCGCTCGGCGTTTTCTTCACCACCGGCAACTGCAGTTTCTCGAAGAAGATCTGCCCGATCTGCTTCGGCGAGCCGAGATTGAATTCGCCGCCGGCGAGTTCGTAGGCCTGCGCCTCGAGCTCGATCAGACGCGTCGCGATTTCCGTGCTCTGCGCCTGCAGGCGCGCGTCGTCGATCAGCACGCCCGTGCGCTCCATCTTGCGCAGCACGAGCGACACCGGCATCTCGATCTCGCGATACACGCGCTCGAGGCCCGGCTCGCGCGCGACCTGCGGATACAGCGCGTGATGAAGCTGCAGCGTGATGTCGGCATCCTCGGCCGCGTATTCGGCGGCCTGCGTGAGCGCCACTTCGTCGAAACCGATCTGCTTCGCACCCTTGCCGGCGACGTCTTCATACTTGATCGTCTTGACGCCCAGATGACGCAGCGCGAGGCTGTCCATGTCATGCGTGCGGTGCGATTCGACCACGTACGATTCGAGCAGCGTGTCGTGCTCGATGCCGTTCAGCGCGATGTCGTAATTCGCGAGCACCTGCGCGTCGTACTTCAGGTGCTGGCCGACCTTCTTGCGATCGGCCGATTCGAGCCAAGGCTTGAGGCGCGCGAGCACTTCGTCGATCGGCAGTTGCTCGGGCATGTCGGGGCCGCGGTGCGCGACCGGCAGATAGGCCGCCTTGCCCGGCTCGACCGAGAACGACAGGCCGACGAGCCGCGCGAGCATCGGGTCGAGCGCGGTCGTCTCGGTGTCGAACGCGGTCAGCTTCGCCGCGTCGATCTTCGCGAACCACGCGTCGAACTGCTCCCAGGTCTGGATCGTGTCGTATTCGCGGACGATGTCGGCCGCCACCACCGGCGCCGGCTCGCCCTCCGGCGCGTCGGCGCCGCCGCCTTCCGCGGGTGCACTGTCGACTTCGCGCAGCCACGTCTTGAAGCCGTAACGCGCGAAGATGTCGCGCATCAGATCGCGCGCTTCGCCGTCGCTCTTCAGCGACGCTTCGATCGATTCGAGATGCGGCGCGAGATCGCAGGCCGTCTCGACGGTCACGAGCGTGCGGCCGAGCGGCAGGAAATCGAGCGCGCGGCGCAGGTTGTCGCCGACCACGCCCTTGATCTCGGCCGCGTGTTCGATCACGCCATCGAGGCTGTCGTATTGCGACAGCCATTTGACGGCCGTCTTCGGCCCGCACTTCTCGACGCCCGGCACGTTGTCGACGGTGTCGCCGATCAATGCCAGGTAGTCGATGATCCGCTCGGGCGGCACGCCGAACTTCGCGATCACGCCGTCGCGGTCGAGCGTCTCGTTGGTCATCGTGTTGACGAGCGTGATGCGGTCGGTCACGAGCTGGGCGAGATCCTTGTCACCGGTCGACACGATCACGTTCATCCCGTGCCGTTCGGCTTCGCGCGCGAGCGTGCCGATCACGTCGTCGGCCTCGACGCCTTCGACCATCAGCAGCGGCCAGCCCAGCGCGCGCACCGCGCCGTGGATCGGCTCGACCTGCAATGCAAGATCGGGCGGCATCGATGGGCGGTTTGCCTTATAGTCGGCATAAAGGTCGTCGCGGAACGTCTTGCCCTTTGCATCGAACACGCAAGCGCTATACTCTGCACTGACTTCCTTGCGCATACGGCGCAGCATGTTGATGATTCCGTAGAGCGCTCCGGTCGGCTCCCCGCCAGGGCCACGCAAATCAGGCATCGCATGGTAAGCCCGATACAGATAGCTCGAACCGTCAACCAATAGCAGGGTCTTACCTTCCAGATTTCGTTCTTCAGGCATTATGAACAAGAGAAAAGTGATTCCGAGTCTGCGTTCGCTCGCAGATCAAGAACGTGCGACGGCCAAGAAGGCGCGCGCATCGTGGCAGATGTTCACGATTATGGCAGAGTTTATCGAGGCGACCGAGTACCTGTCGGAGATCCGCCCGGCTGTCAGCATCTACGGTTCTGCCCGCCTCAAACCCGATACGCCGCACTACAAGCTCGCCGTGCAGATCGCGCGCAAGCTTTCCGATGCAGGCTTCGCCGTGATCTCCGGCGGCGGCCCCGGCATCATGGAAGCCGCGAACAAGGGCGCGCACGCCGGCAAGGCGCCGTCGGTCGGCCTGAACATCGAGCTACCGCACGAGCAGGCCGGCAACCACTACCAGGACATCTCGCTGCGCTTCCGCCACTTCTTCACGCGCAAGGTCACGTTCGTGAAGAATTCGGATGCGGTCATCGTGATGCCGGGCGGCTTCGGCACGCTCGACGAACTGTCCGAAGTGCTCACGCTGATCCAGACGAAAAAGTCGCGCCTCGTGCCGATCATTCTCGTCGGCAGCGAGTTCTGGAAGGGGCTGCTGCAATGGTTCCGCGACCAGTTGATCCCGATGGGCCTCATCAATCCGGACGACATGGATCTGATGCAGGTGATCGACGATCCCGACCAGGTACTCGACGCGGTACTCGCGTTCTACGAGGATAGCGGCGAGGAAGAAGGCTCGGACGATGACGGCCATCCGCCGCGCCCCGAAGAAGACCGGATGTTCTATCTGTAACCCGCCCGCGGCAATTGCCGGCCCGACGGCCGGCATACCGCTACCCGCGCGGCAGGCATGGCGAACCCGCCAGCTGCCGCGCGTCACTTTGTAACGCGCCGTTAATCCCGCTACGCGGCCACACGCCGTCGAATGTCAAATCCGTGAAGCCGGCGCCGCGCGATGCGGCATGACCGCCCAAGCGCGCAGCCAGCCATTGTCAAATGGCGCGGCCCGACGCCCGCCTCAAAGGCTCGCCGCCCGCCAATCCGCCGTAACAAACACACCTCGCCTTTTCCGTCGCGCGATCGCACACTGCATGTGTCGGCGTGGCGTTCCCCCCGGTGGAACGGTCCCCCTCGCTTCCATCGCGTCGCGCCGGCCTCTTCACAACGACATCACGGAAAAGAACATGCAACGCTCGCTGATCGCCCTCGCCTTCGCCGGCCTCGGCCTTTCGCTGTCCGGCCTCGCTCATGCCGTCAACGTCGACGTCAACATCGGCACGCCCGCACCGGTCATCGTCGCGCCCGCGCCCGTCGTGGTCGCCCCTGCGCCCGCGGTCATCGTCGGCTGGCATGGCGACCGCTACTGGGACGGCCGCCGCTACTGGGAACGCCGTGAGTGGGAAGATCACCAGCGTCATTACCGCCATGACGATCGTCGCGGCTACCACTGCCCGCCGGGACACGCGAAAAAGGGTGAGTGCTGAGCGATACCGCACCGCCACTCAGCACGCAAGGCCGCCCGCGCGCTTCGGCGCCGGGCGGCTTTTTATCGTGGTTCGTCGATGTCGCAAACGACCGGCCAGCCGGCATGACACCGAGTGGTAGCATTGCCCTCATACGAGGCCAATCCCGCCACTCATGCCGCTCATCCGAATCTGGGCCGTCGAACATGCCCTTGCGTCCGGCATCGCCGCGCCGACCGACATCCTCACGGCGGCCAACCGTCTTGCGCCGACGCTGCCGCAGGGGCGCACAGCCGCCCCCTTTCGCTGGCGCGTCGAATCGATCGGCGGACGCCCCGTACGCACGGCCTCCGGCCAGGTCATTCCGGTCGATGGCGCGATCGACGGCGGCAGCACAGCCGACGCGATCTGGCTGACAGGCCCGTTCGTCTCGGATCTCGACCGGCTGCTCGACCGCCCCGCATCGCTCGCGCCGCTGCTCGACGCGCTGCGCCGGCAACACGCGCGCGGCACGCTGATCGCAACATACTGCACCGGCGCATTCCTGCTCGCGGAAGCCGGGCTGCTCGACGGCCGCGTCGCCACGACGCACTGGTCGAAAGCATCGAGCTTCCGGGCGCGCTATCCGGACGTGGCGCTGCGCGCGTCGGACGTACTGACCGAACAGGACGGCATATTGTGCGGCGGCGCCGTCACGTCGTACCAGAATCTTGCGCTGCGGGTCGTCGACAAGCTGGCCAACGCGCGGCTTGCCGCGTCCGTCGCCAGGCTCATGCTGATCGACATACATCGCGTGTCGCAGGATTCGTTCATCGACCTCGACCGGATGGGCCATGACGGGCACGACGATCCCGCCATTGCGCGCGCACAACGCTGGATGGAAAAGCACCTGCGCGAACCGTTCAGCCTCGCCCGGTTGAGCGAACACGTCGCAATGAGCGAACGCACGCTCCATCGCCGCTTCAGGGACGCGGTGGGTGCACCGCCGCTCAGATATCTGCAAACGCTCAGGATCGAAGTCGCCAAGCGACTGCTCGCGGAAACGAAGCTCGCGATCGACGCGGTATGCGAGCGCGTCGGCTATGCGGATATCAGCGGTTTCAGGCAACTGTTCAAGCGCGAGACCGGCATCTCTCCCGGCGAATATCGCCGTCGCTTCACGCGCTAGCCGCGCGATGCCGATATCGGCGTGATGTCGGGGATGGCATCGCTGAATGGCAGTTTCGCCACTTCGCGCATCGAGGTGCGGTTCATACACTGGATTCACGTCGCCCGGAACCGGCGCGACGCCGTCTCCACCGAACCAGGACACCATCATGCCGATGATCGACGTCTATATCCCCGAAGGGGCGCTCGCCCCGCCTGCCGAAGCGCAATTGATGAACGCGCTGACCGACACGCTGATCCGCCACGAGGGACTCGATCCCGACAATCCACGTGTGCGGGACGTGACATGGATCTTCGTTCATCGGCCGGCCGCCGTGTATCGCGCCGGCGCCGTTGCGCCAGCACCGATCTACCGGATCGTGCCGACCGTCCCGGAAGGACAGTACACGGACGCCGCACGCGCCGGACTGATCGCCGACGTGACCGCCGCCGTCGCACGTGCGGAAGGCGTGCCGGTCGACGCCGTCGCGACGCGCGTGTGGGTCTTTCCATCGGAAATCGACGACGGTTGCTGGGGCAGCCGTGGCGTCGTGCGCCGTCTGCCGGACATCATGGAGTATTTCGGCGGAGCGGCGCTGCGCACGCTCGGCGAACAGCGTCTGGCGATCAAGCGGCGCGCGGATGCGAGCCGAATCGTCGATGCGATGCGCGATTCGATTCGGGAGACGGATCGGAACGCGTCGCGCGAACCGGCCGCCGTGGCCGACCGCTAACGCTGTTTCGTCGCAACATGCGCGCGGCGGGAGGTAGAAAGTCGCGCGCCAGTTCGCGGTCTCGGCGCATGACGCGCGCCGGGACCGCTTCCATCGCCCTGCCTTTTTGTGCGCCGCTTACGCCGGAACGAAGCGAACGCGACGCCATGCGTCCGGATCATGACAGACACCTGCGTTGTCCGGACTGACCTCGAGCAGCCCTTGCATCTCGCCGCGCTCGCCCGGGACACAAATCAAGTCGAACGACCACATTCCCTCGAACACGTTTTCCGGGTTGCCGCGGAAGTTGAGGCGATTGAACAACGGGGTGATGAAATACCAGACGCGATAGCCGAGGGACGCAAAAAATTCGAGAAACGACTTCGAGCTATCACCGGTGTAGTGGTTCATGTATTCGAGATAGACAATCGGCCGGTGTACTCGAATCGTTTCCTGAGCCCCACGAATAACTTGCGCTTCGAACCCTTCCACATCTGCCTTCAGGAAATCGAGCCTCGGCAGCCGAAGCGAATCGATGGCTCGCAGCAATACGGGCTCCGTCACGGAAGCACGCATCAGCAATGACGAGCCGCCGAAATTGTTCGGTAACCGCGGATCGACGACCGGAAACTCGACAGTCTCGTCCGCATCGCCAACTGCATACTGCGAGGCGCGCACGTTCAACCGCTCGTTCAACGCGAGATTCGCGCTCAACAACTGAAAAGTATGCCGCTGCGGCTCGAACGCGAAGACGGTGCCACTATCGCCGACTGCCTTCGACAACATGACGGTATGCGAACCGATGTTCGCCCCCGCCTCGACGACCGTATCGCCCTCCCGAATCATCTGCGCAAACAAGGCAGACTCCGGCTCGGACCATTCGCCGTATAGCAGCAGGCTGCGGCCGACGAACTCGTCGTTCGAGTTAAACAGCATCGTGCCGTACCGACACGTCCGACTCGCGTACAGTGACATTGCAACCCCGCCCGTCATGGTTATTCCTGGCTGCGACTATCGTGTCGAGCATGCCGAAACCGGTCGGGCTCCGAGCCCGGCATCAAACTGACGTCATCAGTCTTCGCCAGGCCCGGGATCCGACGTTACCGCTATTCATTCGATGGTGTAGCCACGGCAGACGGGACGGAGGTCACCGCACCGGGCGATACGCCGAACTGCTCGATCGCTCGCGTCCGCGCAACCGCCTCGTTCGCAGCTTCGAACCGGAAACACGCGTTCGTGGCATTGAGCCGCGCACTCCGCATCGGAGCCTGCCCCGCCCCATCCTTACCGGATAAGGCGTTTCACTGGAACGCCACTTCCGCGAAACTGCGCAGCTTGCGGCTGTGCAGCTTGTCGAGCCCGTTCGTGCGCAGGATCTCCATCGCCTTCACGCCGATCTGCAAATGCTGATCGACCTGCCCGCGATAGAACGTGTCGGCCATGCCCGGCAGCTTCAGCTCTCCGTGCAGCGGCTTGTCCGATACGCACAGCAGCGTGCCGTACGGCACGCGGAAGCGGAAGCCGTTCGCGGCGATCGTCGCGCTTTCCATGTCGAGCGCGATCGCGCGGCTCTGCGACAGCCGTTGCACGGGCTCGCGGTGATCGCGCAGCTCCCAGTTGCGGTTGTCGACGCTCGCGACCGTGCCCGTGCGCATCACGCGCTTCAGTTCGACGCCTTCGAGCCGCGTGACGTCGGCCACCGCGCGCTCGAGCGCGAGCTGCACTTCGGCGAGCGCCGGAATTGGCACCCACAGCGGCAAATCGGCGTCGAGCACGTGATCCTCGCGCACGTAACCGTGCGCGAGCACGTAGTCGCCGAGGCGCTGCGTGTTGCGCAGCCCCGCGCAGTGACCGAGCATCACCCATGCATGCGGGCGCAGCACCGCGATGTGATCGGTGATCGTCTTCGCGTTCGACGGACCGACGCCGATGTTGACCATCGTGATCCCGCTGCCGTCCGCGCGCTTCAGGTGATACGCGGGCATCTGCGGCAGGCGCGGCGGCGCGGCACCCTCGACCGGCTCGCTGCCGAGATTCGCGTTGTACGTGACGACATCGCCCGGCTCGACGAACGAACTGTACTGGCTGCGGTACGCCCGCACCTCGGGATCGTCGCTCTCCATCATCATCGTGCGGCCGAGCTTCACGAACTCGTCGATGTAGAACTGGTAGTTCGTGTAGAGCACGTAGTTCTGGAAATGCGTGGGCGACGTCGCGGTGTAGTGACGCAGCCGGTGCAGCGAAAAGTCGACGCGCGCGGCCGTGAACAGCGCGAGCGGATGCGGCTCGCCCGGCGCCGGCTCGAACGTGCCGTTGACGATGCGGTCGTCGAGATACGACAGGTCGGGCGTGTCGAAGATGTCGCGCATCGCGAGCAGGCGGTCGCGATCGAGCTCGCCCTCGAGATGGATGCCTTCGGGAAACGCGAAATGGATCGGAATCGGCTGCGACGACACGCCGATCTCGATCTTCACATGGTGGTTCTTCGACAGCAGGCGCAGTTGCTCGCGATAGTAGTTCGCGAAGAGATCGGGACGCGTGACCGTCGTCTCGAACACGCCGGGACCCGCGACGAAACCGTACGAGCGGCGCGAATCGACGTGCGTGTTGACGTCGGTACGGATCCGCACGAACGGATAGCACGCGCGTACGTGCTCGGTGATCGGTTCGTGGCGGCGATAGCGCGCGAATGCGTCGCGCAGGAAGCCCGTATTCGTGTCGTAAATGGCGGACAGCCGCGCGACGGCGGCGATCGGATCGTCGAAAGCCTCGATCGACGGGCTTTCGGGCGTCAGCACACGGTGCCGGCGGCTCAAATCGTTCTTCATTTTCATCACCTCGTCTGATCCGACGACATTACCACGGAACCCGGTCACCCTCGTGGCCGCCCGTCCGCACGCGAGGGCCGGATGGTGCGCAGTATTTGCTAAAATCCGTAGGTTCACTGGAGACTCATCATGAAGCCGCTCATTCTCGTCGTCGCTGCTGCCGCGTTTGCCGCCGCCAGCGTCGCTTACGCCGCCGGCGCCACGCCTGACGCCGACGCGCAGGCCCGGGCCGAGGCCAACGAAGCCGCCGGCCTGCCCGATCTCCGTAAAATCAACCGGCCGGGCGCCGAAGTCTCGTCGAAAGTCGACTTCGACGACATCCGCCGCACGCCGAGCTTCCATGAAAAGAGCAAGAACGGCACCGAGGTCACCGAATACCGCGACCGCGGCAAGCCGGTCGAAATCGACGTGAAGTCGAACTTCGGCACGCGCTACCAGATGAGCTCGACACCCGATACCTCGCCGAAGCCGCACGACGCGGGCATCCCGATCACGCGCCTGCCGTCGCTGAACCTGCGCTACTGATTTCCTGGCGCGGCGCGTCGATCGCGCCGCGCCGCCCCCCTTCACCCGCTGTCGCGATGCACGCCGCACGCGTGCCGACAACCTGACCAGACGCATCCCGCATGGCCGTTTTCACTGCTGTTTCCGACTCCGATCTCGCGCAATGGATGCGCCACTACGAACTGGGCGACGTGCTTGCGTTCCGCGGCATTCCGTCCGGTATCGAAAACAGCAATTTCTTCCTGACGACGACGCGCGGCGAGTACGTCCTCACGATCTTCGAAAAGCTGACGGCGCAACAGCTGCCCTTCTACCTCGACCTGATGCGCCATCTGGCCGGCCACGGCGTGCCGGTGCCGGACCCGATCCCGCGTGACGACGGCGCGCTGTTCGGCGAGCTGCACGGCAAGCCGGCCGCGATCGTCACGAAGCTCGACGGCGCGGCCGAACTCGCGCCGGGGGTCGAACACTGCATCGAGGTCGGGCAGATGCTCGCGCGCATGCACCTCGCGGGGCGCGACTATCCGCGCAACCAGCCGAACCTGCGCAGCCTGCCGTGGTGGCAGGAGAACGTCCCGGCGATCCTGCCGTTCATCTCCGACGCGCAACGCGCGCTGCTCGAAGGCGAGCTCGCGCACCAGGCGAGCTTCTTCGCGTCGGACGACTACGCGGCGCTGCCGGCCGGCCCATGCCATTGCGACCTGTTCCGCGACAACGTGCTGTTCGCGCACGCGGCGCCCGGCACCGGCCACGACGTGCGGCTCGGCGGGTTCTTCGATTTCTATTTCGCCGGCTGCGACAAGTGGCTGTTCGACGTCGCGGTGACCGTCAACGACTGGTGCGTCGACCTTGCCACCGGCGTGCTCGACGTCGCGCGCGCCGATGCGCTGCTGCGCGCCTACCAGACCGTGCGGCCGTTCACGGCCGAGGAACGCCGCCACTGGAGCGACATGCTGCGCGCGGGCGCGTACCGCTTCTGGGTGTCGCGCCTATACGACTTCCACCTGCCGCGCGCGGCCGAGATGCTCAAGCCGCACGACCCCGGTCATTTCGAACGCATCCTGCGCGAGCGTATCGCCCACACGCCCGCGCTTCCCGAGATCCAAACCGCATGCAACTGATCGAAGTGCCCGCCAAAACGGGCTATGTCTGGTTCCGTCAAGGCATCTGGCTGTTCCGCCGGAACCCGCTCGCGTTCATCACGCTGTTCTTCACCTACCTGCTGGCGATCACGCTGGTGTCGATGGTGCCCATAGTCGGCTCGGCGCTGCCGCTGGTGTTCATTCCCGGCATCGCGGTCGGCTTCATGGCCGCGTGTCGCGACACGGTGGCCGGCAAGCCCGTGATGCCGACGATCCTGATCGACGGGTTCCGCTCGTACGGCACCATTGCGACCCAGCGGCTGCTCGTGCTCGGCGTGATCTACGTCGCATCGATGGTGCTCGTGTTCGCCGCTTCGTCCTTCGTGGACGGCGGCGCGCTGTTCCACGTGATGATGGGCGCGGCCGACGAAGCGAGCACGACGCCGGAAGCGCTCGCCGCGCAAGGCACGCTCGGCGCGCTGTTCTTCGCGACGCTGCTCTATCTGCCGGTCGCGATGCTGTTCTGGTTCGCGCCGGTGCTCGTCGCGTGGCATGACGTCCCGCCCGCCAAGGCGCTGTTCTTCAGCGTCGTCAGCTGCTGGCGCAATCGCGGCGCGTTCGTCGTGTACGGCGTGCTGTGGTTCAGCGTTGCGCTCGGCACGTCGCTCGCGCTGTCGCTGCTGCTGCAGGCGCTCGGCGCCGGCGCCTATGCGCTGACGATCATGATGCCGGTGACGATCCTCATCGTGACGATGCTGTACTGCTCGTTCTACGCGACCTATCGCGGTTGCTTCGGCGTGCAGGAGCCGGGCGCGACGACGACCACGTCGGGCCGCTGAACCTGCCACGGCCGGCGCGCATCGCCGGCCGTCACGCTGCTCCCCGCGCCGGATTGTATCCCGGCGCCCCTCTCGATCGTCCCCCGTTTCCCGCCCCCCGCCGCCCCTGTTCAACCTGATCTTTTGCGCGCAAAATAATTTGCGTACAAATTGTTAGCGCGTCCGTCGCGCCCTCCGAATCATGGACCGCCTGCCCCCGCTGCCCCAGACGCTCGACGAGCAACTGTGCTTCGCGCTCTACTCGACTTCGCACGCGATGACGAAAGCGTACAAGCCGCTGCTCGACAAGCTGTCGCTGACCTATCCTCAATATCTCGCCATGCTCGTGCTGTGGGAGCGCGACGACATCGCAGTGAAGGACATCGCCGCGCGGCTCGACCTCGACCCGGCCACGGTCACGCCGCTGCTCAAGCGGCTGGAAGCGCTCGGTTATGTCGAACGCGTGCGCAGCGCAGCCGACGAGCGGGTCGTGAACGTGCGCGTGACGCCTGAAGGCCGTACGCTGAAGGAGCGCGCGCGCTCGGTGCCCGCCGATCTCTTTTGCGCGATGCAGCAAACACCCGAGTTCCTGATCCGGCTGCGCGCCGATCTCCAGCAGTTGCGCGACACGCTGTCGGCCGCCAACGAACGCTGACGAGACCAGCGTGAACAACCGGCCCGGCACTGCCGGGTTTTTCTTTAAAATTTCATTTGCACACTAATGATTTGTGTTCTATATTTTATCCGTGGCCAGCGACATCCCGTTCGACCCGGCCGCTTTTCTCCCCTTTTCCCGACAGGAGCTGCACGATGAACATTCTGTACAAGACCAGCGCTACGAGCACGGGCGGCCGCGACGGCCGCGCAGTATCCGCCGACAACAAGCTGGAAGTGAAGCTGGCCGCGCCGCGCGAACTCGGCGGCACGGGCGCGGAAGGCACGAATCCGGAGCAACTGTTTGCCGCGGGTTACTCGGCCTGTTTCCTGAGCGCGATGAAATTCGTCGCCGGCCAGAACAAGCAGGCGCTGCCGGCCGATACGCAGGTCACGGCGGAAGTGGGCATCGGCCCGAACGACGCAGGCGGTTTCGGGCTGGACGTCGAGCTGCGCGTGTCGCTGCCGGGGCTCGACAAGGCGGACGCGCAAGCGCTGGTCGAAAAGGCGCACCACGTGTGCCCGTATTCGAACGCCACGCGCAACAACGTGCCGGTGCGCCTGATGGTCATCTGACCCGACGCGGGACGACACATGCAAAAAGGGCGCGTGCGGCATGAAGCCGCACGCGCCCTTTTGCGTGATTCGTCGCAACGGCGGGCCGCCAGGCCCGCCCTGTACTGCTTAGCGCGAGCCGAACGAATACGGACGGCTCATCGCCGCTTCGCGATCGATCTTGCGCATACGGAATTCGAGATCGTAGATGTCGGTCGCTTCGGACAGGTACGCCTCGGCGCGCTCTTTCGCGGCCTTTTCAGCGTTCTTGGTCAACATCAGGAAGAGGTGGCTCAGCAGGTACATGGTCGATCTCGCAATCCAAAGGTTCTTTGACTAGGGTTTTCCCGAATTATAGGGAAAACCCTAGTCTTTGGCCAGCGTCGATCAGACGATGCGTCGTTCGGTCGCCACAGTGCGGCGACGTGCTTCGAAAAAGTCCCAGATCATCGCGCTCGCATCGGGACCGACGGCCGCATGAAACGGCACGGCCTCATCGCCGCCGGACCACGCATGATCGAGCCCTTTCACATGGCAGAGCCGCACGACCGGTTCGCCGTCGCGGCAGACATCGGTGATCTGTGCGCCCGCCTCGCGCGTCTCGACCCGTTCGCCGCCGCGCAACGCGCCGCGGCTGTCGGCCAGCCCGTTCAGGCGCATGAACTGCACCGTCAGCTGGTCGGCGTTCTTCGGCGCGACGACGTGGTCGCCGTCGCCCTGGACGATCAGCGCGGGCATGCCCGGATAGGCGCCGGCATCGACCAGCGCATCCACGGCCGCGGCCGGATTCTGCCGCACGCCGCGCCGCATCACGTCCATCGCGGCGATACCGGAATTCGCCTCGCCGAGCGCGGGCCCCGAGTGCAGCGCCACCGCCGCGAAACGGTCGGGATGGTGCAGCGCAAGAAGCGCCGCAAGGCCCGCACCGGCCGACAGCCCCGCGACGTAGACGCGCGACGCGTCGAAGCCGTGTTCGTCGACGAGCGCATCGACCAGCGACGCCACCGCGTTAGCCTCGCCGCGGCCCGCGCGGTCGGTGTCTTCATACCAGTGCCAGCAGCCGTGCGCGTGCGCGCGCAGCGACTGCTCCGGATACAGCACCGCGAAGCCGTGCTTGTCGGCCAGCAGGTTCATCCGCGTGCCCTGCACGAATTCGTCGACGGATTGCTGGCAGCCATGCAGCATCACGACGAGCGGCATCGCGCCGCGCCGGCGTCCGGGCGGCACGTAGAGGCCGTATGCGAGATTCTGGACGAGACGCCCGAGCGCGGGCGCCATCGGATGCTCGCCGCGCGTCCACTCGCCCGCCGCCCACGCAGCCGCGCGCGGGCGCACGCGGGATTCGCGCGGCGGGGACAGATCGACTGCAGCAGGAGACGCGGCGGCCTCGAGTGCGTCGCGGGTGATGCGCTGCGCATCGCGCGCCGCGCGTTTGGCAGCCGGAGACAGCATGCGTTTCACGCCGCCCAGCCACACCTTGGTCAGACTTTTGGTCATCGATCGGGCTCGCAATCAGGAAAAATGGGGGCGCCATGTGGGCGCCACAACGGATGCATCGTTCGACTTTGTGCAATGCACCATAACATTGTTTCTGGGATTTTTCCTGCGCGCGGATAGTTCCCGGCGACGCAAAAAACGGGCCTCGTACACCTGCGGCGCTATACTGGGGTTTAGCCGCTTGTATCCGTTGTAGTCGTTCTTCCCGGCTCGCGCGTTGATTTAAGCATCCTCCCGCCTCCGTTCGTCCCTTCCCGATGTTCGACCTGTCGTCTCACCTGTGGATCATGATCACCGCCTTCGGCGGCGCCGGCCTGACTTTGCCGCTCGCGATCACGATCGCCGTCTGGCTTGCGCTCGGCTACTCGTGGCAGCGCGCGCTCGCGTGGCTGGGCGTGCTTGCCGCCGCGATCGGCGTGGTCGCGCTCACGAAGATCGCGTTCCTCGGCTGGGGCATCGGCATCCGCGCGTGGGATTTCACGGGGTTCAGCGGCCACGCGATGCTGTCGACGTCGGTCTATCCGGTCGCGATATTCCTGATGCTGATCCGCATGCGCACGCCGGTGCGGATCGCCGGCATCGCGCTCGGGCTCGCGGCCGGCATCGCGGTCGGCGTGTCGCGCGTCGCGCTCGACGCGCATTCGCCGTCCGAATCGATCACCGGCTGCATCGTCGGCGCGATCGCCGCGCTCGCGTTCATCGCCGGCTCGTGGCGTGCGGTGCCGCACCGCTGGTCGGTGCCCGCGGTCGTCGCGAGCCTCGCGCTCGTCACCGTCGCGCTGCACGGCATCACGGTGCCGTCGCATCGCTGGGTCACCAAGGTCGCGCTGCAACTGTCGGGACACGAGCGCCCGTTCGTCCGCGCGCGCTGGAAGGCCAATCCGAACTACCACCCCGCATCGCAGCCGTCGTCGCTGCAGCGCACCGAATCGTCGCTGCACACGCTCCGCACGTGACGGGCCGCGCGGCCCTCACGCCCGCCTTTCTTCAGGTCTGACCATTTCATGCGCGCCGTCGCATGAACGGTATGTCGAGCGTTATAACCCGCCCTATATTACGATTACGTTTTCCACCCATTAAAAACGAATCCACCATGCGCTCACCCGTCCGTCCGCTTCGCCGCACCCTGCTCCGCCTGCTGCCGATCGCCACGCTTGCCGCCGGCGTCGTGTTCAGCGCGCCCGCTTCCGCCGCCGACGAACTGGTCGTATCGGCCGCCGCCAGCCTGACGAACGCGTTCAAGGCCGTCGGCGACGCGTACGAGAAGCAGCATCCGGACACCAAGGTGCTGTTCAACTTCGGCGCGTCGGACGTGCTGATGCAGCAGATCGCCAAGGGCGCGCCGGCCGACGTGTTCGCCTCGGCCGACCAGAAGGCGATGGATCGCGCGGCCGACGAAAAGGTGATCGCGCCCGGTACGCGCCGCGATTTCGCCGCGAACTCGCTCGTGCTGATCGTGCCGGCGGACAGCCACGCGGCCGCCCCGACGTCGCTGAACGACCTGACGGCGCCCGGCGTGAAGCGGATCGCGTACGGCGACCCGGCCTCGGTGCCGGTCGGCCGCTACACGGAAGGCGCACTGCGCGCGGCCGGCGTGTGGGACGCCGTCAGTGCAAAGGGCGTGCTGGCCGCCAACGTGCGCCAGAGCCTCGACTACGTCACGCGCGGCGAAGTCGACGCGGGCTTCGTGTTCGGCACCGACGCCGCGATCATGCCGGGCCGCGTGAAGGTCGCGCTGACGGTGCCGACGAAGACGGCCATCACCTATCCGATCGCCGTGGTCAAGGACAGCCGCCACGCCGCGCAGGCGCAGTCGTTCATCGACTTCGTCGCGTCGCCGCAGGGCCAAGCCGTGCTGTCGACGTTCGGCTTCAAGCCCGCGGGCAAGTGAGCGCATCGCGATGCAAGACGTCTGGGTACCGCTGCTGTTGTCGCTGAAGGTTGCCGGCTGGGCGACCGCGCTCGACATCGTGCTCGGCGTCGCCGCCGCGTTCGTGCTCGCGCGCTGGCGCTCGCCGCTGCGCGACGTCGTCGATTCGCTGCTGACGCTGCCGCTCGTACTGCCGCCGACGGTACTCGGCTATTACCTGCTCGTGCTGCTCGGCCGGCGCGGCGTGTTCGGCGCCTGGCTCGACAGGCTCGGCATCGAGCTCGTCTTCACGTGGCAGGGCGCGGTGATCGCGTCGATGGTCGTCGCGTTTCCGCTGATCCTCAAATCAGCGCGGGCCGCGTTCGAAGGCGTCGATCCGCACCTCGAACGCGCCGCGCGCACGCTCGGGCTCGGCGAAGTCGCAGTGTTCTTCCGCGTGACGCTGCCGCTCGCCACGCGCGGCATCCTCGCGGGTGCGCTGCTCGCGTTCGCGCGCGCGCTCGGCGAGTTCGGCGCGACGCTGATGATCGCGGGCAACCTGCCCGGCCGCACGCAGACGCTGTCGGTCGCGATCTACGCGGCCGTGCAGGCCGGCGACGACAACACGGCCAACTTCCTCGTGCTGATCACGTCGATCACCTGCGTGCTCGTGCTGCTCGCAACCGGCTGGCTCGTGCCGTCGCGCGCCGGGCGGAGTCAACTGACATGAAGCGCCTGTCTCATTCGTATCGTCCGGCGGCCGGGTTGCCTCGACGGAGGCCCGCATGAGCCTCGTCGTCGACATCCGCAAGACCTACGCGAACGCCGAGCGCCGCTTCACGCTCGACATGTCGTTCGCGGCAACGGCACAGCGCGTCGTGCTGTTCGGGCCGTCCGGCGCCGGCAAGAGCATGACGCTGCAGGCGATCGCCGGGCTGCTCTCCCCCGACGAAGGGACGATCACGCTGAACGGCGAGCCGCTGTTCGACGCCGCGCGCCGCATCGACGTGCCGACCCGCGAACGCCGCGTCGCGTACCTGTTTCAGGACTACGCGCTGTTTCCGCACCTGAACGTGCGGCAGAACATCGCGTTCGGGCTCACGTCGGGGCTGCGCAACCCGCGCGCGAAAACGGTGCCGCCCGAAGTTGCGTACTGGCTGCGCGCGTTCGATCTCGAAGCGCTCGCCGGGCAGTATCCGTCGCAACTGTCGGGCGGGCAGAAGCAACGTGTCGCGCTCGCGCGCGCGCTGGTCGCCCAGCCGCGGATCCTGCTGCTCGACGAACCGTTCGCGGCACTCGACGGCGCGATGCGCCAGCGCATGCGTCATGAGCTCGCCGAACTGCAGGCGCGGCTCGATATCCCGATGGTGCTGATCTCGCACGATCCCGACGACGTCGCCGCGTTCGGCGACCAGGTCGTGCAGCTGAGCGAAGGACGCGTGCAGGCGACATCGCCGCACGCCGAGTGGCCGACGCGCGTCGCGTGAGCGCGCGAGGCCGTGGTCGTGGTCGTCGTGGCAAGTCACGCCGGAGCCTGAGAGAAGCCGCGCATCGCGGCACAAGCTGAAAACGGCAACGAAGCCGGTGTCGCGCGACCACCATGCGGCGCCGGCTTCGCACCGTCCCGTGCGCGATCGCCGAAGCGCGCCCGTGCGCGTCGTCAACCCGTCAGCCCGTCAACCCGTCACCGCAAGAACCACGCTCGATGCCTTGAACAGCGCGATCGCCCGCTGGCCGGCGTCGAGCCGCAGCGCATCGACGCTGTCGTTGGTGACGACGGCCGTAAAGGTCCCGCCGCCGTCGAGCGCCAGCGTCACCTCACTGTTCACCGCGCCCGCCGCGACGGATTCGACGACGCCGCGCAACTGGTTCCGCGCGGACACCTTCAACTCGGGCCCGCCCTCGTCGACCGCCAGCACGACCCACGACGCCTTCACCAGCGCGCAAGCGTCCGCACCGGCCTGCAGGCCGAGCGCATCGGCACTTTCGTGCGTCAGCACGGCGACGATCGGCTGCCCGCCAGGCAGCGTGAGCGTCACCTCGTCGTTGACCGTACCGCGTACGATCGACGCGACCTTGCCGAACAACTGGTTGCGCGCGCTCGTCTTCATCCCGATCCGGCCGATCAGCGCCCAGTCGACGTCGAACCCGGCAACGGCCGCGCTCGCGGCCTCGATGAAACGGCGATGCTCGCGCTCGATCATGCGGAATGCGGCGATCAGCGACGTCGCGCGCGGCGTCAGCGTCGTGCCGCCGCCGCCCTTGCCGCCCGTCGAACGCGCAACGAGCGGTTCGCCGGCGAGGTTGTTCATCGTGTCGACCGCATCCCAGGCAGCCTTGTAGCTCAGGCCGACGGCCTTCGCCGCGTGCGTGATCGAACCGGTGTCGCCGATCGCCGCGAGCAGCGCGATGCGCGTGGCGCCGCCGAGCGTCTGCTCGCCCGCGCGCAGCCAGAGCTCGCCGCCCAGTTCGAGCGGTTCGGAGGACGGAGAAGAATGCGGTGCGTCGGTCATCGGTATGGGTGCGGAAAACGGGCCGCCATTATAGTCAGCGCGCCGCTCAGCCCGGCTTGCCGCCGAGCTTCGGCGGACGCAGGCTGGCCAGCAGTGCCTCGGCGTCGCGCGCAGCGCGCTGTTCGAGCGCCGCGCCGTAACCGCGCACGAACCCGAGCTGGTACGGAGGCGCCGCCAGTTTCTCGAGATGATGCAGCGCGACCATCGTGTCGTTCGCTTCGCCGAGCACGCTCTGCACGCGCGTGAGCGTTTTGACCGTCTCGGTGCGTGTACGGCGCGACGCCAGCGACGCGAAGAATTCGAGCGCGTAGCGCAGCCGCTTCGCGTCGATCCGCACCTGATGGCGCGCCGCCGTATCGAGCGACGTGAGCGACGGCGATGCGTAGAGATCGCCGAACAGCCGCCGCACGCGCTTCGTCGCGTGACGCCGCAGCGACGGCGCGTCGCCGCCCTCGGCCGGCGGCAGCGCGAGCGCGCTGAGCCATTCGAGCCAGCCGAGCGTCAGGCGCGCGTAGCGGGCCGAATGCAGCGCCTGCCGCAGCTCGACGCGCGCGGCCATCGATTGCGCGCGCGCGGCGTCGAGCGTGCCGTTCCAGTCGGCGCCGCCGCCGTCGGCCGCGATCAGCGCGGGCAGGCTTTCGGTCGTGAATACGTCCCAGTCGCGCACGGTGCCGAGCAGCGCGGCCAGCCAGCGCAGGTCGACGCCGAGCGTGTCCTGCCACTGGCGGTCGGCAAAGAGCGGAAAGAAGCGCATCAGCGTGCGCAGGCGCCGCAGCGCGACGCGCATCTGATGCACGAATTCGGGATCGTCGCGATCGAGCACGCCGCCCTCGTTGCCGAGCCATTGCGCGGTGATGTCGCCGGACAGTGCGAACAGCGCGGCGCGCTGCGTGCGCACGCCGGTCAGGTCGACGAGCTGGGCCTTGACCGGCCTGACGGCGGCCGGCTCGCCCGCGCAAGCGCGGTCGATCGCGCTCGTCAGTTGCACGAATGCGGGCCACGCGCCGCTCAGCTCGCGCGCCGCGGCAAACAGCGCCCGCAGCGCGGCCGTGCGCGCGGCGAAGGTTTCCCAGTCGGGCGCGGCGAGACGCAGCTCGACGTAGCGGCGCGGCGGTTCGCCGCCGCCATGCAGCGTGATGTCGTCGAGCGTCATCTCGACCACGACACCGCTGTCGTCGGCCCACCGCCCGCGCCGCCGTTCGCTGACGAGGCGCGGCGCCGACGATTCCGGCGGTGCGGCAACGTCCGGCGCGACGCCGTTGATTTCGCCGGTCGGTGCATCCGCATCGGCCGCGGCGGCCGTCACCGGGAGCGGCAGCGGCATCGCGATGGCGATGCCCGCATGTTCGGCGTCGAACAGTTCGCGCTGCGTGACGCCGGGCGCGAACGCCTCGGTGCGGGACGCGACGACCCGCCTTCCGTGCGCATTCGACTCGACCCAGGTCCACCAGCTCGCGCCGGGGCTCCGCTCGGCTTCCTCGACCTGGCACGGCTCGATCGTCACGCGCTCATGGCCTCGCCGCATCCGGACCTGCGGGCAGATCCGCCACGCGCGCACGAGTTCGGCGCCGAAATCGCGCTGCGCGCCACGGGCGCGGCTTGCAGCCTTGACCGGCCAACCTTCCAGCGACAGCGACAACACGATTTCCAGCACACGCGACATGGAGGCTCCTGCACATGAAGAATCGCCGGCGCAGCATCCCCGCCGGCGTCGCCCGTGAAGCAGCTTCCATAGTACACGCCGAAAAAACGCGCGGGCGACGATCCGGCCCCGCCGCCCTGTCGCACGTCAAACGGCGTATTGCGCGATGCCGTTGCCGAACGACCAGTCCTCCTTCAGCACCTCGACAAGACTGATGAATACGTCCTGCGGCCGCACGCCGGGCTGCTGCGCGAGGTTCTCCGCGATGGTCCGGTAAAGCGCCCGCTTCTGCTCGAGCGTGCGCGTGTTGTTCGCGGTGATCTGGATCATCACGAGATCGTCGCTGCGCTCGATATCGAGGTAATGGCGGCCGAACACGAAGTTCTCGGCGGCATGCTCGGTCACGACCATGAAGATGTCGTCCTCGGGCACGTTGAACGTGTGCATCAGCGCGCGATGCACGCCGTCGACGAGCGCCGCGCGATATGCGGCCGGTTTGCCTTCGCGCACGGCGATACGGGTAAATGGCATGGTCCTGCTCCTGTCGGTGACGTTGATGAACGAAAACACGGGATCAGGTTAAGGCCGCCGATCTATAATGAACAGTCATCGATCAATATTTCATCTATTTACTTCAGAAATGAAAGTACTCGATCTCGATGCCGTGCGCGCGTTCGTGCTGGTCGCCGATCTCGCCAGCTTCACGCGCGCCGCCGATGCGCTCGGCACCACGCAATCGGCCGTCAGCCTGAAGCTGAAGCGGCTGGAGGCGCATCTCGGCAAACCGCTGCTCGCGCGCACGCCGCGCGTCGTCAAGCTGGCCGCCGACGGCGAGAACTTCCTGCCCGCCGCCCGCGCGCTACTCGACGCGCACGACCACGCGCTCGGTGCGATCTCGGCCGGCACGCACCGTCTGTCGCTCGGCGTCAGCGAGCACGTCGCGGTGCCCGACCTGCCGGCCGTGCTCACCAGCCTGCATCGGCAGGACCCGGGGCTGTCGCTGGAAATGCATCTCGGAACGTCGGCGAACCTGCTCGCGCAATACGACGAACGCCGGCTCGACGCGGCGATCGTGCGCCACGAACCCGGCGAGGACCCGCCGCGCGACGACGGCACGCTGCTGTTCGCCGAACCGCTGACGTGGCTCGCGGCGCCGGACTGGGCGCCGCGCGCGGGTGAACCGCTGCCGCTCGCGGTGCTGGCCGGCCCGTGCGGCGTGCGGGCCGCCGCGCTGCGCGCGCTCGACCATGCGGGGCTGCCGTGGCGCGAGCGCTTCACGGGCGGCGGCGTCGCGGCGGTCACGGCGGCGGCTGCCGCCGGGCTCGCCGTGTGTCCGCTGGCCCGGCGCGTCGCGCCGCGCACGCTGGTCGACGTCGGCGCGAAATTCGGGCTGCCGCCGCTGCCGCAGTCGCAGGTCGTGCTGTACTCGCGCGTGCGCGACGCGCGTGCGGCCGCCGCGCTGCGCAGGTTTGCCGACAGCCTTGCAATCTCGGCGTAAACTAACGGGTTCCGCCGCCCGCAATCTCCTGAAGAATTCCGATGAAGCCCGAAGCCCGCAAGCACCTCCGCGCCAACCTGTTGATGCTCGCCGCCGCCGCGATCTGGGGCTCGGCTTTCGTCGCGCAGCGACTGAGCCTCGACGTGATCGGGCCGTTCCTGTTCACGGGGCTGCGCTTCCTGCTCGGCGCGCTCGTGCTGGTGCCGCTGCTGATGCTCAACACGGCGTCGCGCGCGCAACTCGCGGCGATCCGCCGCGAGCCGGCGCTGCTGCTGCCGGGCCTCGCGCTCGGCGGGCTGCTCGCCGTGTCGATCTCGCTGCAGCAGTTCGGCCTGCAGTACACGCGGGTCGCCAACGCGGGCTTCATCAGCTCGCTGTACGTCGTGATCGTGCCGCTGATGGGCGTGTTCGCGCGCCACCGGATCGGCGCGGGCACGTGGTTCGGCGCACTGCTCGCGGCGATCGGCCTGTATTTCCTCAGCATCGACGAGCACTTCTCGGTGCTCTACGGCGACTGGTTCCAGCTCGCGGGCGCCGTCATCATCGCCGCGCACGTGATGGCCGTCGGTCATCTCGCGAAACGCCACGATCCGCTCGTGCTCGCGTTCATGCAGTTCGTCGTATGCGGCATTGCATGCCTGGCGGTCGGCCTCGCCGTCGAGCCGGTCAGCGTCGCGATTCTGCGCGGTGCGCTGCCGACGCTGCTGTACGGCGGGCTGCTGTCGGTCGGCGTCGGCTATACGCTGCAGGTCGTCGCGCAACGCGACGCGGCGCCCGCGCACGCGGCCGTGATCTTCAGCATGGAAGGCGTGTTCGCGGCGATCGCAGGCTGGGGCGCGCTCGGCGAAACGCTGACGCTGCGCGCGCTCTTCGGCTGCGCGCTGATGCTGGCCGGCCTGCTCGCGTGCCAGTTGCTGCCGAACCGCGAAGCGCCGAAAAAGGACGAGGACGCGCTCCCGGCGTGACACGCACGGTCCCTATAATGGCGGTTCGCGTGCTTGCCACGCCAACCGCTTCCGACAGGCCTGCTCCGTGACGTCCACTACCGTCGATCCCGCCGCCGACCTGCTGCGCGAACGCGCAGCGCACTACGCCAGCCAGGCGGCGCTGTTCCTGCGCGACCAGGCACTCTCCACCGCGTCGCACGACCTGCGCAGCCCGCTGAATGCCATGCACAGCTGGGCGTACGTGCTCGAGCGCCAGCTCGCCAATGCCGACCCGAACCTGCAGCGCGCGCTTGCGGGCATCCGCACCGGGATCGACCAGCAGGTTGCGCTGATCGACGACGTGCTCGACGCGCCGCGCGCGCAAACGCGCACGCTCGCGATCACGCCGCAGCCGTTCGCGCTGCGCCCGCTGCTCGACGACACGATCGCGCTCGTCCGTTTCGCGCTCGCCGACGCACGGCAGGTCGCGCTCGACGCGACGCTGCCGGACGGCGAGCCGTCGCTGTCCGCCGACCGCGAACGCATCGCGCAGGCACTCTGGACGATGCTGACGACCGCCGTCGAGGCCAGCGCCGCCGGCAGCACAGTGACGTTCGCGTGCTCGCGCGAAGGCGCGCAGTTCGTCGCGCGCACCGCATGCACCGTGAGCGCCGGCGCGCTCGCCGATCCTGCGCTGGCTCACGCATTCGAACCGTTCGCGCGACGCGAAATGCTGCGCGAGCGCGACGCGAAGCGGATCGCGTGGACGCTTGCGCTCTGCCAACGCGTCGCGCTCGCGCACGGCGGCACGTTCTCGCATTCCGCGTTCGCCGACGGCGCGACCGCCACCCTCACGCTCGCCATCCCCGCCGAGGCGCCGGTGTAAGCAATCGGCCACGCGACACATTACATTTCCCTTTCCGGCCCTATACTGATGGGCCTGTCATAACCGGAGTTTTTCTTTGTTACAGATCTTCGCGCTCATCGGCGCGTTGTTCCTGGTGGCCCTGAACGGGTTTTTCGTCGCGGCCGAATTCGGCCTCGTCAAGCTACGCGCCACGCGCGTCAAGACACTCGCCCGCAAGCACGGCCTGCGCGGTCGCATCCTCGGCATCGTGCACGGCCGGCTCGACGCGTATCTTTCCGCGTGCCAGCTCGGCATCACGCTCGCGTCGCTCGGCCTCGGCTGGGTCGGCGAACCGGCATTCGCCGAACTGATCGGCCCGCTGCTCGACCTGATCGGCGTGCAATCCGAACGCCTCGTGCACCTGATCTCGCTCGTGTTCGCGTTCTCGCTGATCTCGTTCCTGCACATCGTCGTCGGCGAGCTCGCGCCGAAATCGATGGCGATCCGCCAGTCCGAGAAGGTCGGCCTGTGGGTCGCGCTGCCGCTGTACGCGTTCTACTGGGCGATGTACCCGGCAATCTGGCTGCTCAACAACAGCGCCAATGCGGTGCTGCGGCTCGCGGGGCTGTCGGCCGACCACGGCGGCGACGCGCACTACTCGACCGACGAGCTGAAGCTGATCCTGCGCAGCCGCCGCAGCACGGCCGGCAACGCCGCGCAGCCGGCGCGCGGCACGTACAGCAACGACGAGTGGAACACGCTCGCGCATTCGCTCGATTTCTCGTCGATGACCGTGTCGGACCTGATGCGGCCGGCCCATGAAATGATCGGCCTGCGTCGCGACCTGCCGCTGCCGGACAACATGGAAATCGTCGCGCGCCACCGTTTCAGCCGCTATCCGCTGTTCGAGGACGCGTCGCGCGAACAGGTGAGCGGGCTGATCCACCTGAAGGACCTGCTGCTCGCGCGTCACGCGGGCGCCGCGCTCGAGGATCTCTCCGACTACGTGCGCCCCGTGCAGTACGTGAAGCCCGACACGCCGGCGCTCGACCTGTTCCGCCGCTTCCGCAAGGGCGCGCCGCACTTCGCGCTGGTCGGCAACAAGGGCGAGAAGCCGATCGGCTTCCTGACGCTCGACAACCTGCTCGGCGCGCTGGTCGGCCAGATCCACGACGAGTTCCGTCAGGGCGACGCCGACTGGAGCCGCCTCGACGACGGCACGCTGATGGGCAAGGGCAGCCTGCCCGTCGTGTCGCTCGAACAGGCGCTCGGCATCGACATCGACGAAGGCCGCGCGGAATCGGTCGGCGGCCTCGTGATCCAGGCGCTGAGCGACCTGCCGACCGAAGGGCAGCGCGTGTCGTTCGACCGCTTCGACGTCGTCGTGAAGAAGATGAACGGGCCGCGCATCGTGCTCGTGCGCGTCTATCCGAAGATCACGAAGGAAGCCGACGAATGACGGCCGCCCGTTCGCGCCGCCGCACGCGATGAACGCAACGCTGCCGCGCTGCTGCGTGATCACGCCGGAGCCGGCATCCGCGTCGGCGGCCGATTGCGATGCATTTCTCGAGCGGCTGTCGGCCGTGCTCGCGCGCGGCGAAACGCTCGTGCAGCTGCGCGTGAAATCGCTGGATGCGGCCGCGTTCGCGCGGCTCGCCGCCGCCGCGCTCGCGCGCTGCGATGCGGCGGGCGCGCACCTGATGCTCAACGGCCCGATCGATGCAGCCGGCGTGATGCGGCTCGACGGCGCGGGCTGGCATCTCGACGGCACCGCGTTGCGCGCCGCCGCGCAACGGCCGTTGCCGGCCGGACGATGGGTGTCCGCCGCATGTCATACAGGCGACGACCTGCTGCTGGCCGCACGTACCGGCGCGGATTTCGTCACGCTGTCGCCGGTGTTGCCGACGCTCAGCCATCCCGGTGCGCCAACGCTCGGCTGGACACGGTTCGACGCGCTCGCCGCACAGGCCGCGATGCCCGTCTATGCGCTTGGCGGAATGACGCACGCACATCTCGACGACGCGCGCCGCCACGGCGCGTACGGCATCGCGGGCATTCGCGGGTTCTGGTAGCTCGGGAAGTTGCGGCAGCCCAGCCGGGCGCGAATACGCCCGGCCATTCGGACCATTACGCTTTCACACCGTCGCGCTTTTACGCGTTCAGGTTCGCACGCCCGCCACGCCACGAGCCGTCGTCGATGCGACGCGCATCGTGGGTGAGTGCGTACCGGTTGACGTCGCCCGTCAGCCACGCGACGAGCGAATACGACGGCAACTCCCCTTCATCGACCCGGTCGCGCGCACGCGCCGGCGTCTCGAACACGACCTGCCCTCTCGGCGCGTCGAACGGCACCGCGTCGGGCGACAGGTTCAATGCGATCGTCAGCGTCTCGTCGTCGGCAAGCCGCCATGACGCGAGCAGCGCGTCGGCATCGCCGTCGCCGTCCGCCTTCAGCGCATGCGCGTCCTGCGGCCGGCAATCGGACAGCCGCGGCGCGATCAGCTTCGCGCGCACCGCAAGCGCCGACTGCACGAAATGCGCGCGATCGGCGTCGCACGCCGTTTCATCGAAAATCAGCGGAATCTGCGGCGTGAGCAGCGACAACGCGAGCGCGGCCAGGCCGGCCTCGTTCCCGCGCTCGCCCTGGCCGCTGTCGCGCCATGCGCCATCGGACAGCACGAGCGACGTCAACGACAGCCCGCTGTCCGCGGCCATCCCTTCACTCGACGCGCCCGGCTGGAATGCCGTGCCGGCGGCGGTCAGCGCGCGCGCGAGCGTATGGATCGACTGGTGCGTGGAAATGCCTTCGTGGTGCGACGTATCGCGCCCCGTCAGACGGTGTAGCGCACGTTCGCCGCAACCGTTCCATTGCGCATCGAAATGGGTATCGGCAAGATGCGCCGGATGCCGTTCGCTGCCGAGCACGAGATGGATGAGCCGGTCGGCCGGCACGGCCGCGCGCACGCGGTCCGCGATCTCGCGCAACCACGACACGCCGATCCGGTCGGCCTCGCGCAGGCGCAGCCCGTCGCAACGATATTCATCGATCCAGTACAGCGCGTTGTCGCAGAAGAAATCGCAGACTTCCGGATGATCGAGCGCAAGCGGCGCCGCCTGCAGCGGATCGTCGCGCGTATGGAAGAACGGCTCCGCGTAATGGCGCAGCGCGTCGGTGCCGCTGCCGAAGCGCGCATAGTCGAGTTCGAGCAGCACCGCCAGACCGTAGCCGTGCGCCTCGTCGATCAGCGCCTTCAGCGCATCGGGGCCGCCCTCGGCCGCGAGCGGCGCGAACGGCAGGCTGTCATGCGGCGAGGCGAGCAATTCCAGCGCGGTCACGCCGAGGCGCGCGAGTTGCGGCAGGCGGCGGCGCACGCCGTCGAAGCCGCCCACCGCGTGCGGGCGGATCGCGTAAAGCGCGATGTCCTCCCACACACGCCCGCGCCAGAACGTGTTGCGCCACGTGAATGCGCGCGGATCGACGACCTCGCTCGGGCCATGGAGCCCTTCGGGTTGCGAGCGCGATGCGGGATCGGGAATCGATACGGCGTCGTCGAGACGATAGCGATAGCGCGCACCCGCGCCGCAATCGGCGAAGACTTCGAACCAGTTCGGGCCGGCGGCCGTCATCGGGACGAGCGTCGGGCCAGCGCCGGTATCGAGTTCGAGCTGGACCTGCGTGCTACCCGGCGCCCACACGCGAAAATGCGTGCGCGGCGTCGTGCACGACGCGCCACAGGGTTGCGCGCCGAACGGCAAACAATGAACGTAGTGCTGCGCATACGGATCGTGCGGGCAATCGGACATCATGCGCTCCTCGTGCGTGCCGAGCGGCATGGCCGCGCCAGCGGCGCGGCGCATCGGAGCCCGGCATGCGACGGCCAGGCGGGGGAGAGAAACGAGTATGCGCCGGATTCGCCATCCCGATGTGTCTGGATGGACATTTTTAAATGCGAATCGCCCCTCGGAAAAATACTGCCTGCGTGTGCCGATACGGGTAGTTCGCATACCGGAATGACGGCTCGCCTTGTTGCGTCGGACGCACCCGCTTACGCTCTGCGCCATGTTCGCGGACATGTCGTCCGCGCCCGACCCGAGGAACCCGCCATGTCGCTTCCCGCCAGCGCCGCGAAATTCGATCCGGCACGCGCACACGAATACGCCGAGCAATCCCGCATCGCGCTCGCCGGCTACGATGCCTGTCACGAACTCGCCGCGTGCATGCTCGCGTCGGCGATCGGCGCATCCGATGCACGGATTCTCGTCGCGGGCGCAGGCGGCACGGGGCAGGAAATCTGCGTATCGGCGGCGCTCGAGCCGGGCTGGCGGCTCACGGCCGTCGACCCGTCCGCGCCGATGCTCGCGCTCGCGCGCTCGAACGTGGAAGCCGCGGGCGTCGGCCCGCGCACGACGTTCGTCGAGGATGGCGTCGACACGCTGCCCGACACGCCGGCCTTCGACGGCGCAACGCTGATCGGCGTGCTGCATCACGTGCCGGGCGACGATGCGAAGGCGGCGCTGTTGCGCGCGATCGCGCGGCGCCTGAAGCCGGGCGCGCCGCTCGTGATCGCCGGCAACCATCGCCGCTACGCGGACCACCCTCGCCTGCTCGACGCGTGGCAGCAGCGCTGGCGCATGAAGGGTGCCACGCCCGACGCCGTGCGCGTGCAACTCGCGAAGATCCTGCAGGGCGCCGATCCGCCCGCGTCGGAGGAAGCCGTGTTCGACCTGCTGAACGACGCGGGCTTCGACGCGCCGCTGCGCTTTTTCGCAAGCCTGTTCTGGGGCGCGTGGATCGCCGTGCGGCGCGCATGACGGCTGGAAGCGGCGGGCAACGCGATTCGCGTGAACGCCGCGCGCGCTAGGTATGATGTCGTTCCCGCCCCCCTTCCGGCCTCGACATGCTCACCGTCCATCACCTGAACAACTCGCGCTCGCAGCGCGTGCTCTGGCTGCTTGAAGAACTGGATGTGCCGTACGAGATCGTGCGCTACGACCGCGACCCGAAGACGATGCTCGCGCCGCCCGCGCTGCGCGCGATCCATCCGCTCGGCAAGTCGCCCATCATCACCGACGACGGCCGCACGTTCGCCGAATCGGGCGCGATCATCGAGTACCTGGTCGAACGCTACGGCAACGGGCGCCTCGCGCCGGCGCCCGGCACGCCCGAGCGGCACGACTACACGTACTGGCTCCACTACGCGGAAGGCTCGGCGATGCCGCCGCTGCTGCTCAAGCTCGTCGCGCTGCGGATCGCGAATGCGCCGATGCCGTTCTTCGCGCGACCGATCGCGCGCAAGATCGCCGGGACGCTGCAGTCGAGTTTCGTCGATCCGCAGATCGCGCTGCATCTGGGCTACATCGACGACACGTTGAGCCGCACCGGCTGGTTCGTCGGCGACCACTTCAGCGCGGCCGACATCCAGATGAGCTTTCCGCTCGAAGCCGCAACCTCACGCGGCGGCGCGCGGCATCCCTCGATCGCGCGCTTTCTCGATGCGATCCACGCACGGCCCGCGTACCGGCGTGCGCTGGAACGCGGCGGCCCGTACGACCTGCTCAAGTAGGCCGCGTCAACTCAGCAGGCCCGCCGCGACGTTGATCGACAGCCCGAGCACGGCCATGTTGAAGTAGAACGACAGGATCGACTGCGCGAGCACCGAGCGCCGCGCGGAGCGGTTCGCCAGCGACACGTCGGCCGTCTGCGACGCGACTGCGAGCGTGAACGCGAAATACAGGAAATCCCAGTAATCGGGTTCGGGGTGCTGGTCCGGAAAGCGCAGCGCGCGGTCGCTGCTCGGCGAGCCGTAATAGAGCCGCGCGTAGTGCAGCGTGAAGATCGTCGGGATCAGGAACCACGCGCCGAACAGCGTCGCGCCCGTCACCGCGTAGTGGCCGAGCCCCGCGCGAAACCCGACGCCCTTGGCCGTCGCCAGTTCGATCGCGATCGCGGCCACGCTCGCGACCGTCGCGAGGCAGACGACCGTCAGCACGGTCGTCGCGTTCTCGTCCTCGCGGATCGCGATTTCGCGCACCTTGTGATGGTGCGCGGTGACCATGCGCACCCACATCAGCGCGAGATACAACCAGATCGCACAATCCCAGCCGATCAGCGCACGCACGGTCGGACGCAGCGGAAACGGCAGCAGCACCGCGCACAGCAAGCCCGCGACGAACGCCGCGACCATGCGCGGCCGGTTGCGTAATACCTGCGGATAAAACGTCATCGTGTGATTCCGAAAGCGGATGGAAAGGGTTCGGACGGCGCACGCGAGAGCCCGCTGCGCCGCACCGGCGGGTACCGCCCCGATTATCGCCATTCCATCGTGACGTGGCGATGGTCACGAGCGCCTAAGATATCGGGATGACTGCCCCCGCCTCCCTCTGCCGCCATCCCGCGAACACGGCCGGCCGCGACTTCGTCGTCGGCGACCTGCACGGCTGCGTGGACGTGTTGCGCGCGCTGCTGCACGACATCCGCTTCGATCCGGCCCGCGACCGCCTGTTCTCGGTCGGCGATCTGGTCGACCGCGGCCCCGCATCCGAAACGACGCTCGACCTGCTCGACCGCCCGTGGTGCCACGTCGTGCGCGGCAATCACGAGGAAGTGATGAGCCTCGTGTCGCGCGGCAAGCTGCCGCCCGACGCGTGGCGCGGCATCGGCGGCGACTGGGGCGCCGACCTGCCGCCGGAACGGCTGCACGCGCATGCGGCGCGCGTCGACACGCTGCCGCTGGTGCGCGTGATCGGCGACGGCCCCGGGCGCTTCAACGTGCTGCATGCGGAATTCTTCGGCTCGGACGCCGACCTCGACACCGGCAGCTATTCGCACGAGGTGCGCGAGCGGCTGATCTGGGGCCGCGACCTCGTCCAGGGTCTCGCCGATCCCGCGCGGCAGGCCGGGCTGTCGCTGACCTGCACCGGGCACACACCCGTGCGCACGCCGCAGCGGATCGGCGCGCAGTGGTTCATCGACACGGGCGCGTTCGCGCCGTCCGGGCGACTCACGCTCGCCGAGCCGCGCACGGGCTGCACGTGGTCGATGACGCAGGCGGAAGCGCGCGAACGCCACGCCAGCGACTGGCCGCTGCCCTAGTGCCTGTTCACGCGAATAACCGGCTTGCGCCGGTTCGCCGCCGGCAACGGCGCGTACGCGAACGCTAGCCGACCTGGTTCAGTTCGAACACCGCATCGACGGCCGAGCCGTTCCAGTTGTATTCGAGATAAGCCGCGTGATGGCAGTCGCGCAGCAGCGCGGTGCGGAACGCCGCCAGGCATTCGCCGCGCGGGTCACGCACCGACGGATAAACGATCCCCGCGCCGCCCGCGTTGCGCACCGCGCGGCCGAACGCCTGCCCGGCACCGTAATCGAGCGGATGCAGCAACGCGGGATCGCGCTGCTGCCACGTGCGCACGTCGGCCACCTCGCCCTGCGCGAACACCGTGTAGAGCCGCATCTGCTGGCGCATCGGCGGCTCCTTCGTCGCGGCCATGAACAGCGCGCTGTGATAGCGCGTTTCGGCGATCGCCGTGTCACGCGAGCGAGCGCAATAGAACACGCCGTAGCTGCCGTCGGAAAAGCGGCTGCCTTGCGGATTCAGGTGCGTGAACGCGGCCATGATCGGCCCCCAGCCCAGCCCGTAGCGGCGCTCCGCGGGCGGCACGAGGTCGAGCGCGCCGACTTCGTTGCGGATCCGGTCGTTGGTCAGCGACTCGAGTGCATAGAGCGCATCGAAATCGTCCGCCGACGCGACGCGGTCGAATAGGTTGATCGCCGGAAAACGGGTGGGAATGACACGGTAGGCAGGCGCCCAGTCGACCGTGGTCGTGGGCCATTGTTTTGATTCGATCGGCATCGTCACGCCCAGCCACCTCGCATCGCGTCGAGATATTGGCGGACCGCGACCAGATCGCCGACGTTGCCGGCCAGCATCCGGTCGAGCGCGCGCTTGCCGCCGAACGGTGCCGCGTCGTTGGGCCGCTTGACCCAGGCGTCGGCCGCCGCCGGCTGCGGCAGCAGGATCTGCAGCGCCTTGTAGATGCCGAGCAGCAGCGATAGCCGCTCGAGCGTGTCGCGCGGCAGGCGCGCCGTTTCCGGCGCGGCCTTCCACTTGAAGAACGTCGAACGGCCGGGCGACCCGAGCAGCACGATCTGCTCGTCGATCGTCAGTGCCCAGTCGCGCGCGATGTTGAAAAACGCGCGCAGGCCGGCCGCCGACATCTGCGCGACCGAAGCCTGCGGAGGGGCGGAATGCGAATCGTAGGCGGGCTGTGACATGATCGTTAGTCTCGAAATGAATCTACTAACAAGATTAGTCCATTTTCGCATTTTTGCAAGAGTCGACACCCGCCAGCCGGCCAGTCCTTCCGACGAAACGATATTTTTTGTCCATCCTGGACTCTGATTTTATTTTCTGCGTTAATGGCCATGCGGACACCGCGTTCAGACGCGGTTCGTATCCGCGCAACCGTGTCGCACAGAACCGGAAGCACCCCGCCAAGGAACGCACCATGAAGAGACTGATTGCCGCTGTTTCGATCGCCCTGCTCGCGGTATCCGCAGGCCCCGCCGTCGCGAAGGACTGGACCACGATCCGCTTCGGCACCGATGCCAGCTACGCGCCGTTCGAGTCGAAGGCGCCCGACGGCAAGCTCGTCGGTTTCGACATCGACCTCGGCAACGAGATCTGCGCGCGCCTGAAGGCGAAGTGCGTGTGGCTCGAGAACGATTTCGACGGGATGATTCCGGCGCTGAAGGCGAAGAAGTTCGATGCCGTGCTGTCGTCGATGTCGATCACGCCGCAGCGCGCTCAGCAGATCGGCTTCACGACGAAGATCTACAACCAGCCGACGCGGCTCGTCGTGAAGAAGGGGTCGCCGCTGCTGCCGACGGCCGAATCGCTGAAGGGCAAGTCGATCGGCGTCGAGCAGGGCACGACGCAGGAAACGTACGCGAAGGCGTACTGGGGCAAGCAAGGCGCGAACGTCGTGTCGTACCAGAACCAGGACGGCGTGTACGCGGACCTGACCTCGGGCCGCCTCGACGCGGCGCTCCAGGACGAAGTGCAGGCCGCGATCGGTTTCCTGAAATCACCGCGCGGCGCGAACTACGCGTTCGTCGGGCCCGAGCTCGTCGACGAGAAGGTGCTCGGCATCGGCGCCGGCATCGGGCTGCGCAAGGAAGACACCGACCTGAAGGCGAAGATCGACCAGGCGATCCTCGACATGGTCAAGGACGGCACCTACAAGCGGCTCGCGTCGAAGTACTTCGACTTCGACATCTACGGCAGTTGAAACGGCGTCGCGCGCGTACGGGCGCAACACCCGTCGCGCGCGTCCGACCGCCCCTCCCCTGACCGCAGGACGGCAACGGCATTGCGCCGTTTGCCATCGCATCGGCTTCATCATCCGTCGCACGCGCGGCACGACGCTTCACACACCGTTCGGATTGCAGACCGATCGTTCTCGCGAACGACCGGCAACGCGAACGGTTGCCGCGCGACTTCGGTCATTCAGTCAATACGCGAAGATCGGGCGTCGAGGTACCGGCGCCCGCGTGCACATGCCCTTGCGGATCGGGTTGGCGTGCAGGAAAGTGCCGACCCGGCGCGGATGACCGGCAACCAGCCGGATCCGCCTCGCGCCGGGGGCGGAGAGATGGCCTGTCGAGGCATGCCGGCCGGCTGCAAGTGCGACGTCCGATCGGCGATGCCCCGGATCACTGCGATCGCGGCCTGCTTGCCGCGGCGTGTGGTGATCGATCATTTTTCTACCCCGTTTTCAGTCTGTGTGCTTGTTCCGGCAACCGGACAACGCCGGCGCCCCGACGATCAGGCGACGACGCTCCGTGCTCGCCGGAACGCGGCTGCTGCGCCGCGCTCCGCCGCCGCATCCCCGCGGACTGCGTCCTGGCCGGTACCGACAGGGTTCGCTGCCGGACCGAAAGGACCTCGCGTCGTCGACTTTCGCACGCCCTCATTCGCAAGGAGCGGGCCAGCTTCGCGCAAGCCCGTCCGGACAAGGGCCTGGCCGCTTCGACTGACGGCCGGAACGGGTGCAGAACGCCGGACGTTGCGAAACTGATACGTGCGGCACGTGACGTGCTTCGGGCGCGCGGCGGCGGAGCCTTGCCGGACAAGACTGAACAATGGAGCGCGGAATTTTTACCGACGGGCACCCGGCCGTTCGGCCCGGTTTGACGCGCGAATTCGCGGGGTTCGCGGGGCGAAATGTTTCATGCGCTTTACATGCTGGCGGGCACGCGCGGGCCGCAGGTCGTCCGCTTGCCGAATCGGCGATCGCCAGACCGCCGGGCCATCGCCCCGCCCGATCCGGCAGCCGATCGCACGGCTATACTGCGCAACCGACGCGCACCGCGCGACACCCCATTGCCCGCCCGACCGCCGCCGATGATCCGCACCCTCTATGCCGCCGAACGCGCCAGACTGATCCGCTTCGGCGTATCGGGCCTCTGCTCGACCGGCCTGCATGCGCTGATCGCGGCCGCGATGTTCGCGCTGTTCGACGCGACGCCCGTGATCGCGAACGCGGCCGCGTTCGTGTGCTCGACCGCGTTCTCGTATCTCGCCAACACGCTGTGGAGTTTTTCGTCGCGCGCGACCTGGGGCAATTTCGCGCGCTTTCTCGCGGTCGCGATGGCCGGCCTCGTCGTCACGATGCTGCTCGCGCATGGCACCGAGACACTCGGGCTCGCGCGCGCATGGAGCGTCGTCGCGGTCGTGCTGTGCGTGCCACCCGTCACGTTCGTGCTGCACCGGCTCTGGACCTATCGCTGAACCGGTTCAGCACGTCGCACGCGGCTCAGCCGACCCGCTGATGCCCCGCGTCGCCGGACGGCGCGCCGTCGTGCCCGCCGTTGTCGCCGTTCCCGCCGTTGTTGTCGTGATCGTTGAGCCCGTGCTCGATCATCATCCGGTACAGCGTCACGCGCGAGATGCCGAGTTCGGCAGCGGCCTTGTTGATCCGGTGATCGTTGCGCAGCAGCGCGTTCTCGATCGCGGTGCGCTCGGCGAGCGCCCTCGCCTGTTCGAGCGTCACGGGTTCGGTCTCGCCCGGCGTCTCGAGCCCGAGATCGTGCGGCGTCAACAGCCGGCTCTCCGCCATCACGATCGCGCGCCGCACGCGGTTGATCAGTTCACGCACGTTGCCGGGCCATTCGTAGCGCCGCATCGCATCGAGCGCGGCCGACGTGAAGCCGCTGATCTTGCGGCCGCTGTCGGCCTTGTATTTCTGCAGCACGTAGTGCGCGAGGATGTCGATGTCCTTGCCGCGCGCGCGCAGCGGCGGCTCGTGGATGCGCAGCACGCACAGGCGGTGATAGAGATCCGCGCGGAAGCGCCCGGTCTCGACCGCGCCGTCGAGATCCACGTGCGTCGCCGAGATGATCCGCACGTCAACGGAGATCGATTCCTGCCCGCCGAGCCGCTCGATCTTCCCTTCCTGCAGGAAGCGCAGCAGGCTCGCCTGGCTTTCGACCGGCATGTCGCCGATTTCGTCGAGGAACAGCGTGCCGCCGTTCGCCGACTCGATCCGGCCCGCGCGCCGCTGGTTCGCGCCGGTGAACGCACCGCGCTCGTAGCCGAACAGTTCCGACTGCAGCAGGTGATGCGGAATCGCGCCGCAGTTGATTGCGACGAACGGCCCCTTGCCGCGGACGGAACGCTCGTGAATCGCGAGCGCCGTCAGTTCCTTGCCGGTGCCCGACTCGCCCGAGATGAACACGCTGGCGTCGGTCTTCGCGACCTTGCGGATCGTGCTGAACAACTGCTGCATCGCCTCGCAGTTGCCGATCATCCCGTGCTCGCCGATCGACGCCGCATACGCGGCGCCGTCGACGCGATCGAGCGCGGCCATCCCGCGCGCATGGCCGAGCACGTGCGAAATCCATTCGTAGGGTAGCGGCAGCGTCACGTAATCGAAACAGTAGCTGCGGATCAGCTCGCGCACGGCGGGCGTGATCGTGATGCCGGCCTGCGCGATGGAAATCCAGCCGATCGCCGGCTGGCTCAGGCACGCCTTCAGCGCCGGATAGTCGCGCGACGTGAACCCCGTGAAATCGACCAGGCCGGCCGCGACGCTCACGCCCGACGTCATGTTCTGCGCGGCGCCGGCCGTTTTCGAGACCGCGATCTCCCAGCCGAGCCCGCGCAGTTGCGCCAGCAGCGGTTCGTCGGGCGAACGCATGATCACGAACAGCTTGCGCCCGGCCTCGGGAGCGGTGACGGACACGTGCGCCGTCTCGGGCGCCGCCTGCCCGTTTGCGTCGGGTGACCTTGCAACCATCGTTGTTCCCCGCTTGGCGTTGGTATCGTGCGCCGGCTCGCCGCCGTGTACGACGACCGAGATCGAACCGACATATTGGCCGCATTTCCGTCCGAATAAAATCCCCCTGCGCATGAATCGCGCCGGGACGGACACTGTCATGAACGGTATATCGATACCGCGGCCCTGCGGCTAGATGGGTGTTATCCCGGTGGCATGCACGGCGCGAAGCCGGAACGGATGCGCGCGCTGCGCGCAAAGCCGCGCCGGTGCTGGCGCGCAGTGCGCGGGTGCGCTCCGGCGCACGCCAAACCCGCTCGCAGAAAAGCGCCTGCGCGGCCGTTCGGCCGGACAGACGCATGCCCGCGCAACCGGTTCCGGTTGACTTCGGTCAATCGTCGGATAAACCCGACTGATGCTCGAACGCAACGGGTTCGATCCGGCCCCGCGCGTCGCCGCGCGGCGGTTACGTCATCGGCCCGACGCGAGCGGCGCCAGCGCGTTCGCGCGGCCCCGGCCGGCCGACGTGCCGCCGGATTCGCCATAGGCGGCGACGAGCGCGTCGACCCGCGCGAGATGGTGGCGGTTGTCGTGATCCCACGGATGGAAGCCCGGCCGGAAAAAGCTCAGCCATTCGCCCATGATGCGCGGGAACAGCCCGCGGCGCGGCCCGTACAGGAACGCGATCATCCGCAGCATGCCGCGCACGTGATGCCTGGCATCGCGATCGCGCCACAGCAGCGTCACATGCATCAGGAACACGGTCGGCCAGAACGTCAGCGTGGTCAGCAGGTACACGCCGATGCGGATCAGGTAGCGACGCAGCCCCGGTTTCATCGCGGCGTTCCATACGTCGAACGACACGGCCTTGTGCTCGGTTTCCTCGAGCGCGTGCCATACCCACATCTGGCGATAACCTTCGACCGAACCTTCGAGGCGCGTCGGGTCGCGCAGGATCCAGTCGGCGAGCATCGCCGTGTAGTGCTCCGCCGCGACCGTATGCGCGAGCTGCACCGAATGCGGCAGCTTGCGCTTCATGTAGCCGAGCACCGCCCACACGCGCTTGTCGAGCTTGCGAGCGGGCAAGCGGTTCGCCTGCATCAGCTCGTTGTATTCGACGTGCTCGCGCGTGTGCATCGCTTCCTGGCCGATGAAGCCGAGGACCTGCTGCTTCAGCACGGGATCGTCGATCCGGTCGCGGTAATTGCGCACCGAATCCATGAAGAAGCGCTCGCCGGCCGGGAACAGCAGCGACAGCGCGTTGAAGAAATGGGTGACGTGCGACCCGAGGCCATGCCAGTCCTTCGCGCGTTCGACCGGCAGGTCGAAACGCAGGTCGCGGCGCACCGGCATGATCTCGGCTGCGGTGGCGGAAGCGGCTGACTTCATGTTCATCTTTCTCCTTGTTCCGGCACGGCCCGGCGCGTCATCCGACGCCGCCGGCGCAGGCCCGGGCGGCGCGTCGCGCACCGCCAAAATCTTGACATCGACAGCTGTAAAGATAGGCCGCGCGCGTCGGCGCGCGCAAGCCGCGCGGTAGATGCGCGCTTCCAAACAGGGCATGGTCGGAAAGGCGGAAAAAACGGCGCTCGAACGTCGCCCGGAGCGGTCATGATTCGAACGCCGGTGACGGCTCGCGAACGATGCGCGACGGTCGGCGCCGTGCTTTTCGACCGGCGCGAAAGTCCCGCACGACAAGCGTTTCACGGAATCCGGCGGTGGCGCGCGGCAAGCGGCAAACCGCGTCGGCGGCATCGATTCATACGCGCGGCGCACTCGCATGGTGCAACCCCGGTTGCGCGGCCCGAGAAAAATTCAAACGCGCGTTCCATTCGCGTTTTCGGCAATCACGCGCGCGACATCCCGCAGGCGTCCCCGATACCCGTGCCGGCGGGTGAAAGCCACGTGCGACGGCCCGCTGCGCGCTCGCCTACAATAGCGGTTTTACCCAACCTCTTTCAGGAGAAGTCATGTCTGTCATCACGACCGAGTCGGGCCTCAAATACGAAGACCTGACCGAAGGCACCGGCGCTGAAGCGCAAGCCGGCAAGACCGTCAGCGTCCACTACACGGGCTGGCTGACCGACGGTCAGAAATTCGATTCGAGCAAGGACCGCAACGACCCGTTCGCGTTCGTGCTCGGCGGCGGCATGGTCATCAAGGGCTGGGACGAAGGCGTGCAGGGCATGAAGGTCGGCGGCGTGCGTCGCCTGACGATCCCGCCGCAACTCGGCTACGGCCCGCGCGGCGCAGGCGGCGTGATTCCGCCGAACGCGACGCTCGTGTTCGAAGTCGAACTGCTCGACGTCTGACGACACCGCCGGCCGGTTTCCTTCCGATGGAACGCATCGCCTCCCCCGCCATCGCGCTGCGCCGCTACGACACGTGCGAAGCGTCGGACGTGCACGACTTCCACCAGGTCGTGCTCGGCGTCGATGGCGCGATGGTGATGGCGGTGGACGGGATCGGCCAGCGCATCGACCGGCACGCGGCCTGGCTGATTCCGGCCGGCGCGCGCCATGATTACGCGGGCCTCGGCGACAACCGCCAGCTCGTGATCGACCTTCCCGCCGCGTCGCTCGCGGTGCCGCAGCGGTTGTTCGACCGTGCACGCGCGGTGGACATCGATCCGGCGCTGACGTCGCTCGTCGCGCAGGTCGCGGCGGCGGCCGCGCAACTCGATGCGCCGGCCGGCGACGCGCTGCAGGCCGCCGCGCATCGTTTCCAGTGGCAGGCCGCCGCGCGCCTGTGCGGCGCGCTGCTCGACGACGCCGGCATCGCCGCGCCCGAGTCGGGCCTCGATTTCGCGCGTATCGACCGCTGGCTGCGCGCGCGGCTCGCCGAGCCGCTGCGCATCGCCGATCTCGCCGCGCACTGCGGCTACGGGATGCGCCGGTTTCATCAACTGTTCGTCGACGCGTTCGGCGAAACACCGCATCGCTACCTGCAGCGGCTGCGGCTCGACGCCGCCGTCGTGCTGCTCGCCGACGGCCGGCATCCGCTCGTCGATATCGCGGGTATGGTCGGTTTCGCGGATCAAAGCACGTTCACGCACGCGTTTACGAAGCGCTTCGGCATCGCGCCGGGCCGCTGGCGCGGCGAGCGGCATTGAACGAGGCCGTCTGCGTGAACACACGCCAACGCGCATAGCCGCGCGGTTCGGATAAACGCGCCGATCCGGTCGCAGCATTCATTCTTCCCGCTTCTTTCCTGCTTCTTTCCCGCTACTTTCCCGCACGCAGCCCGACCGCCTCGCATCGCATCGCGCGTATCGACGCTTCACGTCCCGCTGAAACATCGCCCATCCATCGCGCCCTACGATGGGTGCATGGATACGACCACACCCTCCTCCGCCTTCCCGCCCGCGCTCACCCGCGTCGTCGCGACCGTGAGCATCGGTTTTGTCGTCACGCAACTCGACGTGACGATCGTCAACATCGCGCTCGCGCATCTCGCCGGCGACCTGCATCTGCCGGTCGCCGGCCTGCAGTGGGTCGTCGATGCGTACACGCTCGCGTTCGCAGTGCTGATGCTGTCGGGCGGCGCGCTCGGCGACCGTTTCGGCGCGCGCCGGCTGTACGTCGCGGGCCTCGTGCTGTTCGCGCTCGCATCGCTCGCGTGCGGCGCCGCCGTCTCGCCCGCGATGCTGATCGCGGCCCGCGCGCTGCAGGGCGTCGGCGCCGCCGCGATGCTGCCGAATTCGCTCGCACTGCTCAACGACTCTTGCCGGCATGACCCGCACCTGCGCGCACGCGCCGTCGGCGGGTGGACGGCCGCCGGGTCGATCTCGATCGCGGCCGGCCCGGTCGTCGGCGGGCTGCTGATCGCCGCCTGGGGCTGGCGCGGCATCTTCCTCGTCAACCTGCCGCTGTGCGCGGCGGGGCTCGCAGCCGCGTTGGCGTGGGTGCCCGCGCGCCGCGAGGCGGCCGCACCGCCCCGCCCCGCTCGTGCGCTCGACCTGCGCGGCCAGCTCATCGCGATCGCGATGCTGACCGCGCTGACCGGCGCGGTGATCGAATGGCGCCCGCTCGGTTTCGCGCATCCGGTCGTCGCGGGCGGTTTCGCGCTGGCGGCGCTGGCCGCGCTCGCATTCGTCGCGGTGGAATCGCGCACGGCCACGCCGATGCTGCCGCTGTCGCTGTTCCGCCATCGCACCTTCAGCGCGGCCGTGTTGTTCGGGATCTGCGTGAATCTCACGTACTACGGCACCGTGTTCGTGCTCGCGCTTTACCTGCAGCGCGCACGCGGCGAATCAGCGTTGCAGGCTGGCCTCGCGTTCCTGCCGCTGACCGGCGGCTTCCTGCTGTCGAATCTCGCGAGCGGCCGGGTCGTCGCGCGTCACGGCCCGCGCGCGCCGATGCTGGCGGGCGCGCTCGTCGCCGCACTCGGCTACGGATCGCTGCACTTCGTCGATGCGTCGACGCCGCTGGCCGTCCTGCTCGTGCCGTTCCTGCTGATTCCGTCGGGAATGGGGTTCGCGGTGCCGGCGATGACGACCGCCGTGCTCGCGTCGGTCGCGCCCGAGCGGGCCGGCATCGCGTCGGCCGTGCTGAATACCGCGCGGCAGGCAGGCGGCGCAATGGGCGTCGCCGCGTTCGGCGCACTCGCCGGTGGCGGCGGTGCGTCGCAGGTCGTCAGCGGGCTGCGGATCGAAACGGCCGTGTCGGTCGCGCTGCTGGCCGCGGCCGCACTGCTCGCGACGCTCGTCCGGCCCGATGCGCATCGCGGCGCATCGGCCACCCGTCAGGCGGTGCGGACCGCCGAATGAGCCGGCTCGCTCACGCTTCGCCGGGGTCGCGCTGAATCAGGTGGCGCCACGGAAATACGTTGCGCTTGAAATGACTCACGTAGCCGCCGGTGCCGGCCTGGATCACCATGAATTGAAGCCGCGGATGCAGTGCATGCAGCGCTTCGAGTTCCGCCAGATCGAGACAGGTATTTCTCAGGGTCAGCGTGTGGAGCCGTTGTCCGGCGCGGCTCTTCAGCAAGCGCTCGTAAGCTTCGAACGACGTCACGCTGCCGGCTTCGCGCTCGCGCTTCCAGGTGGAGTGCAACGCCGTCGATTCGGAGAAATCGAGCGAACCGAGCGACGCCAGGTTGTCGCTGCCGGCCAGGTGATCGATGAACTGCTGCGTGTCGTATCCGCCGCCGATGCGCAGCCGGCTCAGATGGGGAAACGGTGTTTCGAAGAAATGCGCGTCCGGCGCATTCGGCACCGTCAGCTCGGCGAGAAACGGCGCCTTCGCGACGAAACGGGCAATCTCGCCGCCCTCCTGCATGATCAGGTCGCGGCGCACGATCATCGACATGTTGTGATCGGCCGGCTCGGTCGGCCTGACGTACAGCGAACGCAGCATCGGGAAACGCGCATCCGAATCGAGCAGCAGGCCGAAATCCCATTCGCGCGTGCCGTTCGCCCCTTCGTCGGGGCCGCTGAACGCCAGATCGGTCACGACGCCGGCGACATCCGGTTCGGCAAGACATTGCAGCGTCCACTCGAGCGGCTCCTCCCACGCGGCGCCGAAGTACCGCACATGCAGCCCGGCCCGCATCGGCGCGACGCTCACGTGGTTGAAATCCGTCAACCACAGCGGTTCCGCCGGATCCGTGTGGTCGCGCCCGTCCTCGGCGCCTTCGCGCTCGTTGTACGCGTGAAGGCGGCGCTGCAGGTCGAGAAGACGCCGATAACCGGCAGAATCCAGCGGATGGGACATGGCGATGCGGCTCCGAGCGACGACGATCGCGCCAGTCTAGCCGACGGCGCGGCCGCCGCGCATGACGCTCACCGTCGCGTCGCGCCCGCTTCGTCGCCGATCTTCCTCACGACCGTCTCGGCCGCTTTTACGGGCCGGCCGTCGTCGTGCCGCAGCGCGAGCTTGCGGATCGCGCGCCCCGTGCTGCGGTCGACCAGCACCGAATGCGGCTCGCCGCGCGCGAACAGGTTCGCCTCGCCCCACTGCCGCAGCATCACGATGACCGGAAACAACCCTTCGCCCTTTTTGGTCAGCGCGTACTCCTGATACGCGGTGCCGTCCGACGCCGGCACGACGTCGAACACGCCCGCGTCCACCAGCATCCTGAGCCGGTCGGACAGGATGTTGCTCGCAACGCCGAGGCTCGCGCGAAAATCGCCGAACCGGCGCACGCCGTCGAACGCATCGCGCACGATCAGCAGCGCCCAGCGATCGCCGACGATATCGGTCGCCCGCGCCACCGGGCACGGCGAATCCGCAAGACTTTTCTGCCTGGCCATATTCCTCTCCGCAGTCGAGCCGGCCGCCTTCATGGCAGCGCCGCCCATCCGTGCGCGAGCCCGTCGCCCGCCGCACAACAGGTTGCATTTTAAAACTACTTTTCCTACACTCACACCAGTTTCAAATTGCAACTACTTTGTGCGAGGAAACCCATGGAGTCTTCCTGTCATTCCGGCGCCGTTGCGTCGAACGGGCCGACCGCGTCGAATACGCAGACGCATGCGGCACATCCAGCCGGCGACGGCCGCCTGTCTTCCGCACGCGTCGCGCTGCTGGCCGTCTGCTGCGCCGCGAGCGTCGCGAACGTCTACTACGCGCAGCCGCTGCTCGACTCGATTGCGCGGGATTTCGGCGTGTCGCAGGCGGCCGTCGGCGGCGTCATCACCGCCACGCAGCTCGGCTGCGCGCTCGCGCTGCTGTTCGTCGTGCCGCTCGGCGACCTGCTGAACCGCAAGCGCCTGATCGCCGTGCAGCTTCTGCTGCTGACGGCGGCCTGCATCGGCGTGGCCGCATCGTCGACGCGCATCGCGCTGCTGGCGGGGATGGTCGCGGTCGGCCTGCTCGGCACTGCAATGACGCAAGGACTGATCGCGTGCTCGGCTGCGCTCGCGGGCGCCGGCGAGCGTGGGCGCGTGGTGGGCGCCGCACAGGGCGGCGTCGTGATCGGGCTGCTGGCCGCGCGTTCGCTGGCCGGCGTCGTCACCGACATCGCCGGCTGGCGCGCCGTCTATCTCGTCTCGGGCGTACTCGCGATCGCAATGCTCGTCGTGCTGTCGCGGCTGTTGCCCGATACGGCCGAACCGCGCGAACGCATCGGCTACGCGGCGCTGCTGCGATCGATGGCGGCACTGCTGCGCAACGAACGCGTGCTGCGCGTGCGCGGCGCGATCGCGCTGCTGATGTTCGCGGCATTCAGCATCTTCTGGAGTGCGCTCGTGCTGCCGCTGAGCGCGCCGCCGCATTCGATGTCGCATACGCAGATCGGCGCGTTCGGCCTCGTCGGCGCACTGGGCGCGGCGGCGGCCACGCGTGCGGGCCGGCTCGCGGATCGCGGGCGCGGCGAAGCGACGACCGGCGCCGCGCTCGCGCTGCTCGCGTGCTCGTGGCTGCCGCTTGCGTTCGGCAATACGTCGATCGCGCTGCTGATCGTCGGCATCGTGTTGCTCGACGTCGGCGGGCAGGCCGTCCACGTCGTCAACCAGAGCATGATTCTCGGCGCGCGACCCGACGCGCACGCGCGCCTCGTCGGCTGCTACATGCTGTTCTACTCGGCCGGCAGCGGGCTCGGCGCGATTGCGTCGACGATGATGTATGCGCGCGCCGGATGGACGGGCGTCTGCGCGCTAGGCGCGGTCGTGAGCCTTGCTGCCCTCGGCGTATGGGCCGCGACGCTCAGGCGCGCGTGACGCGCCCGGGCGGGGAAAATCGGATGGGGAAACCCGGCTACCCGCTTCGGGCAGCCGGCGCGCGAACCGGCCACGCACGACACCGGTTCGGCGCGCGCAATGCGCGCCGCTGGGGCTCAGCCCGCGATCTGGATCGCCTCTTCGTACACATCGGCGACGCGCCGCGCGATCACCGCGTTGTCGAAATGATCGCGCGCGTAACGCTTGCACGCGGCTTCGTCGGGCAACGCGATCGCGCCCGACAGCGCGGCGCCGAGCCCTTCCGCGATCGCGTCCGCGCCGGTCGACGGCAGCACGAGATCGTCCGACAACCCGGCGACCGCCTCCGGCAACCCGCCGACCGGCGTGACCAGCACCGGCGTGCCGGATGCGAGCGATTCCACGGTAATCAGCCCGAAGCCTTCGAGCGCGACCGTCGGCACGACGCTGACCGTCGCCGCGCGGTACAGCGCCGCGAGATGATGGTCGGGCACGAAACCGAGCAGCTTCACGTTGTCCTGCAGCCCCGCCGCATCGATGCGCTGCTGCAGTTCCTCGGCGATCTTGCCCTTGCCGGCGATCAGCAACAGCACGTCCGGGTGACGATGCTTGAGAAGACCGATCGCGTCGATCAGGTCCTCGAGCCCCATGCGCCGCACGAGCCGGCGCACGGCCAGCACGATCGGCCGGTCCTGCGGCAGTTGCAGCTTGTGCCGCGCCTCGGCGGGCGTGAGCGGCGTATCGAACTGCGCGGTGTCGACGCAGCCGGGAATCACGCGCACGCGCGACGGGTCGATCCCGTAGCGGTTCGTCAGGATCTGGCCGAACGCCTGCGACAGCACGATCAGCCGCGACGAGCGCGTATAGACGGCCTGTTCGAGATAGCGCTTCGCGCGCTGCCCGAGCGACGCGGCGCCCTCGACCTGGCTTTCGTCGGCCCACGGCCCCTGGAAGTGCGACACCTGCGGAATCCCGCGCGTCACGTCGAGGCCCGGGAACGTGTACAGCGCGAAGTGCGACGAGATCACGTCCGGCCGCTCGCTGCGGATCTCCTCGCGCAGCGCGCGCCGCGCGGCGAGCATCCGGCGCGCGAGCGGCTCCGACGCGGGACCGAAGCCCTGGATCGCGCCGCCCGTGTCGTCGGCGACCTTCGGCGAGCCCGCGACGAGCCCGCGCACCTCGACGCCCGCGCCCGGCAGCGCACCGACGAGCGAGTAGTACATCCGGTCGAGGCCGCCCGCGCGTTCGGGGAACCAGTGCATGCCGATCTGCAACGATTTGATCGGCCGGGAAGATTGGGACATCACGTTTGCTCCTGCGTGACTGCATGCTCGACCCGCTCGAAAGCGGACGGCTGCGGGGGTTGGCCGATGCGCCGGTAGAGCGCGATGTACTGGGCGCCCATATGCGCCCAGCCGAAACGGGTCATCAGTTCGCGGGCCGCGTCGCCCATCGCGCGACAGGTGTCGCGCGATGCCGCGAGCGAGCCGATCGCCTGCGCGAGCGCGGCCGGATCGTCCGGGTCCTCCAGCACGATCCCGCACTCGCGCGTGATGATCTCCGCGCCGCCGGCCGTGCGCGCGGTGACCACCGGCAGCCCGGCCGCCATCGCCTCCAGCAGAGACAGGCTCATCGCTTCGTAGCGCGACGGGAACACATACGCGTCGACCGAGCGCATCAGCGTCGGCATGTTTTTCACCAGGCCGAGGAAATGCACGCGCGCATCGATGCCGAGCGCGCGCGCCTCTTCCGGATACGGGCTGCCGGGCAGATACCCGGCCACCGCCAGATGAACGTTGGCCGGCAGCTTCGTCAGCGCCTTCAGCACCGTGCCGAGGTTCTTGCGCGGCGTGCGCAGGTCGCCGACGAACAGCAGCAGGAACGCATCGTCCGGCAGCTTGAACGCCGCGCGGTCGGCCTGCGCGCCCGCGAACGCGCTGGCGTCGACGCCGTTGTAGATCACGCTGATCTTGCGGCTGTCGATGCCGAGCGCGGCGATCTCGTCGGCCACCTTCTGCGAGACGGCCGTGATCGCGCGCGAACGCCGGTACGCCCAGCGTTCGAGCACGGTGTTCACGCGCGTATAAATGTATTGATAGGCGGACCACAGCCCTTTCGCGAGCCCAAACGGATAGTACGGGCTCCTGAACCAGCCGCCGTGCACGAAGTGCGCGGTGTTCACGTCGGCCTTGATCCACGAGATGAAGCCGTTCACGTGCAGCACGTCGTACTCGTCGCGGTGCGTGCGCAGCCACCACGCGCTCTTCAGCGCGAACACCTGCTGCTTGACGAGATTCGACGGCCAGAAGCGCCCGACCTTCACGGGCACCCAGCGCACGCGCGGGTCGGCCAGCAGCTCGGGCGCGACGTGCGACGCAACCAGCGTGACTTCGTAGTGCTCGGCCAGCGCCGCGCGCGCGATTTCGTAATTGACGCGGCCCTGCCCGTCGTTATGTCGCACGACATGCGTGACGATCGCGATTCTCAATGGTCGCCTCCCCGTGAATGCGCGGCGCCCAGCAGGCGTTGCGCCTTCTGCCAGTGCGCCGCGGAAAGTATCGAAAAAATGGCCGTGAACATCAGCAGGCCGCCCGTGCCGATCAGCGAGTTCGTGAACACGAGCATCGCGAACGTCGACAGGCACAGGCTCAGGCACGCGCCGACGAACTTGTCCTTGCGCAGCCTGAACGCCGCGCGCAACGTGCGGCCGAACAGCATCACGACGCCGGCGAGGTACAGCAGCGTGCCGGGCCAGCCGAGCACGAACGGCACGTTCATCACGCCGCTGTCGAAGCTGCCGTACTTGCCGAGCTCGCCGCTGTCGCTCGACAGCTTCGTCGACGCGCCCGTCGCGCCCATCCCTTCGCCGGCGACGTCGGTGAACGCCGTCTGCGCGAAGGTCGCGTAGAACTTGTTGCGGTCGTCGTAGCTGCGGTCGTCCTTCAGGTTCGTGATCGACTGCAAGCGCGCGCCGAGACGGTCGGCGACCGGCCCGACGGTCAGCAGCGGCACGCACAGGCCGACCAGCACGACGCCGCTGATCAGAATGCGCATCCGCACGCGGTTGTTCGACTGCGCGAGCTGGATCGCGAGCGCGATCACCCAGCCGCCCCACGTCGAGCGCACGAGACACAGCGCGAACGACACGAAGCCGGCCGCCCCGGCGAACCAGCGGATCTTCTGCGGCGCCGCGAGCACGAACACCAGCGCGCCCATCATCGCGAACGCGAACGGCCCCGACGAGTTCATCGTGCTGAACACGCGCACGCCGTACGGCACCGGCTCGCCCTGCGAACCCATGTCCGAGCCGATCATCCACAGCACGTCCCACTGCGGCATCACGAAGTACTGCACGACGCCGTACAGGCCCATCACGAGCATGCCCCACATGAAGGTGGACAGCAGCACGTCGCGGTACTCGGGATAGTCGCGCGCGTTGACCATGATGTGAAAACCGATCAGCACCGGGTACACCCAGTTCGCGAGATCGTAGGTCGCGGCCATCACGCCGCTCGACACGATCCCGACGAGGTACGCGTACGTGAGCCCGAACAGCATCAGCAGAATCGGAATCCCGCGCCGCTGCGCGAGCACGCGGTAATGCCGGATCAGCCCGAGGCCGGCGATCATCGTCACCGCGAGCGGCGCGACCTGGATCAGGCTCGTCGGCGTGAACGCGCCTTTCGACCAGTCGGCCAGACGCCGCACTTCCGGGCTCAGGAACCACACCCACCACATGAAGCCGACATAACGCGCCGGGCTCTTGAAATACAGCCAGATGCCGACCGCGATGGCCAGCACCGGAAACGCGAGCGTCAGCACCTTGCCCTGGTGAATGGCGATCAGCGCGGCCGTGAAAGTCCACAGCCCGGCCTGCCCGACCCAGTGTTTCGGTTCGGGCAACCAGCTGCGGCTGCGCGACGGGGCGCGTTCGGCGGCAATCGTACTCATCGATCCGCACTCACCGCGACGACGGACGCGAATCCGCGAGCGGCATCGAAAGGCCCGCGGCCGCCGGCGTCCGGCGCCGGCGTAGCATGTCGCGCGTGATCCGCACGTGCTGCTCGGCAAACGCCTGCGTGGTCAGGTCGCGCTCGCGCAGGCACGCGGTGGCAGCCCGCGCGCAATCGAGCGCCGCTGCCGGATCGGCAACGAAACGATCGGCGGCCTGGCGCATCGCCTGCGCATCGAACGCCGGCACGTAGGCGGCCGTATCGTGCGGAAAGTAGTCGCTGAGGCCGCCGACGTCGGACACGATCATCGGCTTGCCGACCGCCGCCGCCTCGAGCATCACGGTGATGCCCGACGCGTGGAAGTTCGGCCGCAGCGGCACGACGATCACGTCGGCCCATGCATACAGCTCGTGCTGCTTTGCAAGCCCCGACGCCGAACCGATCTTCACGTTCGGCGCATGCCATTCGCGCGGCACGCGGCGGCGCGTCGCGAGCCGCACGTCGTAGCGCGCGTCGCCGCCGAACGCGGCGAGGAACGTGCGCCAATCGCGATCGCGATCGTTGCCGATCGCCGCGATCCGCAGCGGCCGGTTCGGCCGCCATTGTTGCGGCTCGGTGATCGGAAAGTCCTGCGTGTTCAGCCCGTAGTAGACGAATTCGGCGTCGCGCCCGAGATAACGGCGGCACAGCTCGGCGTTGTCGCGCGCGAGCGTGGTCAGCGCGTCGGCGCGCGCGAGCAGCTTGCGGTACAGCCAGCGGCGCGGGCCGCCGAAACTGCCCCACTTGTCGAACAGCCACACGCTCTGCGCGAGCAGCAGCGGGCGCCTGCCCTGCGCGCCAGCGAGCTTCAGGATCAGCGACGCGGCGAGATGCTCCTGCTCGGTGTGCGTCCAGATCACGTCGGTGTTCAGCAGCGCGGCGCGGTTGCGCCATGCATGCACGACGTCGAAACCGAGCGCCGCCTTCAGCGCGCGGCGCGCGAGGCTCGCGACGCGGCTCTCGCCGCCGTCCTGCGAATAGGACAGCCGGAATTCGTCGGATTCGGCATGGTGATAGCCGTACAGGCAGCCGATGTTCTCGCCTTTCCGGTAGGTGCGCGGATCTGCGCCGTAAAACAGGTGAACGTGAACTTGGGTCGGGGTCATTCGTGCCCTCCGGGATGACCGCGCGCGAGGCGCGCAGCCCGTTCAAGACGTCACCGGCGGCATCGCCGCGCGGTGGGGGCAAGGTTCGCGCGGCGGGCATCGCGTGCGCCGCGCCGCACCGCGCGCCAGTGCTCGCGGGTCCGGTCTCGCTTCGCCGTATGCAGCGACAGCAGCACGTGCGCGACGCCCGGGTAGACGCGCGTGCCGACCAGCGTCCACCACCACCAGGCGATCTCGCGCCGCACCGGCGGCAGATGTTCGCGCAGGATCAGATGCAGGTTGTACGCGCCGTTGCTGATCGCATTCAGCGACGCGGCATCGCGCCGGTCGTCGTCGAAGCGTTCGGCCGGAAAATGATCGACCGCGATCGCCGGGTCGTAGACGAGCTTCCAGCCCTCGCGCTGCACATGCATGCTGAATCCCATGTCGTTGTGCACCTGCGCGCCGGCGCCGCGCAGCCGCGTGTCGAAGCGCAGCCGTTCGATCGCGGCGCGCCGGTAGCTCATGTTCGCGCCTTTCAGCATGTCGACTTCGCGTGCGCCGCCGACGCCGAGGTGATGATTGCCGACGATCTTGCCGGACAGCGTGAGCTGGCCGACCAGCTCGCGCGACTCGTCGAGCACGCGGCCCTTCTCGTGGACCCAGTCGCGCCCGCCCACCGCGCCGACGCGCGGATCGGCCAGGAACGCCGACTCGACGCGCGCGAGCCAGTCGGGATGCGGCGCCGCATCGTCGTCGGTGATCGCGACGATGTCGCCGTGCGCGGAGTCGAGCCCCTTGTTCAGCGCGGCGACCTGCCCCGGCACGTCGACCGGCACGATGCGCAGCGGCAGCGCGCCGCCGACCGCCGGATCGGCGAGCCGTTCGTGCGTGGCGTCGTCCTCCGGGCGCGCGACGACGATCACCTCGTCGGGCAGCCGATGCTGCCGCTGCAACGCCAGCAGGCAGCGCGCGAGGTCGGCGGGACGCCGGTAGGTCGGAACGAGCACGGAAATTTTCATCGTTGGTTCTCCTGTCGGCCGCTCAGGCGCTCAGGTATTCATGCACGGCCGCATAACCGCGGCCGTAGCCGCGCGCCTTCGGCGGCACGCCGTTGAAGATCCCGCCTTCCAGATCGACGCCCGCGGTGCGCAGGCGCTTGATCGCGTCGGCGATCTCGCCTTCGGTATGCATGCCCGAGCGCAGCACCAGGAACGTGGCACCGGCCATGCGGCCGATGATCGTCGCGTCGGTCACCGCCAGCACCGGCGGCGAATCGATCAGCACGATGTCGTAGCGCTTGCCGAGCCCTTCGAGGTATTGCGGCAGGCGCGTCGACATCAGCAGCTCCGACGGATTCGGCGGGCGCGTGCCGGCCGAGATGAACGACAGGCCCTGCACCGGCGTCTCGCGGATCGCGTCCTCGAGCGCCGACTGGTCGCTCAGCAGCTCGGACAAACCCGGCTGCAACGTGAGGCCGAAGTAGCGGTCGAGCAGGCCGCGGCGCATGTCGGCGTCGATCAGCAGCACGCGCTTGCCCGAATGCGCGAGCAGCACCGCGAGGTTGACCGTCAGGAAGCTCTTGCCGATGCCCGGCGTCGGGCCGGTCAGCACGATCACGCGGTTCTTCGCGTCCATCATCGCGAACTGCATCGCGGTGCGCAGGCTGCGCAGGCTCTCGACGCTCAGATCCTTCGGACGCAGGCTCGCGAGGATCGGCCGCGCACGGCCGCCGCTCTTCTCGGCCATTGCGTCGAGCTTCACCTGTTCGGCGCTTTGCGGCACCAGCCCGTACAGCGGCAGGTTGAACGCGCGCTCGATGCGATCCGGGTCCTCGATGCCCTGGAACATGTTGCGGCGCAGGAACACGACGCCCGTGCCGAGGATCAGCCCGAGGAACACCGCGGCCGACAGGATCAGCACCTTCTTCGGCTTGACCGGATCGCCCGGGCGCAGCGCCGAATCGACGAGGTGGATGTTGCCGCCCGTGCCGGCCTTCTGCACCGACAGCTCCTGCACGCGGTTCAGCAGCAGCACGTAGATGTCCTCCGCGACCTTCGCGTCGCGCTGGAGCTGGACGGCCTTCACTTCGGTCGCCGGCAGGCTGCGGAAGCGGTTCGCGTACTTGTCCTTCTCGCTTTGCAGCTCCGCGAGCTGTTGCTTCGCGGCGATCACCATCGGATGCGAATCGGTGAAGCGCTGCGCGAGCGACGCGAGCTGCAGGCGCTGCGCGGCGATCTGCTGCTCGTACTGCACGCTGCCTTCGAGATAGACCTTCGCCTCGTCGCTCGCGTTGATCGAGCCCGACGTGCGCTGGTACTGCGTCAGCGCGGCTTCCGCGCGTTCGAGGTCGGATTTCAGGCGCGGCTCCTCGCCCTTCAGGAAGTCGAGCATCTTGGTCGCTTCGGCCTGCTTCGCGACCACGTGCTGGTTCAGGTACGACTGCGCGAGCGCGTTCGCGATCGCGGCGGTCTGGTCCGGGTCCTTGCCTTCGAGCGAGATCTGCACGACGCCCGTCTGCTTGCCCTGCTCGGTCACCTGGATGCCGGCCTGGAAGCCGCTGATCGCGTCGAGATCGTTGTAGCGAACCACCGTGAACTGCGTGCCCGGGCGCGCGACGAGCTTCTTCACGAGCAGCGTCACGCCGCCGCCCTGCGCGGTTTCGCCGACGCTGCCGGACAGCAGGCGGCCGCCGTTCACGTCGGACAGCGCATAGGTGTCGTTCGGGCCGGCCGTCAGCGTCAGCTTCTTGCCTTCGAGCGCGGGCACGACGCTGATCGAATCGACGTCGGCCACTTCACCGCCCCATGCATACGACTTCAGGCCGAGCCACGGCCGGGCCGGCATGCCCGGCGTCGCGACGCGCGCGGCAAGGCTGCCGATTACCGGCAGCGTCTTCGGCACGACCGAGAAGTTCAGCTTGAACTGCTCGACGACCGGCGACACGACGCCGCGGCTCTTGATGATTTCGATTTCCGCATCGGTCTGCGCCTGCTGCGGACCGGTGTTGATCGTCGCGCCGGTCTGCGTCTGCGTGAGCGCCTGCGACGTGTTGTCGTTGCTCTCGACCCGCACGTGCACGTCGGCCTGGTACACCGGCTTCGCGATATAGCAGTAGAGGCCGGCGAGCGCGACGACCGTCACCGCGATGCCGAGCAGCAGCCAGATGTCGTCCATGATGACCTGGAGCAACTGGCCGAGGACGACGTCCTCTTCCTCGGTTTTCACGGACAGATCCGCGTAGGAGTGTTTCGCTTGCGTGTTCACCATTCGTTCCCGCTTGAGTGGTGCCGGGGCGGAGGCGCCGCCCCGGCGGGCTATCAGCGCGTGATTTGCTTCATGTAGAAAATCGTCTGGATCGTCGGCAGCACCTGCTGCAGCACCCGGTTGAACTGCACCGAGGCAGCCGTGCTGACGTAGACGACGTCGAGCGGCTGAAGCGGGAAGCGGCTCGACAGCATCAGCGCATCGGGCTGCGTCATGTCGAGGCGGAACACTTCGGGCTTCGTCGGGTTGTCGCGCATGCCGCGCATCACGTAGATCTTGCGCGGGTTCGCATCGGTGTCGAGAATGCCGCCGCCCGCCGTCAGCGCGTCGGCGATCGTCAGCTTGCCCTTGAGCATCGGCACCGTAACCGGCGTCTTGACCTCGCCCATGATGAACACGCGGCTGTCGCTGCGGTCCGGCACGTTGACGATGTCGCCCTGCTGCAGCATCACGTTCTGCCTCACGTCGCCACGATCGAGCACGCCGTTCGCGTCGAGCGTGTAGAGCTTGCCGTCGCGCGTCAGACGCACGCGCTGCAGGTCGGCGTCGGTGGTCGAGCCGCCCGAGCGCGAGATCGCGTCGACCAGCGTCAGCGGCACGTCGCTCATCGCGAGCGGGCCCGGCGTCTTCACCTCGCCCGTCACCTGCACCTTCTGGCTGCGGTACGACAGCACGCGCACGTCGAGCTGCGGATTCTTCACGTAGCGTGCAAGACGCGTGGCCAGCTCGTCACGGGTCTGCGCGATCGTCTTGCCGGCCACGTGGATACGGCCGACGAACGGGAAGAAGATCGTGCCGTCCGCCGCCACCGTCTGGCCGTAAGGATCGGCCTGGCCGGGCAGCGACGACGAATAGGGTTGCTGCAGCGCGCCCGCGATCGTCTGCGTGGTGTTGCCGCCGCTCGAGAACGACTGGCCCTGCGGCGTCGTCAGCTCGGGGTGGTCCCAGACCGTGACGCCGAGGATGTCCTGCGGGCCGACGCGGTACACGTACTGCGACGGATCGGTATACCGTGCCGGCGGCAGCGGATGGTCGACCTGCGCCTTCTGCAGCTGGTCCATCACCACTTTGGCGTCGATGTAATGAACCGGATAGGTTTCGGCGGCTTCCTGCCGGCCTTCGTCCTTCAGGTTCGACGAGTCGAGGTAGTTGCCGGGTGCGGTTGCGCAGGCTGACAGGAAAGTCGTCAGCGCGACGGCAAGCGCCACCGGGCGCATCGGGCGTTTCAGCATAGTTTCTGTAGCCATCCTTGAACCAGGCGTTCGATCAGTGAGTAGCTCTCGCGGTAATCCGCCTCGGGGCCGCCGTGCGGGTCGGCAATCTCGGCCCCTTCCCACTTGCCGAGCAGGTGGACCTTGCCGCGCGCGAACGGATCGACCGATTCGACGGCCGTGATCTGCCGGCGCTCGCTGACGAGAATCAGGTCGGCGTCGCGCACGAACCGGCGCGACAGCCGCCGCGAGCGGTGGGTCGTCGCATCGACGCCGCGCTCGGCGAGCAACTGCCGCATCACCGGATCGATGCCGTCGCCGTCGTTCGCATGAACGCCGGCCGAGTGGAACGTCGGGCGCGGGCCGCCGCGCGACGCGGCGTGCGACTTGAACAGCATTTCCGCCGCCGGGCTGCGGCAGACGTTCGCGTGGCAGACGATCAGGATGTTCCGGAACATGGCGTCTCGTAACAGGTGACGGGAATCGGGTTACGCGCTCGCGCGCGCAGCGCCCGGCACGCGGGCGGCGACGGCCTGGCGCGAGCCCGGCCGTCCGATCGGGTGGTATTCGATGCCCTGCTCGCTCATCGCCTCCGGCTCGTACAGGTTGCGGCCGTCGAAGATCACCGGCGACTTCCACAGGCGGCCGAGCGCGACGAAGTCGGGGCTCTTGAACGCCTTCCATTCGGTGACGATCACGAGCGCGTCGGCATCGCGCGCGGCCTGCGCTTCGTCGTCGACGAAGGTCAGGCGCTCGAGCCAGCTCGGGTGATCGGCGAGATCGAGCGCGATCACGCGGCGCGCCTCCTGCTGCGCGACCGGGTCGTACGCCGCGATGCGCGCGCCGCGCGACAGCAGCTCGGCGATCAGCTCGCGGCTCGGCGCTTCGCGCATGTCGTCGGTATTCGGCTTGAATGCGAGGCCCCAGATCGCGAACGTGCGGCCCGTCAGGTCCTCGCCGAAGCGCGCGACGATCTTGTCGGCGAGCACGCGCTTTTGCGTCGCGTTGACCGACGACACCGCTTTCAGGATCTGCAGCGCCTGCCCGTGCTCGTCGGCCGTGCGGATCAGCGCCTCGACGTCCTTCGGGAAGCACGAGCCGCCGTAGCCGCAGCCGGCATACAGGAAGTGATAGCCGATGCGCGGATCGGAGCCGATCCCGCGGCGCACGGCCTCGATGTCCGCACCGAAGCGGTCGGCGAGGTTCGCCAGCTCGTTCATGAACGAGATGCGGGTCGCGAGCATCGCGTTCGCCGCGTATTTCGTGAATTCGGCCGAACGCACGTCCATGTACAGCGTGCGTTCGTGGTTGCGGTTGAACGGCGCGTACAGCTTCTTCATCAGCTCGCGCGCGCGCTCGCCCGGCACGTCGTCGTCGCAGCCGATCACGATGCGGTCCGGCCGCGTGAAATCGTCGACCGCCGCGCCTTCCTTCAGGAATTCCGGATTCGACACGACCGAGAACATCTGGTCGCCGCCGCGCTTCGCGAGCTCCCCGGCGACCGCCGCGCGCACGCGCTCGGCCGTGCCGACCGGCACCGTCGACTTGTCGACGATCACCTTGAAGCCTGTCATGTAGCGGCCGATGTTGCGCGCCGCCGCGAGCACGTATTGCAGGTCGGCCGAACCGTCCTCGTCGGGCGGCGTGCCGACCGCGATGAACTGCACGTCACCGTGCGCGACCGCGGCCTCGACGTCGGTCGAGAAGCGCAGGCGGCCGGCCGAACGGTTGCGCGCGATGACTTCCTTGAGGCCCGGCTCGTGGATCGGCACGCCGCCGTTGTTCAGGATGTCGATCTTCGCCTGGTCGACGTCGAGACAGAACACGTCGTGCCCGATGTCGGCGAGACAGGCGCCGGTGACAAGACCTACGTAACCGCTGCCGATGATAGTCAGATTCATGATGTGTCGGACCTCGTGACCAATGATTCGAAATTCGTAAAACCGGAATGCCTGCGCGGCGCGACGTCAGTACGCGTTGCTGCCGGTGAAGCCTTTCCAGAGCGTCAGCGCGACGATCTTGATGTCGAGCCAGAACGACCAGTTCTGCATGTAGTACAGATCGAGCTTCACGCGTCCCATCATCTTCTCGATCTGGTCGGTCTCGCCGCGAAAGCCGTTGATCTGCGCCCACCCGGTGATGCCCGGCTTGATCCGGTAGCGGAACATGTAGCCCTTGACCAGATCCTTGTAGATGTCGTCGTGCGCGAGCGCATGCGGGCGCGGGCCGACGACCGACGTCTCGCCCTTCAGCACGTTGATGAACTGCGGCAGCTCGTCGAGGCTCGTGCGGCGCAGGAACCGCCCGACCGGCGTCACGCGCGTGTCGTGCTTGGTCGCCTGCGTGACCTGCCCGGCCACTTCCTGATGCACCTTCATCGAGCGGAACTTGTAGATCTCGAACTCGTGCCCGTCGATGCCCTTGCGCTTCTGGCGGAAGAACACCGGCCCGCGCGACGTCAGCTTGATCAGGCCGGCGATCAGCACCATCACCGGCGCGAGCATCGCGAGCGCCGCCAGCGCGAACAGCCGGTCGAACACGAACTTCGGCAGGATCCGCACGTCGGTGATCGGCGACGCCGCGAGGTTGATCGCCGGCACGCCGAGCACCTCGACCACTTCCTGGTTGAAGAACGACAGGCTGCGCACATCCGGAATGAAGCGGATGTTCACGAAGTCATGACGGAACACCGTGACGATCTGGTACATCCGGCGCTCCTCCGAGATCGGCAGCGTGAGCCACAGCTCGCGGATCGCGCGGCTGCGCACGAGCCACACGAGCGATTCGAACTGCCGCTCGATGCGCACGTCGTCGAGCGCCACGTCGCCGGCCGCCGCATCTTCGTCGTACACGCACACCGGGTTGAAGCCCGCTTCGGGCCGCGCCCGCATCTGCGCGATCAGCCGCCGCGCCGCCGGCGTGCCGCCGACGATCGCCACCGCCTTCAGGTTGTAGCCGCCGCGGCGCAAGCGCCGCAGCACTGCGTGCACGCACGCCTTCGATCCCGCCAGCAGCGTCGTCGTCGCGACGGCCCAGTAGCCGAGCCACAACCGCGACAGGTCGCCCGACTGATGAAAACTGAAACTCATCAGGATGCCCGCGAGCTCGACCGCGAGCCACGCGAACGCGACGCGCCCCATCAGCCCGACGAGACGCTTGCCGCGCCACGACTGGTAGATGCCGACCGCGGGAAAGAACACGACGACGAGCAGGCAGTCGAACAGCACCGTCGTACGCTGCAGGTCGTTGAGCCAGATACTGCCGCCGTGCAACGCGGCGGCGATCAGCGCCCCCGTCACGACCATCGCGATATCGATGACTCTCGCCAGCACGCTCAACATGTCTGCTTCCTCTTTGAACAGGCGTTTGCCGAACAGCTCCTCGTGCGGCCCATGCCGCACCTTCGATTCAAACGTTGCATGACGCTATTGAACCGGCAAGAAAATCGCGCCTCAAGCGCACAAGTATTTCGAAAAATAATCGGAAATTCTTGCCGCGATCTTTTTGAATTAAATCGGCACGTTTTCCCGAATCGTTCATGATCCGGGAAATTTTCGGAATCTTTACGATTTACGCTCACCCTTTGCGGGCGGTCATGTCCGGCTGATTCATCGATTTATTTTTTACTTTTTTATTGGCATCCGATGCGATCGGGGAAAATTTTCCCGGGTGATCAAATGGCGAATATCAGGTAATTGGTCCGGTTTTATTGTCGATTTACTTCATGCTACAACGACAGGCACTGACTTCAACCGTGGAGAGTGTCACCATGAATGCTCCGGCCGTGACAGCCGAAACGCGCCCTTCTTCTTCCGCCGCAACCGCCGTCGGCGCGCGCGTCGCCGTGCAGCCGGTGATTCTTGCCGGCGGTTCCGGCACGCGTCTGTGGCCGATGTCGCGCGAACGTTTTCCGAAACAGCTGATCGGCCTGCTCGGCGATCATTCGCTGCTGCAGTCGACCGCGCTGCGCCTCGACGGCCTCGCGGCCAGCCATCCGCTGAATGATGACGTGCTGATCGTGTGCGGCGAGGATCACCGCTTCACGACCGCCGAACAGCTGCGCCTGACGACCAAGCCCGCCACGATCATGCTCGAGCCGCTCGGCCGCGACACCGCGCCCGCGCTGACGCTCGCCGCGCTGCGCCTCGTCGCCGGCGGTAACGATGCCGTGATGACCGTGATGCCGGCCGACCATGCCGTCGCCGACCTGCCGCGCTTTCACGCGGCCGTCGCGGCCGGCGTGCACTGCGCGGCGCAAGGCAAGATCGCGACGATGGGCATCGTGCCGAAGCACGCGGAAACCGGCTACGGCTACATCCGCGTCGGCGCGCCGCTCGGCGACGCCGCGACCGGCAGCCTCGACGTGCGCCGCCTCGACCGTTTCGTCGAAAAACCGCATCTCGAACTCGCGCAGCAGTACGTCGCATCCGGCGAATACTGGTGGAACAGCGGCATCTTCATCGTCCGCGCGTCGGTGTGGCTGAAGGCGATCCGCCATCTCGAACCCGCGATCCACGCAGCCTGCGAACAGGCCGTCGCACAGGGCAAGGCCGATGGCGATTTCTTCCGCGTCGATCGCGATGCGTTCGCCGCGTCGCCGTCGAACTCGATCGACTACGCGGTGATGGAGCCGCTCGCGAGCCTGCCGCAACTGTGCGAAAGCGTCGTCGTGCCGCTCGATGCGGGCTGGTCGGACGTCGGCTCGTGGGACGCGATCTGGCAGATCCTGCCGAAGGACGATGCCGAGAACGTCGGGCGCGGCAACGTGCTGTTCGAAGATGCCGGATCGACCTTCGCGCATTCCGAAAGCCGGCTCGTCGCCTGCGTGGGCACGCAGAACCTCGTCGTCGTCGAAACGCCCGACGCCGTGCTCGTCGCCGACAAGTCGCGCGTGCAGGACGTGAAGAAGATCGTCGGGCGCATCAAGGCGCAACGCGGCGCGGAAGCGACCGATCACCGCAAGGTGCATCGTCCGTGGGGCCATTACGACTCGGTCGACACGGGCGAGCGCTTCCAGGTGAAACGCATCGTCGTGAAGCCCGGTGCGCGACTGTCGCTGCAGATGCACCACCATCGCGCCGAACACTGGATCGTCGTGCGCGGCACCGCGCGCATCACGCGCGGCGACGAAACCTTCCTGCTGTCCGAAAACGAATCGACGTATATCCCGCTCGGCGTCTCGCATCGCCTGGAGAACCCGGGCAAGATGCCGCTCGAGCTGATCGAAGTGCAGTCGGGCGCCTATCTCGGCGAGGACGACATCGTTCGCTTCGACGACACCTACGGCCGGCAATGACGCAACAAGCACCGGGAGCGCCGCTTCGACAGCGGCGCTCCCGGGTGCGGCAAGCATGGAGAGACGAGGCTTGCGCGCGGGCGTCGTGGCACACGACGGCCCGCGCATCGCGCCGCGGCGGCGCTCAACCTACGCGGTAGGCGTATTCGCGGCGCTCCGACTGCACCGGATCGTTGCGGCTTTCGGACAACGCGCCCGCGTGACGCTCGGCGATGAAGCGCTTGATGTCCGACTCCGCACGCGCCAGCGCAGACAGGCCGGCCAGCACCTCGCTTTGCGGCGCGCGCGCCGGCTCGTCGCTCGCGCCGTGGCGATCGATCCACTGGCGCGCCCAGTCGAGCGCGAACTGCTCCGCTTCCTCCGCATCGGTGAAGCGCGGACCGATGAGGCCCGAGCGCTCGACGCGCCGGTCATCCTGCGAGATCTCGGCCCACGCGCGATACATCAGGTTCTGCACGGGCTGTGCGATGCCGGAAATCGTATAGCCGCGATACTCGTCGACCTGCGGTTCGGCCGCGGCGAAGCTCGCCGACGACGCGCGCGCATGACGCAACTCCGCCGCCGGCGTACCGGGCACCACGAACGACGCACGGGCCGGATCGGCCACTTCGTCGTCCGGCATCGCGCTCAGCGACGCACCTTCGCCCTCCCAAACGTTTGCCTGCGCGACCGGCAATTGCCACGACTCGGGGTTTTGCCAGAACACGCCGCGCAAACGATCGTTGTCGGGCACGGGCTCCGCGCGACGGGCGGGCACGACCGGCACCGGCGGCGGCGGAATATACGCGAACGTGCGCCCGCTGAACTGGGTCAGCACGTCGATCATCTGCAGCAGCGTGCCGCTCGCGAGCCACTCCTCGTAGCGACGACGGCACGTCGGCCCGGACGGATAACGACCGGGCAGCTTGGACCAGGCTTCACCGGTCGTCAGGATCCAGAGCACCGCGTTGGCGACGACGCGCGGTTCGGCTCGTGGACGCCCACGACGATTCAGCCGGATGGGTTCATCGGCGATCAGCGTTGAAAGACGAAACCACTCTTCATCGTTAAGCTCATCGAAGAACATAGTAGATCTCTCCACGCAGCCAGGCCGGGCTGCGATTGGCGGCGCCGTCGCGACACATCGCGTCGCGGGGCGGCCAGGTTGCACATTATGGTTATCCGGTGTTGTGCACGCCGGTCCGGCACCGCACTTTCACGGTGCCGGCATTCCCGGCAATGGCGCACAAATCACGGTCTCACTCCAATGTGGGAATTTTTGTGCACGAAGCATACCATCCTCAGGGTTTATCTCAATATGACAATGACTTAATGTTACGCACTGAAACAACCCGCCATGGATGGGTAATCAATTTACGCTTGAATTTTTTTGCGAGATCTTTATGCCGGCCGCTGCAAAGGCCCGTCTGGCGGGGCTCCGCAGGGTATGAAGAATGCCCGCTGGCTGGGCTTCCCGAGCTGTTCCGACCCTTGCCGGCAAAAATCCCGGGAATCGCTGCATAAAATCGGTAAATCAGGGAAAAATTGGTAACAAGATATTCACGAATCGGTAAATCATTCAATATCCATTGAATTGAATTATCCCCATGCACAATCTTTTTATTGTTTCTCCGCGAGTGATGAAAACACGGTGACGCGGAATGCACATTGTTTCCCCGCATGCAAGCGCGCGACGTCTGGTGACGTCTGTTACATCTTCGCGGCGACCGGGCGAGCAGGCACGATGCGACGCATGCGGAAAGCCTGCTTCGGGTCGGAACGGAGAAAAGCGGCATGCGGCGCGCGGGACGCGCCGCGGTCGCGTCAGCGCAGATCGCCGGCCAGCGATGTGCTCACGTCTGCCACCACGCGCTGCGGCGGCATCGTGTAGGCCGGGTGATCGCAACCGATCGACAGCGCCGCCCCGCCCTTGAGCGCCGCGCGCATCGGCGCGTCGAGTTCGAAGCGCACGAAGTGCACGGCCGACGTCTTCTCGGCGGTGTCGCGCTCGAGATCCTCGTCGGCGATCGCGTAGACGTTCGCGTGCCCGTCGACCTGCAGATACACGCGATCCTCGACGCCGATCAGCCGTGCAAGCGCCGCGCGCCGCTCGACTTCGTGCTCGTACTCGATCTGCAGCGTCGCCTTCAGGTTGGTGCCGTCGGGCACGAGCGGCAGATACGCTTCCAGCTCGCCTTCGATACCGGCCTCGTCGAAGATCTTCTCGATGTGCAGCATCTCCTGGATCTGATAGCGGATCGTCGTTTCGTCCTCGAACAGGAAGCGCAGGTGGTTGCCGAGCGCCACCGCGCGGCGGCGCTTGTACGCGACGAGCCGCGCGTGTTCGGTCCTGCGGATCTTCGCGTACGCTTCGAGCGTCAGCAGGGAGTCGCGGGTCAGCGTCATGGGATGTCCTCGTGAATCGGCCGGCATCGGCTCAAATACCGTATGCGCGGCGCAGCAGCGTGAGCGGATGCGCGAGCGGCGCGGCCGGCAACCCCTTCTCGTCGATGCCCTGCACGATGTGATGGCCGGCCAGCGCGCAGTCCGACGATACGAAATCGGGCTGCGGCTCGGCCATCGCCTTGAACACGGGCGTGCCGATCCGCATCGCGTCCGCATGGAATTCCTTCTTCACGCCGAACGTGCCCGCGTGGCCCGAACAGCGCTCGACGACGTTTACGCGCGTGTCCGGCACGAGCGACAGCGCGTCGGCCGTCTTGCGGCCGATGTTCTGCACGCGCGCATGGCACGGCACGTGATACGACACGGTGCCGAGGCCGGTCTTGAAATCGGTCTTCAGCAGCCCGTCGCGATGCCGCGCGATCACGTATTCGAACGGGTCCCAGAAGGCATCGGCCACCGCGCGCACGGCCGCGTCGCCCGGGAACATCAGCGGCAGCTCGCTCTTGTACATCAGCACGCAGCTCGGAATCGCGCCGATCAGCGCGTAGCCGTCGCGCGCATACCGTTCGAGCACGGGCATGTTCACGTCTTTCTTCGCCGCGACACCGGCGAGGTTGCCCTGCTCGAGCAGCGGCATCCCGCAGCAGGCTTCGCGCGTGACGAGCTCGTACGGAATGTCGTTGTGCGCAAGGATCGCGAGCAAGTCGTGGCCGATGCCGGGCTCGTTGAAATTCACGTAGCACGTCGCGTAGATCGCGACCTTGCCGGGCGTGCGCTCGCCATCGCGCACGGGCGGCTGGTCCGAGCGCTTCGCGGTGCGCCGGAACTTGCGCGGCGCGAATTCCGGCAGCCACGCCTTGCGATCGACGCCGAGCGCCGCTTCGAGCGCATGGCGCGCGGGCGGCGTGCGGTTCACCGCGTTCATCGTCTGCGTGACGATCGGGATGCCCGCGAAATGGCCGAGCGCATCGGTGTTCGACAGCACCTTGTCGCGCAGCGCGACTTCGCCGCGTTTGTAGCGCGCAGCCTTGCCGCGCAGCATCAGGTGCGGAAAGTCGACGTTCCATGCATGCGGCGGCACGTACGGGCATTTCGTCATGTAGCAGAGGTCGCACAGATAACACTGGTCGACGACCTTGCCGAATGCGTCCTTCGGCACTTCCTCGATATCGCCCATCGGCGTATCGTCGACGAGATCGAACAGCGCGGGAAACGCGCCGCACAGCGACACGCAGCGCCGGCATCCGGCACAGATGTCGAACACGCGCGTCATTTCCGCATCGATCGCGGCCTGGTCGTAGAACGCGTCGGACTGCCAGTCGAGCGGATGCCGGGTCGGGGCTTCGAGACTGCCTTCCTTGTGGGGCATGGGGCGCTCCAGCGTGGCGCGCATGCGCGCGAGCACGCCGCCCGCTCGATGCGGGCAGCGATGAACGAGAGGACGGCCGCTTGCGGGCCGCCGGGCCGGCGGCCCGTCAGTCGACGAGGCTGTCCAGCGCCTTCGTATAACGGTTCGCGTGGCTGCGTTCGGCCTTCGCGAGCGTCTCGAACCAGTTCGCGATTTCGTCGAAACCTTCGTCGCGCGCCGTCTTCGCCATGCCCGGATACATGTCGGTGTATTCGTGCGTTTCGCCGGCGATCGCCGCTTCGAGATTCAGCCGCGACGAACCGAACGGCAAGCCCGTGGCCGGATCGCCGACTGCTTCCAGATATTCGAGATGGCCGTGCGCATGGCCGGTTTCGCCTTCGGCGGTCGAACGGAACAGCGCGGCGACGTCGTTCTGGCCTTCGACGTCAGCCTTCGAAGCGAAATACAGATAGCGCCGATTCGCCTGCGATTCGCCCGCGAATGCGGCTTTCAGGTTCTCTTCGGTTTTGCTGCCCTTGAGTTGAGCCATTTGCGCCTCCGTTCGAGTCGGCGCGGCCGCGTGTCGAGCCGGGCCGATGAAGTATGTGGGGAACGATGCGTTTGCCGAGGCGAACACGTCGTGCTCTCCAATCTAGGCGCTCGTGTTCGCATCCCCCAATAGGCTTTTTCAATCCGTGCGATAGCGAATGCCCGACGCCGGCCGCACCGGTTGCTGCAAGCGCGTGCGCAGCGATGTCGCTTGCCCGAATGGATGTGCCGGGAAACGTCGCGCGGGCGGATCGATCGCCGAGGAAGCGGAAGTGAACGAATGCAGATGCGACGCGGCACTTCGACGTCGCAGGCGAAGCCCGAAGTGCCGCAGAAATGCATCGCGCCGGGGCGATACGGCCGTGCCCCGGCGCGATGCCACCATCAGGCCGCCCCTGCGAGGGGCGACCGACGGAGCCCGTCTAACGAAGTCGACGGATTACGGGCGCGCCATGTAGCGGACGACCCGGCCCGGACCCGACACGCGGCCCATGCTGAACACGTTGCCGTAGCTGCTCGTGACACCGGACGGCCCGTTGTACAGGCTGCCCATCGTGAACACCGACTCGCCGCCGTGCAGCACGCCGTTGTTGGACACGTTCCCCATGACGAAGAGCGAGTTCACGGCGCGCAGCGCACCCAGGTTGACCAGATTGCCCACGACCTTGACGTCGGCGCCTTCGGTCGTACCGCTGTTGGTCGCATTGCCCATCACGAAAAGCGACTTCGACGCGCTCAGCGCGCCCGCGTTGGACAGGTTGCCCATGACCGTGACGTCGCCGCTCTCGGTCGTACCGTCGTTGGTCGCATTGCCCATCACGAAGAGCGACTTCGACGCATGCAGCGCGCCCGTGTTGGTCAGCTCGCCCATGACCTTGACGGCGGCGCCTTCGGTCGTACCGTTGTTGGTCGCATTGCTCGCCACGAAAAGCGAATCCGACGCACGCAGCGCGCCCGCGTTGGTCAGGTTGCCCATGACCTTGACTTCGGCGCCCTCGAGCGTGCCGTCGTTCGTCACATTCCCGATCGCGGTGATACGGTTGTCCGCGCGCAGCGTGCCGGTGTTGGTCGCCGTACCCAGGACCTTCACGTTGCGCCCGCTGACGACACTGTCGACCCCGTTGTTGCTCAGGTGCCCCAAGATGTCGAGCGCACCGATGCTGCTCAGCGAGCCGGCATTGGTCACATTGCCCGCGATCCGGACGCTGCGGCCCCGCACGGTGCCGTCGTTGCGGAGGGTGCCGGACACGTCGACGGCGTCGCCACGGACCGTGCCGTGATTGTCGAGCGCGCCCGAGACGGATACCGCTCCGGCCTGCAGTTGCCCGCCCGACTCGATCGTCGCCGTGCCGCTCGACACGATCGATGCGGTGCCTGCCGACGCGTCCACCATGCCGGCGATCTTCACGCCGGTTTTGGCCGACGCACCGACCAGCGAGATCTCGTTCGCTTGCAGGCTGCCTGCTCCGGACACGTCGATCGCCACGTCCGGCGTCTCGCCGGCCGTCGGCCACGCGGTCGTTTGCAGCTTCGACTTTTCGATCGACGCCGTTCCTTGCTGCGCGACCGCGACCAGCTTCTTCGCCTGCACCGCCCCATCGACCTTCAGGGTGCGCGACACGAGATCGAGTTGATTCGCGCCACGCGCGTCGAGACCCGCGCCGTCGATCGTGATGCCGCCGTCGTCGGTGTGGAAGCGCGCGACATTGCCGAACAGGTCGAAACCGGTCGTGCCCGCGACGAGCGACACGCGGTTCGCGTTGACGAAACTCGCACCATTCACGCTGATCCCGTTCGGGTTCGCGACGATCACGCGCGCATTCTGCCCTGCGACTTCCGTCGTGCCTGCCAGCACCGATGCGTTGCCGCCCGTCACCTGGTTCAGGATCACCCGCGCCGACCGGCCGCCGAGTCGCCCGTTGCCGGCGATGCTGCCCGCCAGCCGCGTGTTCGTGCGGTCCACGCTGTTGTTCAGCACGAGGCCGTTCGCGCCGACGTTGTAGTCGAGGAAGCGGTTGAGCGAAATGCCGGCGAAATTCGGTGCGTTGATGTCGACGAGCGGGGTGCCGTTCAATGCGACGTCAATACCGGGGCGATTGTTCGTGGAGGGGTCCGCGACGAGTTTCGGGTTCGTTTCGGTAACCGGCGGCTCCGTTTCTGCGACCGGGTGTTCGGGTTCAACCGGCGGCTTCGTTTCGGCGACCGGCGGTTCCGGATCGACCGGCGGCTTCGTTTCAGCAACCGGCGGTTCCGGGTCGACCGGCGGCTTCGTTTCAGCGACCGGCGGTTCCGGATCGACCGGCGGCTTCGTTTCAGCAACCGGCGGTTCCGGGTCAACCGGCGGCTTCGTTTCAGCAACCGGCGGTTCCGGATCAACCGGCGGCTTCGTTTCAGCAACCGGCGGTTCCGGGTCGACCGGCGGCTTCGTTTCAGCAACCGGCGGTTCCGGATCGACCGGCGGCTTCGTTTCAGCAACCGGCGGTTCCGGGTCGACCGGCGGCTTCGTCATGTTTTCAGAGATCGTCCCGGAGCCGGTGATCTGCCCTGTCACCGTTACCTTGCCGTTAGCGCCTACGATACCCGGCGCGTCCTGATGAAGGTTACCTGCGATCTGAACACCGCTACCGCCGTAAATCGACCCGGTGTTGCTCACATCGGCCGTGACATCCAGCTTGCCGTCCGCGTGCAGGGTGCCCGTGTTCGCCACGGCCTTGAGCAACGTCAGCTTGCCGCCGGTGATCGTGCCCGCATTCTCCAGCGTGTTGGTCGCGGTCAATTCGCCGGCCGCCGACATGTGGCCGTTCGCTGCGACCCGGATCTTGCCGTCCGACAGCAACTCGAGCTTGCCGGTCAGCGCTTCGACCTTGCCGGCAACGTTCACGCCAACACCCGCGGACGCGCCGCGCATCAGAATCGAGTCGGCGTGCATGCTGCCGAGCTTCGATACGTCGATCGCGACATCGACCGCGTCGCTATCCAACGATGGCATGAACATCGGCAGGTTGGGCTGCTCGATCAGCGCCCGCCCCTTTTGCCCGACGGCGACCAGGCGCTTCGCCTGCACGGCCGCATTCACCTCGAGCGTGCGTGCGACGAGGTCCAGCTGGTCCTGACCGCGCGCGTCGATGCCATCACCATCGATCGTGATGCGTCCGTTGTCGGTTCGGAACAACTGGATGCTGCCGTTTTGATCGAACTCCACCGTTCCCGCGACAACCGATGCACGGTTCGCGTTGATGAAGCTCGCGCCGTTCACGCTGATCCCGTTCGGGTTCGCGACGATCACCCGCGCTTTTTGCCCTGCGACTTCCGTCGCACCTGCCAGCACCGACGCGTTGCCGCCTGTCACCTGGTTCAGGATCACCTGCGCCGAACGGCCGCCGAGTTGCGCGTTGCCGTCGATGGCGCCCGCCAGTTGCGTGTTCGTGCGCCCGACGCTGTTGTTCAGCACGAGACCGTTCGCGCCAACGTTGTAGTCGAGAAAGCGGTTGATCGAAACGCCGGCGGCATTCGCTGCGTTGATGTCGACGATCGGCGTGCCGTTCGATGCGACGCCGAGACCGGGGCGGTTGGCCGCGGAAGGGTCAGCGACGAGCGCCGGTTGCGCGGACGCGGTCTGCACCGCAAGGATCGGCATCGCGACCGTCAGCGCCGCAGCGAGTGCGGTGCGCGCGAACGGCGTGGCCGCGCGCGGGCGCGGGAATTGTTGTTGATGTTTCATGGTCATTTCGGTTTCCGGAAAATGAATGAGGCGGCGTGGCACAGGCCGCGCCGATGACGAACGAGCGTGCGTGCTTACATGGCGACTCCCTCCGTGACGTACGGCGGGCGCGGGCGCGCCCGCAACGATCAGAAACGCGCAAAGAGCGATACGTCGACCGTAGGTCGCGCGGTGTGCAGCGCGCCGGGCTTGCGTAGCGGCACGCCGAGCGCGATGTCGTAGCCGAGCATCCGGTAGCCGCCGCGCACGCCGAGCGCGGCGCCGAGCAGCGTGCGCCCGTCCCGGCCCGCGCCTTCGCGCGAACCCGCGCCCGTCACCACGCCGGCATCGAGCGCGGCATAGGCCTCGTGCGCGCCGAACACCGGCGTCGCCAGTTCGTTGCGCCAGAACCAGCCGCTATCGCCGGCGAGCGTCTGATTGCCGTCGAAGCCGCGCACCGTGTAGCGGCCGCCGATCTGCAGGTATTCGGTCGATGGCAGCGCGCCGGGCGCGTACTGAAGCTGGAGCGATCCGCGATAGCCGAACGCACGCGTGCCGATCCGGAACGGCGCATCGGCGCCGAGCGACGCGCTGTACACGCGATAGCGTCCGTCCCATTCCGGCTGGCCGTTGACGCGCCCGGGAAAGGCGCTCAGGCCGGCGAGGCTCGCGCGCATGCCGATGCTCGCGTCGACCGTCGCACGCGCGAGCTTCTCGCGATGCGATGCGCCCACTTCGTAGCTGACGATGTCGTGGCGGAACACGTCGAGCTCGACCGGGCCGAACCACGAACGGTCCTCGCGCCGTGCAAGCCTGAAGCGCAGCGTCGTCTTGCCATGACCGGAGCGATACGGCACGTAGCTCACGCCGGCTTCGTAGCGGCGGGTCCGCTGGCCGAGCGGCGGCATGACCTCGCCGGGCAGCTCGGGCACGAGCGCCTGCCGGCTCGTCCACTCGCTGATGCCGAGCGAAAACGACGCATAACCGACCGGCACGTTCCATGCGGCGCTTTTCGCTTGCGAGCCGAGCGCCTTGTTGCCCAGTGCGGCGTCGGTGTTGTAGGTGACGATCAGTTGGTCATAGAGCCGCAGCGGCGAATCGATCGCGACGATCGCGCCGAGCTGGTTGCGGCCGGTCGCATCGAGCCCACCGTTGTCGGCGGTCGCGATGAAGCGAACGCGGCGCGCATCGTCCGGATGCCGGACGACGATGTCGGTATCGCCAAGCGACGCGCCGGGAACCAGATCGAACGCGGTGGCCGACTGACCGGGCAAGCGGCGCACGTTCTCGAGCGCCTGGTCGAGATCACGCACGTTCAGCAATGCGTGTGCACCGCGCGGAAACAGGATGGGCGCCCAGCCGATCCGGCCACTCGCATCGTTGATGGCACCGATGCGGCCGGGCAGCAATTCGATGATCAGACGGCCGGTCGACAGATCCTGCGACGGAATGCTCACGAGCGACGTGATATAGCCGCGCGCGACGAGACGCTTTCCGACCCATTCGCGCAGCAGGCTCAAGCCTTTCTGTCCGATGCATGCGTGTTCGAGCGGGATCGCATCGCGCAACCACGGGAATGCGTCGGCGCCGCGCCACTCGATTTCATGAATGTCGAAACACGGCGTTTCCTCGGGAAAGCGCAACGTGTCGGAATCGCTTGACGACTTAGCGGACAGCACGTCCGGCTGGTCGAGCATCTGTTGCTTCAGCTCGTCGAGTTGCTGGGCCTGATGGCGCTGCGCACTCTGCGGCTGCGCGCCGGCCTGCGGTGTCTGCGCGGCTGCCGCAACGGCGAATGCCAGCAGGTTCGCGGCGCTCAGCAAGCGCCCTGCACTCACCGTCCGCATGATGAAACCCGGGAATCGACCGGTGTGATCGAATCGCACCAGCCCGGGTGGGGATTCGCGTGATCCCCCTGATGCGCGTGACCGCCGAATGGAGCCACGCACTGCATATTGGCAAACGGAATCCGTTCGCCATCGCTTTTGTTAATTATCCTTAACACTTAAACCCCGCCCATCTCGCGACACGTCAAGCAATCGCGGATTATGCGGAGTCGAATTATCGAATTTCAATTGAAACTATCGTCTTGAAATTAAATTCATACTTGTCTCATTCTTTTTAACCGGAAACTTCGGACATTTCATGCAATCGAGTCAATGGCGGCCGACTTCGGCGAGGCATGTCGGCGCTTACGCGCTGTGGCGTTGCAACGCTTCGCGCGGCAACGCCAGCACACCGCACGACGGCCCCATCGACTGCTTGCAGACACGTGACCGAGCGGCAGCGTGCAATAAGCGATGATCGACGCGATAAATATCGCGATCGTCGGAATATATTCGAATCGTGGATTATTGCGAGTTTTACGTTGAATATTGCTTGACGAATTGCGCGCCGTCGCCGTCATCGATGCCGGCCCGGCCAATAAACCCGTTGCGCAACGGCGCGCACGCCGTTTCACGCATCCGTCGCGCGTTTGAGCAGCAATTCACGCTCGCGCGCATTGCGGGTCAACTCCGCCGCGCGACGGAACTCGGCCTTCGCCTCGTCGGCGCGGCCGAGCTTCGCGAGCAGGTCGCCGCGCACGCTCGGTAGCCAGTGATAACGCGCGAGCGCAGGATCGTCGCGCAACGCGTCGACGAGTTCGAGCGCCGCGGCGGGCCCGAACGCCATCCCGACGGCCACCGCGCGATTCAGCTCGACGACGGGCGACGGCGCGACTTCGGCGAGCGCGTCGTACAACGCGACGATCTGCGCCCAGTCCGTATCCGACGCCTGCCGGGCACGTGCATGGCAAGCCGCCAGCGCGGCCTGCAGCGCGTACGGCCCGCGCACGCCGCCGAGCTTCGTCGCGCGCTCGAGCGCCGCCAGGCCGCGCCGGATCAGCAACGGATCCCAGCGGCTGCGGTCCTGGTCGAGCAGCAGCACCGGCCGGCCCTGCGCGTCGGTACGCGCGTGCATGCGCGACGCCTGCAATTCCATCAACGCGACGAGCCCGAGGACTTCACTCTCGTCCGGCGCAAGCCCGGCAAGCACGCGCCCGAGCCGCAGCGCCTCGTCGCACAGCGCCGGGCGCATCCAGTCGTCGCCCGCGGTCGCCGCATGGCCTTCGTTGAATACGAGATAAATCACTTCGAGCACCGACGCGAGCCGCGCGGGCCGCGCATCGGCAGCCGGCACCTCGAACGGCACGCGTGCCGCCGAGAGCGTGCGCTTCGCGCGCACGATCCGCTGCGCAATCGTCGGTTCCGGCGTCAGGAACGCACGCGCGATCTCGCCCGTCGTCAGCCCGCCGAGCAGCCGCAGCGTCAGCGCGACGCGCGCGTCGGTCGACAGCACCGGATGACACGACGTGAAGATCAGCCGCAGCAGGTCGTCGCCGATATCGTCGTCGCGCGCATCGGCGAGCGCATCCGCGATGTCCGGAACGACATGCGCTTCGAGCGCATCCATTTCGTGACCGAGCTGGTCGCGCTTCGCCGCATGCAGCGATTCCTGCCGGACCCGATCGAGCGCGCGACGCTTCACGGCCGTCATCAGCCAGGCGGCCGGGTTGTCGGGCACGCCGTCGACGGGCCAGTGCTCGAGCGCGGCGACGAGCGTGTCCTGCGCCAGCTCCTCGGCCACGCCGACGTCGCGCACCACGCGCGCGGCGCGCGCGATGATTTTCGGCGCCTCGATCCGCCAGACCGCTTCGATCGCACGATGAGTCGCCTCATGCGTCACGACGCCTGCCCCTGCGCGGACGCGTCCTGCTCCACGTACATCAGCTCCCACGCATGGCCGTCCGGATCGCTGAACCCGTGACCGTACATGCCCGGATACTCCAGCGGCGGACGCGGCGTGGTCCCGCCGGCCGCACGCGCCTTCGCGACGGTGTCGTCGACTTCGGCACGGCTTTCGCACGACAGGCACGACAACACCTGCACGTGCGTCGCCGGGTCGACGATCGTCTTGTCGGTAAAGGTCTGGAAAAACGGCCGCACGAGCAGCATCGCGAAAATCGTCTCGCTGATGCGGAGGCAGGCGGCCTGATCGTTCGTATAGGCCGGCACGACTTCGAAACCGAGCGCCTGGTAGAACGTCTTCGAGCGCGGCAGGTCGGCCACGGGCAGGTTGATGAAAACCATCTTGTGCATGACGTGTACTCCGGGTGAGGTTGGATTCAGGCTGGGATTCAAACAGCGTTGCTACGGCCGACGTGCAGCTCGCGGAACCGCTCGACCGCGTCGCTCGGCGTGAGATCGTCGAGCTCGAACAGCGGCCGCACCTCGATCTCGCAATCCATCTCGGCGCCGAACGGCGCGGGGAAACGGCGCGTCCACTCGAGCGCCTCGTCGCGCGAACGCACCTGGATCAGCGTATAGCCGGCGATCAGTTCCTTCGTTTCGGCGAACGGGCCGTCCACCACCGTGCCCTTGCCGCCCGTGTAGCGCACGCGCCAGCCGCGCGCGCTCGGCCTCAGCCCGTTCGCGTCGAGCAGCACGCCGGCCCGGGCCAGTTCCTCGTGGTAGACGGTCATGGCCTCGACCAGCCGGTTGTCCGGCAACGCGTCGGATTCGCTGACGGCGTTCGCCCGGATCATGATCATGAATCGCATCGTTCACTCCTTGTCTCGATGGAAGGAGGCGCCCGTTCATCGGCGCCTTATCCGGACGACGGGCGAGAGACGGCCGAATCGACGCGCGCCGCGACGAATCAGGGTAAATACCGAGTCGCGACAGTCACAGGAAGCACGGGCCGACCGCGCGCACCTCGACCGTGCACCACTGGGCGGCCGGGCACTGGCGCGCGATCTCGATCGCTTCCTCGCGCGTGTCGACGTCGACGAGGAAGAAGCCGCCGACCATCTCCTTGGCTTCCGCGAACGGGCCGTCGAGCAGGCGCGTCTCGCCGTCGCGCACCTGCACGCGCGTGCCGCGCTCGGAGCGCTCCAGCGACTCGACGCCGCGCAGCACGCCGCGCGCCTTCAGCGACTCGGCGAAATCGACCATCCGTGCGTAAAGCGCCTGGCCTTCGTCGAGCGTGCGCTCGGCGCGCTGGTCGGTCGGTTCGACAATCAACAGCATGTAAGACATGGACTTCTCCTGTGGAGGCGGGGCGGCAATGCTCACTGCGTGATCGGCGTGCGGCATGCAGCGCCCGGTGCGAAAGCGTAACAGCCGCGGCGCGGCTTGCCTGCATCGTTGGCCATCCGGTACTGGCCGAACGGCCATTTCGACCGCTGCCCGGCATTTTGCCGTCAAGATGCTTTCCCGAACTCCCGGATTTTCTTCCAGCGAACCGTCCCATGTCACGCCTGCTTGCACCGCTCATCGTTGCGCTGTCGCTCGACCTTTCGGGCCAGCCGGCCTCGGCCGCGCTGCCGGTCAGCGCCGGCTGCGGCGGCGCGACGATGCCGATTGCCGACATCCGCGGCACCGGCGGCCCGTCGCCGCTCGCCGGGCAAACGACATCGATCGAAGCCGTCGTCACCGCGGCATTCGGCGGCGCCGGCGGCCTGGGCGGCTTCTTCGTCCAGCAGGCCGATGCGCGGCGGCGGCACCGGCCCGGCGTCCCGGAAGGCCTGTTCGTGTATGCGCCGAACGCGCGCGCGAGCGCCGGCGATCTCGTTCATCTCACGGGCAGGATCGACGAGAAATATGGCCGGACGCAGTTCGTGCCGTCGGGCCGCATTGCCGTCTGCGCACGCGGACAGACGGTCACGCCGGCGACGCTCATGCTGCCGGTCGACACGCCGGCCGTGCTGGCCGCGCACGAAGGCATGCTGGTGCGCCTGCCGCAAACGCTGACGGTCTGCGATACGCATGAACTCGGCCGCTACGGCAGCGTCGTCCTCAGCAACGGCCGGCTGCGCGTTCCGACCCACGTCGCCCCGCCGGCCGAAGCCGCCGCACACGCGGAGGTCAACGCGCGCAACCGGATCGTGCTCGACGACGGCTCGAGCCGCGTCGATCCCGCGACCGTCCGCTATCCGCCGCCCGCGCTGAGCGCCGCCAACACGCTGCGCGCGGGTTACACGGTGCGCGGCGTCGAAGGCGTGCTGGAGCTGCGTTATGGCGCGTGGCGGCTGCAACCCGCGGCCGGCCCGGGCCCGGTGTTCGACGCCTCTGCGAACCCGCGTGCCGGCGCGCCGGCCCGGCATGCCGACGCCGACGCGCGCATCGTGTCGTTCAACGTATTCAACTATTTCAACGGCGACGGACGTGGCGGCGGATTCGACGCGCCGGCCAACCGCGGCGCGAAAACGCCCGCGATATTCGCGCGGCAGGAAGCGAAGATCGTCGCGGCCTTGCGCGCGCTGCGCGCCGACGTGATCGGGCTGATGGAAATCGCGAACAACGGCTATGGCGACGCAAGCGCCGTGCAGCGTCTCGCCGCGCAACTCGGCGACGGCTGGCACGCGGTCGACCCCGGCACCGCGCGGCTCGGCCACGACGCAATCGCGGTCGCGCTGCTGTACGACAGCCGCACGATCGAGCCGGTCGGGCGCGCCGCCACGGTCGCGCTCGGCGGCCGGCACCGCCCGCCGCTCGCGCAGACATTCCGGCGCATTGGCGGCACGCGTACGTTCACGGTCGCGGTCAATCACCTGAAATCGAAGAACTGCCCGAACGCGACCGGCGCCGATCTCGACCAGTCAGATGGCCAGGGCTGCTGGAATGCGGCGCGCACGCGGGCAGCGACGCGCATCGCCGACTGGCTCGCCGCGTCGCCGACGGGCATCGCGGCCGACGGCGTGCTGCTGATCGGCGACCTGAACAGCTATGCGAAGGAAAATCCGGTCCGCGCACTCGAATCACGCGGCTACGCGAACCTGGTTGCCCACTTCGCCGGCGATGCTGCGTACAGCTACGTATTTCGCGGCGAAGCCGGCAACCTCGATCATGCGCTCGCCACCCCCGCGCTCGCCGCGCGCGTGAAGGCCGTGCACCTCTGGCACATCAACGCCGACGAACCGGTTGCACTGCAACCCGTGCCCGATTACAAAACACCCGCGCATCGATCGTCTTATTACGCACCCGACGCATACCGCTCGTCGGACCACGATCCCGTCATCATCGACGTCGCGCTTGGCGATGGCGGCCCCGGGACGGCCGCGGGCACGAACCCTGCTCGTCGACAACGCGTCGACTAGTGCATTTGCATCAACACAAGGCCTGCAACGGCACTATTTACCTGATGCCCCTGCCGACGCCATATTTACCGGACTTTCACTTCGTACCGCCATCAGGCTCGCCGTTTCGCCTTATTGCGAAATTTTTTCAATCGCTGCGCCGCCCCGCGCGGCGGGGCTTCCCGGCGATCCTGCCGACGAATTGAAAATTTGTCTCGAAACTCAATTGGGTCAAGTGAATCACATCAGTTGCTGGGATTCGTCTTATCTTCAAATTTGCCTGGAATCGAAGGAGGATAAACACCATGGCGCTTACCGACTCGATCGAACACAAGCTGGACCGCGGCCTGTCCGACATCCGTCGCACCGGCCGCCGCGTGGGACGCACGACACGCTCGGCCGCGCGCGACCTGCACGCCGACGTGACCGACGATCTGCGCGGGCTGGTCGACGAACTCGAAGACCTGCTGAAAAACGATGGCGACGGCGATATCGCCGCGCTGCGCAAGCGCGTGCAGTCCCGGCTCGATGAAGCGCGCAGTGCGCTCGACCATGCATCGGGCAGCGCGGCCGCCCGGCTGCGCGATTCGGCCGAACGCGTGTCGCAGGCCGTGCACGACAACCCGTGGCAGACCGCCGGCGTCGTCGCGGGCCTCGCATTCGTTGCGGGCCTGCTCCTTGCCCGCCGTTGAACAGGGCCGGCCGCCCCGCTGCCCGCCCCGTCCGTCCTCAATCAGACAACGAAGGAGAACCGCCATGCAGAAGTCCCTCGCCATGAAAGCCGCCGCCGCCGTGATGCTCGGCAGCCTTGCGCTCGCCGGCTGCACGACCACGCCCGACAAACCCGAGAACGCGTCGACGAGCGCGTCGAAGCGCCAGTCGATCGACGCCAGCGTGAACGCGACGCTGTCGCGCCTCTATTCGACGGTGCCGGGCTCGCGTGAGCTCGTCGGGAAATCGCGCGGCGTGCTCGTGTTCCCGAACGTGCTGCAGGCCGGCTTCATCGTCGGCGGCCAGTCCGGCAACGGCGCGCTGCGCGTCGGCGGCAGCACCGTCGGCTACTACAACACGTCGTCGCTGTCGGTCGGCCTGCAGGCCGGCGCGCAGTCGAAGGCAATCGTGTTCCTGTTCATGACGCAGGATGCGCTCGACTCGTTCCGCAAGTCCGACGGCTGGGCCGCCGGCGCCGACGCATCGGTCGCGGTCGTGAAGGTCGGCGCGAACGGTGCGGTCGACACCACCACGGCCACCGCGCCGGTGGAGGTGCTGGTGCTGACCAACGCGGGCCTGATGGGCGACCTGTCGGTAAACGGCACGAAGGTCACGAAGCTCAATATCTGACGATGCGCCGCACGGCACCACGCCGTGCCCGCGTCCCGGCAGCGCCGCGGCCCCGGCCGCGGCGTTTTCGCATGTGTCGCACGCAGCGGCTATGATGGCGGCACCTTTGCGGGCATACTCCCGATGGGCCGCCCGTGCGGCGGGTCGCCCCGCACCGCGTTTCACCGCGAACCGTGACGTTCGCGAGCCGATCGCGCCCGGGGCAACGAGATTCAATCAAACCAAGCATCAATCTGCGCGAATGCCACCCATGGATAGCGGACACCACGATCACCAAAAATTCTTCTATTTCCTGCTGTTCGCGGTCACCGTCGGCATGTGCGGGATTCTCGCGCCGTTCTCCGGGGCCGTGTTCTGGGGCACCATTCTCGCGATCCTGTTCCAGCCCGTGCAGCGCTGGCTCGCCGCGCGTTTCGGCAAGCGGCGCAACCTGGCCGCGCTCGTGACGATGACGCTGATCATCCTGATCGTGATTCTGCCGCTCGTGTTCGTCGCCGGCACGCTCGTACAGGAAATCGCTTACGTCTATCAGGAAATCAAGACCGCGCAGCCGAACTATTCGCAGTACTTCCAGGACATCATCCACGCGCTGCCGACCTCGATCCAGCGCCTGCTCGCGAAATACGGGCTGACCAACATCCCCGGCATCCAGAAGAAACTGACCGACGGCGCCGCGCAGATCAGCCAGTTCGCCGCGGCCCAGGCGTTCAGCATCGGCCAGAACACGTTCCAGTTCATCGTCAGCTTCGGTGTGATGCTGTACATGGTGTTCTTCCTGCTGCGCGACGGCGGCGAGATCGGCCGCCGCGTGCGCCGCGCGCTGCCGCTCGACGAGGAGCACAAGAACCTGCTGCTCGCGAAGTTCACGACGGTCGTGCGCGCAACCGTGAAAGGCAACATCGCGGTCGCGCTCGTACAGGGCGCGCTCGGCGGGCTGATCTTCTGGATCCTCGGCATCCAGGGTGTCGTGCTGTGGGGTGCGCTGATGGCGTTCCTGTCGCTGCTGCCCGCGATCGGCGCGAGCCTCGTGTGGGTGCCCGCGGCGCTCTACTTCCTGGCGGTCGGCGAAATCTGGAAATGCGTGATTCTCGTCGCGTTCTGCGTCGGCGTGATTGGCCTCGTCGACAACCTGCTGCGCCCGATCCTCGTCGGCAAGGATACGAAGATGCCCGACTGGGTCGTGCTGATCTCGACGCTCGGCGGCATGGCGCTGTTCGGCATCAACGGCTTCGTGATCGGGCCGCTGGTCGCCGCGCTGTTCATGGCGAGCTGGGACATCTACGCGCGCTCCGAACAGGGCGAATGACGCGCCGCGCGGCCGCGCGCCGCGCATCCATCCGCGTGCGGAAACCCTTCCGTCACGGGTGACGAATGCGGATCACGACGGGCGCTGCGGCGCCCGTCGCTTCATCCGCCGCAACGGTCATCTCACCGCCATGCGGACCCACGCGATGAGCACGGCCCGGCACCAGCGGCACGGTTCGCTCGTCATAGGCATCGCGCCACGTTGCGCGCACGCCCGAACCGGCATCGTTCACCGCGAACGGCGTACCGTCTGGCCCGACCAGCGCGACATGCGCGCCCGGCAAACGCCGGCCATGCGCATCGAACCGGAGCGTCGCCACTGCGTCGCCCGCTACCTCCCGACCATCGACGCCCACACCCGACGGCGCGTCGAACGTCACGTCATAGAGATCGACGAGCGCGCCGGTGAAGTGCACCATGCCGTCCCGCGCCGCCTGCCCGGCCGCCATCGCATTCGACATCGCACACACGATGCCGAGACCGATCATCATCGTCCGCACGACGCCGATATGGCGCATCATTCGATCGCCCATCGCTGCCGATGCTGCCCGCTTCGTGTTGTTCCGCATGCTCCCTCCCCTCGCCGTGTGACCAGAAAAAAAGGCGGCGTGACGCGTCTGTCACGCCGCCTTTTTGCTGGCAATCACTTTACGGAGAGGGGCCGGGACAATATATGGGACAAGTCCTAAACTGGGCGCCGACTGATCGTACTCACTGCGTTCGACGACGCATCGCGGCAACCCGCGACCGGCGTCGCACGCCACGCCGCAAGCCGGTCACGCGTCCGGATCGACGCGCAGCACGAGCTTGCCGCGATGGTCGCCGTCGAACAGGCGATTCAGCACGTCGGGCGCGTTTTCGAGTCCGTCGGCCACGGTCTCCTCGGCCTTGAGGCGACCGTCGCGCAACCAGCCCGAAAGCGTCTGCACGGCTTCGCGGCTCTTGCGGTAATCGAGGATCAGGAAGCCGCGCATCGTCAGCCGCTTCGAGATCAGCACGCCGACATCGTCGGCCGCACGCCCGCTGTTGTAGTTCGAGATCACGCCACACAGCGCGACGCGCCCGCCGATCACCATCCGCGACAGCACCGCGCGCATCACCTCGCCGCCGACGTTCTCGAAGTTCACGTGCACGCCGTCCGGCGTCGCCGCCTTCAGCTGCTGACGGAAATCGTCGGCCTTGTAGTCGACGGCCGCGTCGAAGCCGAGCGTCTCGGTCAGGTAGCGGCACTTGTCGGCACCGCCCGCGATGCCGACCACGCGCGCGCCGTGGATCTTGCCGATCTGCCCGGCGATCGAGCCGACCGACCCGGCCGCCGCCGACACGACGAGCGTTTCGCCGGGTTGCACCGGCGCGATGTCGGTCAGCCCGTAATACGCGGTCAGCCCGCTCATCCCGCACGCACCGAGCAGCGTCGGCAGCGGCAGGCCCGACTGCGCGGGCAGCTTCACGAGTTGCGCGGCCTGGTCGGCCGTCACGACCGCGTAGTCCTGCCAGCCGACGAGCCCCTGCACGAGATCGCCTTGCGCGAACCCCGCATGGCGCGACGCAACCACGCGGCCGATGCCGAGCGCGCGCATCACCTCGCCGATCGCGACGGGCGGCAGGTACTGCGGCACGTCGCTCATCCACACGCGGTTGGTCGGGTCCATCGACAGGTACAACACGCGCACGAGCACCTCGCCGTCCGCGAGCGCCGGCAACGGCGTCTCGACGAGCGAAAAGTGTTCGCGGCCGACGCGCCCTTCGGGGCGCGTCTTCAGCAGCAGTTGGCGATTGACGGGTGTCGACACGATGTTCTCCTCCGGTTGTTCTGTTTTACGGGATGCGCGTCAGACCGCGCACATGCCGCCGTCGATCACGAGCTCGGCGGCCGTGACGAAGCGGCTCTCGTCGGATGCGAGATAGACGGCCGCATGCGCGACGTCGTCCGGATCGCCGAGGCGGCGCAGCGGAATGCCGCGTGCGAGCTTGCGCGTCGCGTCGCGCTCGCCGAGCGTCTGGAACAGCGGCTCGACGATCCCCGTGCGGATGAACGCCGGGTGAATCGAATTGCAACGCACGTCGAGCTCGCGGCGCGCGCAGTCGATCGCGACCGACTTCGTCAGCGACGCGACCGCCGCTTTCGACGCGTTGTACGCGGTGAAATCCGGTTCGACCTTGAACGCGGCCACCGACGAGATGTTGATGATCGACGCGGGATGGCTCTCGGCCAGATACGACAGCGCGTGCTTGCAGCCGAGCACGATGCTCTCGACGTTGATCGCCATCACGCGCCGCCATTCGTCCAGCTCGATTTGCGCGGGCGAGCCGATCGAGCCGACCCCTGCGTTGTTGACGAGCACCGACAGCCCGCCCATCGCATCGTTCGCCTGCGCGAGCAGCGCCTGCCAGCGCGCTTCGTCGCGCACGTCCTGTGTCGCGGCGAACGCGACCGGCGCCGCGTGGCCTGCGTTGAGCTCCTGCGCGAACGCATCGAGCACCGCCGCGTCGGCGATATCGGTCACGAACACGCGCGCACCCTGCTCGACCATCCGGCGCGCGATCGCGTGGCCGAGGCCGCCCGCGGCGCCCGTGATGTATGCGCACTTGCCGGCGAGGCGCGAAGAAACGGCTGTCATGTGACCTGCTCCTATCGTGAGTCGTCGTCGCGGAACGCTGCCGCGACGGGTTTTCCGTGCATCGCGCGACCGGCGCGCGCCGGTCGACGGCGCCTCGCCACGACGAGGCGCCCCACGGTTTCCGCGAGTATATCGAGATAAGCACCACGCGCGCCGGACCAGCCGGGCAAGCGGATTCCGGTCGAACGACAGGCAGCGTACGCGAATGCCGCCAATCGATGAAATGAATATTCGTTATGCCAAGTCATAGATTCAATTCATGACATTCGCACGCGTGCGCCCATGCGCAAGCCGGCGCGACCGATCCTGCGGGCTGGCCGGTTCGTCGACTCGGGGGAATGGCGAGTGATGCGTTCCGCGACGGGCGGGAAAGCGGTCGGGAAGAGGAATCGGGAACCGCCGGGCGCGTGCCAGCGGCGGCATCGTGGCGATGCGGCGGCGCCGGAACGCCGCACCCGGCAAACGTCAGAAGCCGTCGCCCGACGGCGCGCGCACGAACGCGCAGAGCTGCGGCGAATGCGTGTCGATCATCTGCTGGAACGGCGCGCGGTGCCCGTACGCGATGCCCGACACGAGAAGCAGGCAGACGGCCGCGACGCGCGGCGAGAACGCACGCATGCGCGCGCCGCCGTAGCCGCGCAGGAACAGCAGCGCGACCAGCGCGCCGAGCATCCAGCCGACGACCACTTCGGGAATCGTGTGCGAGTGATCGAACACGCGCGCGACGGCCGTGACCGCGCCGACCGCCAGCCCGACCGCGATACCGGGCGCCTTGCCGCCACGGAACGCCTGCCACAGCATCGACAGCGCGACCGTCCACACGGACGTCGACAGCATCGTATGGCCGCTGATCACGCGGAAATCGAATTGGGGAATCTCGATGCCGCACCCGGCATACAGGATCTTCGTGGCGCCGACGAGGCCCATGCCGGCGGCCAGCAGCACGGCCCAGCGCACGGCGAGGCGCCAGTCGGTCAACGCCAGCCACGCCGCGCACGTCAGCGCGATCGGCAAGGTCAGCGCGGCATCGCCGATGTTGCTGATTTCACTCCACATAACGGACTTCGGACGACGATCGAAAGGCCGCAGTTTACCGCATGCGCGCGCGGTGCCTGTATCAGCCTGTGACAGGCTGTATCAGCCCGCGACACCGGTAATCAGCAGCAGGTTCGTGCCGGTGATGACGACGAACAGCGCCCACGCGGCAACCTGCATCCCGCGGCCGATCGTGTGCTCGCCCATCGTGTTGCGATCGCTGACCGAGCGGATCAGCGGCCACATCGCGAACGGCAGCTGCAGGCTCAGCAGCACCTGGCTCCACACGAGCAACTGCCCGACCGACCCGTCGCCGAGCCACAGCACGCCGATCAGCGCGGGCACGAGCGCGAGCCCGCGCGTAATCAGCCGGCGCTGGTAGCACGGGATCTTCGTGTGCAGGAAGCCGTCCATGATGACCTGGCCGGCGATCGTGCCGGTCAGCGTCGAGCTTTGTCCGGACGCGAGCAGCGCGATGCCGAACAGCAGCGCGGCCGCGCCGCCGGCGATCGGCGTAATCAGCTTGTAGGCCTGCTCGATGTCGGTCACGTTGTGCTGGCCCGTGGCATGGAACGCCGCGCCCGCGACGATCAGGATCGCCGCATTGACCAGCATCGCGACGAACAGCGACACGCAGGTATCGATGCGCACGAGCGCGAGCGTGTCGCGGACCACGCCGCGCGCACCGCCGACGACATGTCGCGTCTGCACGACCGACGAGTGCAGATACAGGTTGTGCGGCATGATCGTCGCGCCGACGATGCCGAGCGCGAGCACGATCGCGTCCTTGCGGTCGTGGCCCGGATCGCCGGGCACGAGCCCACCGACCACCGCGTGCCAGTCGGGCGGCGTGATCGCGACCTGTGCGACGAAACAGAACGCCATCGTCGCGATCAGCCCGAGCACGATCGCCTCGATCTGCCGGAACCCCTTGCCCTGCAAGCCGAGCACGATCACCGTGTCGAGCGCGGTCAGCACGATCCCCCACGCGAGCGGTACGCCGAGCAGCAGCTTGAACGCGAGCGCGCAACCGAGGACTTCCGCGATGTCGCACGCGATGATCGACACTTCGGCGGTCACCCACTGCACGACGCGGCCGAACCGGCCGTAGCGGTCGTAGCTGGCCTGCGCGAGATCCTTGCCCGCGACGAGGCCGAGCCGCGCCGCGAGCATCTGCAGGAAGATCGCCGCGAGGCTCGAGAATGCGACGACCCACAGCAGCGAATAGCCGAACTGCGAGCCGGCCTGGATGTCGGTCGCCCAGTTGCCGGGGTCCATGTAGCCGATCGCGACGAGCAGGCCGGGGCCGAAGAAGCGCTTGAGCTTCTGCCAGCGCGGCGCGCCGGCGTCGATCGTGATGCTGCCCTTTACTTCCGACGGACAGAAAGGGGCGGTGGCGGTAGTGGGGAGGAAGGGCATGGAAACCGGGGATCGAGATCGCGACAGGACGATTTTACGGGTATCCGTCCCGTTTTCTCGCGCGCGGCAACGCACGCGTCGCAACTCATCCCGTCGCTGTCGCAAAGCACGGCCGCGGCCCCCTCGTCCGCTTCCGGCGACGCGGCGCCGTGGGTGAGGATCTTTTCCCGCTCGGCGACGCGGAATTCGGTCGGCGACATCAGCAGGCGCTGGCGGAACAGCTTCGCGAGCCGCTCGCCGCTGCCGAAGCCCGTGCGGCGCGCGACCTTGTCGGCCGGCAGCGTCGTGTGGATCAGCATGTGGCATGCGCGCTCGAGCCGCACGTGCTGCACGAACTCGGTCGGCGTCACGCCGATTTCCTTCTTGAAGCGCCGCAGGAAATTACGCTCGCTCATCGCGGCGGCCTGCGCGGCGTTCGCAATCGAGATGCGGTTCACGCTCTGCGCGCGCAGCCGCTGCGCCGACATGCGGATCGACGGGCTCGCGCTCAGTTCGCGAAACGCCCACATCGACTGCGCATAACGCTGCTCGATCGGCCGCAGCATGTTGCTGGCGATCTCCTGCGCGGCGCTGTCGCCGAGATCGACGCGGAACATGTCGAGCGCGGCCGCGAACACGTCGGTCTCGCCGGCCTGCAGCTCGACCGCCGCGGCAGCACGGCGCCCGACGCCGCCGGGCCGCACGTGGATCGCCGCCGACGGCCGCTGCGTGGCCGCGAGCGCGGGCAGGTCCATCGCGTCGAAGATCCAGCGCGCGTGCTCGCGAATGTCGGTCAGGCGCCGCTGCAATGCGTCGTTCCAGTTGACGGCCGCGCGTTCGCCGTGAAGATGAAAGAATGCGAGCGCGCGACGGCCGTGCTCGTCGCCGAGCGGATCGGCAGCGATTCTCACGCCGGACGACGACTGCAACAGCCCCCCGCTTTCGGATACGTACTTCAACTGGTAATCCGCATTGAACGCATGCAGGCGATTCGCCAGATTGAAAGCCTCGCCGAGACGCGCGGCCTGGGCCAACGAAAACCCCGTACTCAAATAGATAACGACCCACCTCTGATCTGCTGCATTCACTGACCAAGCCCCCGACTCGTTTCGACTTCTTCTAATACCGTCGAACTGTCAGGCTTATATTTGGTTTGAATGCGTGCGACAGGACGGCTATCCCGAAATATGAAGCGACGGCATCTTAGCCGAACGGGTAGCGCCTTTGGCGCGAAATGGCCGACGTGGACAGCATGATGGCGGATTACTACAGGCTGTCACATGCCGATACCATGCCGGCACAGAATCACGCCGCTCGATGCCGCCGATTATTGCTGCCGTCATGCACAACGATGCACGTCGTATTGCGCTGCGCATCGAACGAAGCCGCGTTCGCTTGCCGGTTCGAATAGCATCGACACGCGTCGAACGCGCTCGATCGTCGTACACGACATCCGCGCATCCGTTGCCTGCGCATCCTTTAGAATCGATCCACCCTTCACCTCGCCGACCGCGCCCGTGCCCGCCGATCACCGTCTCGACCTGAACCTGTTTCGCGTGCTCGACGCCGTCTACGTGCATGGCGGCATCGGCGCGGCCGCCCGTGCGCTGCATCTCACGCAGCCGGCCGTCACCCACGCGCTCAACCGGCTGCGCGCGCATTTCGACGATCCATTGTTCGTACGCCAGGGCAACCGCGTCGTGCCGACCGAGCGCACGCGTTCGATCATCGCGGACGTACAGTTGCACCTGAGCGGCCTGCAAGGCACCGCGCGCAGCCCGTCCGCATTCGATGCCGCGACGCTCGACCTGAGCATCACGGTGAGCATTCGCGACGCGCTCGAATCGATCGCGCTGCCGCAGATCGTCGCCGCGTTCGCTGACGAAGCGCCGGGCCTGCGGCTCGTAAGCCGCCGCGTCGCGGTGCCCGACATCGAGCGCGAACTCGCATCGGGCAATCTCGATCTCGCCGTCGATCGTCGCGTGCAGACGGGCCCGCGCATTGCGACCGAACACCTGCTCGACGATTCGCTCGTCGTCGCGCTGCGCCGCGATCATCCGCTCGCGGGCGACCCGCTGCGGCGCGCCGACTATTTCGCGGCACGGCATATCTCGGTGTCGTCACTCGGCGAACGGCAATCGCTCGACGTGCTGCTCGGCAACGACGGCCGCTTCCGCGATATCCGGCTCACCTGCCAGCATTATTTCGCCGCCTGCCAGATCGCCGCGACCGGCGACCTGCTCGTCACGCTGCCGCACACCTATGCGCTGCGGATGGCCGCGCTGCTGCCGATCGTCGTGCGGCCGCTGCCGCTGCGCCTCAAGCCGTTTCCGCTCCTCGCGTACTGGCACGAATCGCGCGATGCCGATCGCGCGCATCATTGGGTGCGCGAACGGATCGCCGCGATCGTGCGCAGCAGCGCCGGCGTCGCCGACGCATAACGCATGCAGCGCCCGCCGTGGCGATCGAAACGGTATGCTGACGGCTTCGCGCCGCGACGCGGCGCGCGCCTTCTTCCCGCCTACCGGAGACTTGCCATGTCGCTCATCCATGCCGCCGCCGTCCTCGATGCCGACGCACCCGACTACGTCGTCCGGTTGCAAGCCGGCACGCACGCGCTGACCGGCGACGAAGCGCCGCGCGAAGGCGGCCAGGATCGCGGGCCGGCGCCGTACGAGTTCGTGCTGGCCGGCCTCGCGCAATGCACGGCCGCAACGCTTCGCATGTACATGCAGCGCAAGTCGTGGCCGGCTGCGCGCATCGACGTGCGCACCGAGCTGCATGCCGATCGCGAAGGCACGCAGTACGTGCGCCGCGTCGTGACGCTCGACGGCCCGCTCGACGACGCGCAACGCCAGCGCCTCGCGGAGATCTGCGAGAAAACGCCGGTGACGCAGTTCATCAAGCGCGGCACGCGGATCGAGACGACGCTGAACTGACGTATCGTCCAGCCGCACGGTCGTCGGCTGAAAAGCAAAACGGGCGGGCCGCGCACGATGCGCAGCCCGCCCGTTCTTCGATAAGGTCCGGCGCTTACAGTCCGAGCGCGGACAGATCCAGCTTGCCGCCCTTCATCGGCGGGCACCAGAAATACGCGCCCGTCAGCGGCCGCGTGAAACGGAACAGCCCGTCGACGATCCCGTCGTCCGCGCCGCTCATCCGGCGCATCTGCACGTCGAACGCACGGAACGAGCAGCCGAACGCAACGAAATAAAGACCGGCACGGCGCGCGTCCGACCACGGCGACGAACGGCGCAGCATGAACGCCTCCGGCTCGAAGCTTTCCTGCGCGGTGCGCTTCACGTGCGCGAACTCGGGTGCGTCGTCGAGTTCCTCGTTGTCCGAACGGCGGCGCCCGATGATGTTGTCCATGTCGCCCGACGGAATGCGTTCCATCTGGTCGAAATCGTGCAGCCATTGCTGGACCGCGACGAAGCTCGAACCGTCGAGCCCCGCGCCCTGCCCCGTCACAATCGCCGCCGCGACCGCATCATCGCCGGTCGGGTTCTCGGTGCCGTCCTCGTAGCCGGACAGGTCGCGATCGTTCGAATAGCGGAAGCCGTCGACGGCATCCTGCAGCGCGAACGCCGGCGCCAGCGCGCGCTCGATCGCCCGCGCGCGCAGCACGATCTCGCCGCGATCGTCGGCACGCAGCCAGACCCATACGTCGGCCGGCGTCGCCGGCAGCGTGCGGTCCTTCACCGCGAATGCCGGGTAATCGGTCAAGCCCGGAACCGGGCGCCCGAAGTGCGCCGCGAGCGCGTGCCCGAAACCGACGACCGTGTCGCGTCCGTCGACGATCTCGCGCAGCGCGGCCAGCGCCGCCGCCACATTGCCGTCATTCGAAATCGTGAAAGTGAGGTATCGGGCCGCCGTGTCGATCGGGGTCAGGATGCCTTGCTGAACGTCGCTCATCGTTTCCTCAGGAATGTATCGTGGTGAATCTGCGAGGGCCGCTTCGCAGGCCGCCCATCGTGTGCCGGGACACGCCTGCCGGCGCGCGCCGGGCACGCCAGAGTGTAATCGATGCGCCCGCCGGGCCGTGCGCCGCCGCGCCGCGGCAGGCCCGCGAAAGAAGGGCCAAAACCCAGAATACTAACCGTATCGACGCCGCAACGCCGCATTCGTCAGACGTTGCAGCGCGCCGGACACTGCTGATAGAATCTTTACACGTCTTTTCGGCGTCCTTTCAACCGTTCACTTCAGGGGAGGTGCAGATGTTCCGAATGCCAGCAACCTTCCCGAACGTGGTCCCACGGCGCAGCTGATCCGGCCCGCCGTCCGCGCAGGCTCCCGAGTTTTCCGCTAACCCGTCAGCCGCGCTTTTTCCCGACAGCCCGTCTCGTTCCGCCCGCGTTTTTCGTCGCGGCTCCGGCTGTTGCGTTTTCGACGTTCTCCGAACCGGAAAGTCCCGTCGCGCGACGCGCCGGGCAACGATACATGACCAGAAAAACCACCCAGTTGGGCGGCCACGCATTCAAGGCCGTCTTCGGCTTCACCATCCGCTACTGGCGCAAGCAGCCGGCACGCATCGCCACGGTCGCGACCTTCGCGCTGCTCGCCGCGCTCGCCGACGTGCTCACGCCGCTGTTCGCCGGCCGCCTCGTCGACGCGCTGTCGACCGGCCTGACCGACCGCGCCGCCGCATGGCACGCGGCCGTCGCCGCATTCGGCACGCTCGCCGCGCTCGGCATCGGCGCGACGGTGCTGCGGCAAGGCGTCTACCTGAACATCATCACGCTCACGCTGAAGATGATGAGCGAGATCGCCGCCGCGTCGTTCCATCGCGTGCAGCGCTTCTCGACCGACTGGCACGCGAACAGCTTCGCGGGCTCGACCGTGCGCAAGATCACGCGCGGCATCTGGGCGCTCGACCTGCTGAACGACACCGTGCTGATCGCGCTGCTGCCGTCGGTCACGATGCTGGTCGGCGCAACCGTGCTGCTCGGCACGCACTGGCCCGTGATGGGGCTCGTCGTCGGCGCGGGATCGCTGCTGTATATCGCGGTGACGGTCGCCGTGTCGCTCGGCATCGTCGCGCCGGCCGCACGGCTCGGCAACCTGTGGGATACGCGCATGGGCGGCGCGCTCGCGGACGCCGTGAGCTGCAACGCGGTCGTCAAGGCGTTCGGCGCGGAAACGCGAGAAGAAACGCGGCTCTCGCGCGTGATCGGCAAGTGGCGCCAGCGCACGCGCCGCACGTGGGTGCGCGGCACGTTCAACGGCGGGCTGCAGGGTGCGATGCTCGTGGCGATGCAGGCCGCGATGATCGGCGTCGCGCTGCGGCTGTGGGCGAACGACGAAGCGAGCGTCGGCGACATCGCGTTCGCGCTGACGATGTTCTTCATGCTGCAGGGTTACCTGCGCGACGTCGGCATGCACATCCGCAACCTGCAGCGCTCGGTCAACGACATGGAAGAGCTCGTCGCGCTCGAACGTCAGCCGCTCGGCATCGACGATCGGCCCGACGCGCCGGCCATCCGGATCGGCCAGGGCGAAATCCGCTTCGAGCACGTGACGTTCCGCTACGGCAACCATCCGGTGCCGCTGTACGACGATTTCTCGATGCGTATCGCGCCGGGCGAGCGCGTGGGCCTCGTCGGTCACTCGGGTTCGGGCAAGACGACGTTCATCAAGCTGATCCAGCGCCTGTACGACGTGTCGGGCGGCCGCATCACGATCGACGGCCAGGACATCGCTCGCGTGCGGCAGGATTCGCTGCGCAGCCAGATCGCGATCGTGCAGCAGGAGCCCGTGCTGTTCCACCGGACGCTCGCGGAGAACATCGCGTATGCGCGCCCCGATGCGAGCCGCGCGGACATCGAGCGCGCCGCGCGTCTCGCCAGCGCACACGACTTCATCGTCGCGCTGCCGGACGGTTATGACACGCTCGTCGGCGAACGCGGGATCAAGCTGTCGGGCGGCGAGCGCCAGCGCGTCGCGATCGCGCGCGCGTTCCTCGCCGATGCGCCGATCCTGATCCTCGACGAAGCGACGTCGAGCCTCGACAGCGAGAGCGAGCTGCTGATCCAGCAGGCGATGGAGCGGCTGATGGTGGGCCGCACGACGCTTGTGGTCGCGCACCGGCTGTCGACCGTGCGCGCGCTCGACCGGCTGCTCGTGCTCGATCGCGGCAAGGTGATCGAGGAAGGCAGCCACGACGCGCTGATCCGCATCGACGGCGGCATCTACCGCCGGCTGTTCGAGCGGCAGGCGCTGGAGCTCGCGAAGGGGCTTGCCGATTCGCCGCAGCGCACGGCGGACGACGCCGCCGGCCCGCTGGGCGAGCCGGCCGAGGCTTGACGCCGGGCGAACGCGACCTGGCCCCGGCGGCGGGAAGGCCGACCGCCGGGCCAGGTCGGCACACTGAGATCCGGATCGCGGCCGTGCCATGGGCACGGCCTTTTTTGTGTCCCCGAATATTGCCGGCCTTCCCCGAGCCGCGCGCGGCGGCACGGCCTTCTCCGGGATCACTTATCATGTCGGCCAGGAAATTTGCGACGAGGGATCGATCATGTTTACAGGAATTGTCCAGGGCGTTGGCGTCATCAAGGCCACCAAGGATCACGGGGAGCTGAGAACCTTCAGCATCGAATTCCCCGAGCGCTTCACCGACGACATCGAGATCGGTGCGAGCGTCTCGGTCGACGGCGTGTGCCTCACGGTGACGACCATCCATTCGCCGACGCTGATCGACTTCGACGTGATGCTGCCGAGCCTGAAGATCACCACGCTGGCCGACCTGGCAACCGGCTCGCGGATCAACGTCGAGCGGGCCGCGAAGGACGGCGCGGAAATCGGCGGGCATCCGCTGTCCGGCCATGTCGACTTCCCGGGGACCATCCTGCACATCGCGACGTCCGAGCACAACCGGATGATCCGCATCGGCGTGCCGGCCGAGTTCAAGCGATACGTGTTTGCGAAGGGCTATATCGCGATCAACGGCTGCAGCCTGACCGTGTCGGACGTCAATCGCGAAGAAGGCTGGTTCGAGATCTGGCTGATTCCCGAAACGCGGCGCGCAACCACGTTCGATGCGAAGGGCGTCAACGACAAGGTCAATATCGAGATCGAGCGAAGCACGCAGGTCGTCGTCGATACGATCCGGGAATCGGTCAAGGAAACGCTCGGCGAACTGACCGGCATCGTCACGACGCTGCTGGCCGAAAAAGGCGTCGATATCGAGGAACTGCTGGCCCGCAATGTCGCGCGACTGCCGAAGAAGTAACAACGAATGCCGGTCGGCTAGGTGATCCGCTGGATCACCGAGTACCGGCTGCCGTCGGAAAACACCTCGACCCACGGTTCCGATTCCTCGAACGTCCAGAGTACGAGATCGAGGCCGGCCAGGTCGTCCCAGTCGTCGTCGGGCCAGGGAACGTGCCACCCGCCCGCGACGGCGACCACGCCGGTCGTGTAGAGCGGGCATTGCCTCATCCATTCGCGCGCATAGTCGTGCACCTCGACGCCCTTGAAGTTATCGTTGAATCCCCAGTCGCGTTGCCACCCGTGTGCGCTCAGGTAGGCGTCGATCGCGGCCGAGCCGAAGCGGAACACCGCTTCGATCGGCGGCAGCGAGGTCGCGTCGGAGCGGCACAGCGGGCGTTCGGAAGGAACGGGTTGCGCGGAAGTCTCCACGCGGCCTGACGCGCCATGCTCGTCGAGATACACGTTCAGCCAGGTGCCATCGCGCTCGACGGACACGCACAACGCGCCCGCGTCGATACCGTGCCAGTATCCGGTGACGGGTGCTCCGTCATCCGCGAAACGGTATTGACGGCAGGGCCTGACAAGGCGATGCGCTTCGGTCAGGAAGTCGTCGAGTGTCATCGAATGTCTGTCGCCCGGTTTTCGGCACCTTGTGTACGAAGAACGTATTCCGTCATGTCAGGAATGCGTCAATCCCTTGCGTCCATCCCGAACGCCCGGGTTCGGCGCCGCGACACCCGGCGCACGCCCGCCAGCAAACCAGATTCGGACAACATAGATCACCAGTACACCGATGACCAACCCCGACAACACATCGGACAGGTAATGCCCGCCCTGCGTCGGCGTCGAAACGATCATCAGCGCATTCAGTGCAATCCCGATCGGGAACACAAACCGGACATGGCGCAGCGAATAGGCAAAGCTCAACGCAAGCATGACGTGCAGCGACGGGAAGGAAATGAGCCCCTGGGCCGATGCGAATATCACTTCCCGGGCTGCTCCGCTTCGCAACCGCGCAAAGTCGGATACGGTCGAAACGGTACCGGGGTCTTGAATATTGAAATGCAGGAACGCGCTCTCGGCCGGAAGAAAGACAGAGATCAGAATCGACACGATGACCGCGACGATGAATTGCACAACGAACTCGGCGTAGTCCTGCGAGTTCGAAGTAATCGCAAGAATGACGGGGATGGCGAGGAGTTGCGCATCGCCGGACACATACGCGAGCCCAAGGACGGCCTGCATCCAGTGATGCATCGTCACCCAGCGATAAATTTCCAGCCAGTGAAATCCGAGCGCGGCGTCAACCGCCACCAGGGCGTCGCCCACGAGCGGGAAGTTGGTCGTGACGCACAGGTATTGAAAGACCAGCGCGACATGCGTGAACACGGCCAGAACCGCGATCCATTGAAGTGAATGCGCGACATTTTCATAGAACGCCTTTCTGGCGGGCACCTTGTACGGTATGCGCGAAATCAGCCAGAACGCCAGGGCAACAGCAAAGACAACGGAAAGCATTCGCGCACTTTGCACCAGGCTGCCCTTTTCGATTCGAAAATCGACGTGGTACGCCCAGATCAGGTCGACGAGTATCAGCAGGATGGTCACCAACCACGCGGCCAAGTAAATTTTCCGGCTATTTTTCGACATGTGTCATTCTCATTTTTCTGTGTCGATCCCGCCGGGACGAGCCAATACCGGCAGATGGTCCAATGCATTTTCTGGCGATGCGTGCGGGATTGTCGGCGATCCAGGTGATCGTGTCGAACCCCTCAACCCGACCGAACACCAACGACACCCGCCGTATTTCCCGCCCATTCGCGGCGAACCCATTTTACGGAGTCGCTTTCCGCCGCGCCATCCCCCGGCTCCAATGCGCGCGCCCCGCCTCACTCCACCTCAGCCTGCGCCCCCTTCCCCACCGCCACGCGCTGCGCGCGATAAATCCCCGCATGCCCTGAAAACAGATACGCGACGACACACGCGACGATCGCATACACGCCGATATCCGCGCCGAACAGCTCGATCGCCATGATCGTCGACGCGATCGGCGTATTGGCCGCGCCCGCGAACACCGCGACGAAGCCGAGCCCCGCGAGCACGGGCACCGGCAGCGCCAGCACCTGGCCGAGCGCGTTGCCGAGCGTCGCGCCGATGTAGAACAGCGGCGTCACTTCACCGCCCTTGAACCCCGATGCGAGCGTGACGACGGTGAACGCGAACTTGCCCGCGAAATCGTAGAGCGGCAGCGGGCCGTGAAACGCGGCCTCGATCGTCGGGATGCCAAGACCGAGATACTGCGGCACATTCAGCACGGTGGCGGCCGCGGCGACCAGCAGGCCGCCGAGCACCGGCTGCAGCGGCGCGTAGCGGACCACACGCCGGAACCACGCGGTCAGCGCATGCGTCGCATACGCGAACAGCCGCCCGACGACGCCGAACGCGATGCCCGCGACGACCGTCACGGCCAGCCCCGTCGCCGACACGGCCGGCACGAACGGAATCGCGTAAGCCGTGTGATGCACGCCCCACGCGCGGCACACGACGTCCGCGACGATCGCCGATGCGACGCAGGTCAGCAGCGCGTCGTACCGCACACGCCCGATCGCGAGCACCTCGAGCCCGAACACTGCGCCCGCGAGCGGTGTGCCGAACACCGACGCGAAACCGGCCGCGATGCCGCCCATCAGCAGCACGCGCCGATGCTCGCGATCGAGGCGGAACACGTGCGTGATGCGATCGGCGAGCGCGCCGCCCATCTGCACGGCCGTGCCCTCGCGGCCGGCCGAGCCGCCGAACAGGTGCGTGACGACGGTCGCGACGAGCACGAGCGGCGCCATCCGCTTCGGCACGAGCGCCTTCGGATCGTGAATCTCGTCGATCAGCAGGTTGTTGCCGCGCGCGACGGACTGGCCGAAACGATGGTAGATCCAGCCGGTCGCGAACCCGGTGGCCGGCAGCCCCCACAGCAGCCACGGATGCGACACGCGCGTGCCGGTCGCCCAGTCGAGCGCAATCAGGAACAGCGCGGAAGCCGTGCCGGCCAGCGCGCCGAGCAGGGCCGAGAGCGCGAGCCAGCGGCACACGTAGCGCACGGTCGCGAGAAGATCGGCAGAAGTGGTGAAAAACATGATTTCCAGATTCGACAGAACATCAAAACCTGGGCGGCAGAATACCGCATGGACGGCCTGCGACCTCCTGAAACCCAGGAACACGCAGGCATCATCAGCCGGGCAAACCGGCGGTTGAGGGCCGCACCGCGCGCAACGCGCCGGGAACGACCGCAGGGAGGCATGCCATCTCCGCAGGCCGCAATTGTACGCGACGCCGCGCATCGCCCGCAATGCGGCCGCCGGCATACCGGAATCGGACTGCGCCGCGCCCCCCCTGCGCGCCGTCAATCGCGCAGCGGGCGCGTGATGCGCGAAATCAGTTGGGGCGCGATCCGTTCGAGCGGCAGGATCGCCGATGCCGCGCCGATCGCCGCGGCCGCCTTCGGCATCCCGTAGACGGCGCTGGTCGCCTCGTCCTGCGCGATCGTATAGCAGCCTTTCGCGCGCATCGCCTTCAGGCCGAGCGCGCCGTCGCGCCCCATTCCCGTCAGCAGCACGCCGAGCGCGTCGCCCTGCCAGCCGTCGGCGACGCTGTTGAAGAACACGTCGATCGACGGCCGGTATGGCGTCTCGACCGGATGCCGCGTATAGCCGAGCACGCCGCGCGGCGACAGATACAGATGATCGTTGGTCGCCGCGAGCAGCACCTCTCCCGCCTGCGGCGTGCTGCCCTGCCGCGCGACCCGCACCGGCAGGCGCGTATAGCCGTCGAGCCACTCGGCCATCCCGAGCGCGAACGCCTGGTCGACGTGCTGGACGATCACGATCGCCGCCGGGAAATCGGCCGGCAATGCACGCAGCAGCGCGGTGAGCGCGGTCGGCCCGCCCGCCGACGCGCCGATCGCGACGAGCGTCGGCTGGCCGCGCGCGGGCGTCGGCCCCGGCGGCACGAGCGCCGCGGTGCGGCTTTCGAGCAGCCGGCCGATCTGGTCGATCTTCGCGAGCAGCGCCTGCGGCGACGCGTCGGTCGACAGCCCGAGCGCGAGCGTCGGCGTATCGACCGCATCGAGCGCACCGGCGCCCATCGCCTCGTAGACCGACGACGTATTCGCGCTGACGCTGGCCGTCACGACCAGGATCGCGCACGGCGCGCGCGCCATGATCTGGCGCGTGGCGGCCACACCGTCGACCTTCGGCATCACGAGATCCATCAGCACGAGATCCGGCGGATGCGCGATGCAGAAATCCACCGCCTCGTCGCCGTCGGTCGCGACCCACAGCACGCGGTGATCCGCGCGCAGCGCGAGCACGCGGCGCAGCGCCTCCACGGCCAGCGGCAGATCGTTGACGATGCCGATGTTCATCCGCGCGCGTCCCCGATCAGGTCGTGCACGGCGTCGAGCAGCGCCTCGTCGTGGAAGCTGCTCTTCGCGAGGTAATAGTCGGCGCCGGCGTCGAGCCCGCGGCGGCGATCCTCGTCGCGATCCTTGTACGACACGATCATCACCGGCACGCGCTTGAGCGTCGGATCGCCCTTGATCAGCGTGACGAGTTCGATCCCGTCCATGCGCGGCATATCGACGTCGGTGACGACGAGATCGAACGTATCGCTGCGCACCGCGTTCCAGCCTTCCATGCCGTCGACCGCGACGGTCACGTCGTAACCGCGCTTCTCCAGCAGCTTGCGTTCGAGCTCGCGCACCGTCAGCGAATCGTCGACGACGAGCACGCGGCGGCGCCGGTCGGCGAGCGCAAGCTGCGGGTCGCGTGTGAGTCGTGCGAGTTGGCCGCCGCGCACGAGCTTGTCGACCGAGCGGATCAGGTCCTCGACGTCGACGATCAGCACCGGGTCGCCGTTCTCGAGCAGCGCGCCGGCCGCGATGTTCTGGATCTTGTGCAGGCGGCTGTCGAGCGGCTGCACGACGAGCATCCGCTCGCCGAGGAAGCGGTCCACCGCGACGCCGTACAGCTCGGGCTCGGCACCGACCACCACGACCGCCGTGCTCGCGCGCGCCGCATCGGGTTCACCCGCGTCGAGCAGCTGGTGCGCGGCGACGAGGCCCGCACGCCGGCCGTCGAACGGAAAATGCGGCTGCCCTTCGAGCACGTCGATGTCGTCGTGCGAAAGCTCGAGCGTGCGGCGCACGTGCGCGAGCGGGAACGCATACGGCTCGCCGCCGACTTCGACGAGCAGGCTGCGGATCACCGACAGCGTGAGCGGCAACTGCAGCACGAAGCGCATGCCCGCGCCCGGCTCGTTGAAGATCCGCACCGCGCCGCGCACGCCGCGCACCATCTCCTGCACCGCGTCGAGGCCGACGCCGCGCCCCGACACGTCGGTCACCGCATCGCGCATCGAGAAGCCCGGCAGCAGCAGGAATTCGAGCAGTTCGGGATCGGACAGCCGCGCGGCCGTTTCGTCGTCGGTCAGCCGCTGGCGCACGACGGCCGCGCGCAGCGCGTCCATGTCGACGCCCGGCCCGTCGTCGATCACGCTGACCAGCAGCGAGCCGGCGCTGTGACGCGCCTCCAGCGTCACGCTCGCCTCAGACAACTTGCCGCGCGCGCGGCGCGCCTCGGGCGACTCGACGCCGTGGTCGATCGCGTTGCGCAGCAGGTGGCCGAGCGGCGCGTCGAGCAGGTCGAGGATGTCGCGATCGACCTGCGTGCCCTCGCCGACGATCGAGAAGCGCACCTGCTTGCCGAGCGAGCGCGCGAGATCGCGGACGATGCGCGGATACGCGCGCGTCGCGTCGCCGAACGGCCGCATCCGGCATTGCAGCGCCTCGTCGTACAGCTGTTCGGCGATATGCGTGCTGCGCCGCTCGAAGCGGTCGAATTCGTCCATGCGCTCGGCGAGCGAGCGCTGCAGGTCGTTGAGCATGTGCCGCACTTCGTTCATCGACGCGAGCATGCCCGCGTCGAGATCGTCAGCGAACTGTTCGTACATCAGATCGAGCGAGCGCGCGGCGTCGCGCTGCGCACGCTTCACGCGCAGCATCGATTCGGCGAACGGCTTGAGCCAGCGCGATTCGACCAGCGATTCGCCGGACAGGCTCAGCAAGCGGTTCAGCGTATCGGCGCGCACGCGGCGCATCGCGCCGGCGCCGGCCGCGCGGCCGGCCTGGACCGGATCGGGAATCGCGCCCGACACGGCGAGCGGAGGCACCGCCGCGCCGGCGCCGACGGGCTCGTTCGCGGCGCCGTCGTGGTCGCGATACGGCACGACCGACGCCGGCGGCGGCGCGACGGCCGATGCCTGCATCGTCTGCGCACCGTCGGCGCCCGTCAGCGCCAGCGCGAACGCGTCGATCTCGACCGATGAAACGGGTTGCGCCTGCGGATCGGCGACGCGCACCAGCAGGTCGACGCCGGCGAGCAGCACGTCGACGTGCGTGGCCGTCAGCGCGATCGTCCCGGCCTGCGCGGCGACGAAGCACTCTTCCATCCGCCCCGCGATGTCGACGCCGAGCGGCACGCCGACGATGCGCGCGGCGCCCTTCAACGAATGCGCGGCGCGCATGCACGCCTCGAGCGCGACGGAATCGGGCTCGCCCGATTCGAGCGCGAGCAGCCGCTCGGACAGCGCCTGGGTCTGCGTGCGCGTCTCCTCCCGATACAGCTCGAGCAGCGACAGGTGGCTCAGGTCGTCATCGCCGCTCATCGCATGCTCCGTGTCACGGCGTCGAACAGGCGATCGTCGTCGAGCAGGCCCACCGACTTGCCGCGCCACGACAACACGCCGCGCGACAGGCCGGCGCTCGCGCGCCCGACCGTCGCCGGCACCGGCACCCAGTCGGATGCGCCGAAGCGCAGCACGCCCTCGACTTCGTCGACCGGAAACACGACCGGGTCGCCCTGATGCGCGGCGACCAGCAGCCGCGTGAAACGGCCGTCGCCGCTGTCGTTGCCACCCTTGCCCGCGTCGAGGCCGAGCAGCGCGCCGATCGAGATCGCGATGCGCAGCGTGCCGCGGATGTTGACCACGCCGCGCACGGCCGAATTACGGCGATGCGGCAGCGAATGGATCGGGCGCGTGCCGGCGATCTCGCGCAGCACGCCGATCGGCAGCGCAAGCCATTCGTCGGCTACGCGAAACGCCAGCGCCGCATGGTGCGCATCGCCGTCGTCGTCGCGCGCCCGCGTCGCGCCGAAGGCGCTCATCCGGCGCGTGGCGTCGGCCATCTCGGCTTCGCCGAGCGGACGCTCGAGCAGCTTCGCGGCGTGATACGCGTAGACCGGGCAGTTCAGGCAGCGCAGGCAGTCGGCCAGCCGTTCGCACGAGCGGTCGCCGCGCGTGCCGATCCGGTTCCAGCAATCGTCGACGTCGATCGTCGTGTCGTCAGTGGCAGCGGCGTCGCGGTTCATTGATTCCTCTGGTCATCGCGGTGTCGGTCCCGAACCCGCATTCGTATTAGCCCCGTGTCAGCCGGCCGAGCGCCGCGCGCGCTCGAGCAGCCATTGCGCGCCGGCGCGATCGCCGCCGACGTCGAGCAGCGTCGCGAGATGCGTCAGCGCCTCGTGATGCGTCGGCCGCAAGTACAGCGCCTTCCGGTAGAACTCGCCCGCTTCCGCGACACGCCCGCGCGCATCCGCGATCAGTCCGTTCAGGTAGAACGCATCGGCATGCGGCCCGACGCGCGCCGAGAACTGCGCGAGCACGCGCTCGGCTTCGTCGAACGCGCCTGCGTTCGCGAGCGCCTGCGCATCCTCGAGCGTCGGCGCGACTGCTTCGGCAACCGGTGCGGCCGGCGCGAGCGCGTCGGCTGTCGCCGCGACCGCCAGGTCGGCCCGCGCGTCGAACGCGGCCGTGCGCACGACCGGCGGCGGCGGCGCGAATGACGGCAGCCCGTTACCGAGCCACACCGGCGGCGTGACGGCCAGCACCGAGCGCGTCGCCGCGAGCGGCGCGACGGTGAAGCGCTCCGCACGGCGGTACGGCGCGACCGGCCGCGCCGCGACGGCATCGACGGCCGCAGCGGCAGGCTCGCGATGGAACGCGAACGCCAGCGGCACACGTGCCGAGCGCATCCCGTGCCGCATCGCGACGCCCGTCTCGGCCGGCCCGACGAACAGCATGCCGTCGTCGGCGAGCCGCTCGTCGAGCGAACGTATCACGCGATCCTGCGCGTCGCGGTCGAAGTAGATCAATACGTTGCGGCAGAACACGAAATCGTAGCGAATGCCGGTATCCGCGACCGGTTCGATGAGGTTCGCGTGACGGAACTGCACGCATGCGCGCACGCGCTCGTCGAGCAGCCAGCTGTCGCTGGCCGGCGTGAAATGCCGCGCACGAAACTCCGTCGCGGTGCCGCGAAACGCGTTGCGCCCGTAACTGCCGCGTCGCGCCTGCTCGATCGCGCGCGCGCTGAGGTCGATCGCGTCGATCGTGAAGCTGGCCGGCTCGAGCCCCGCGTCGAGCAGCGCCATCGCGGCCGAATACGGCTCCTCGCCCGTCGAGCACGGTGCGCTCAGCACGCGGATCACGCGGCCCGGCGTCGCGGCGAGCCGTTCGGCCGCGAGCCGCGCGAGCGTCGCGAAGGCCTCGCGGTCACGGAAGAACCACGTCTCCGGCACGACGAACAGCTCGATCAGCGCGCGCCGCTCGTCGGCCGACGCGTTGAGCTGCTGCCAGTACGCGTCGAGCGCTTCCTGCGTCACGGGCGGGCGCGCCGCCGACGGCAGGCGTTCGCCGTCCGCCTGCAGCGCATGCACGCGCTCCGTCAGCGCACGGTTCATGAAATCGTTGCCGAGCGAATCGGGGTCGATGCCGGTCTCGCGCACCAGCCAGCCGCGAAATCGCGAATCGGACTCTTTCATGCGGACTCCCCCTCGTGGCCCGGCAGGCCGTCGAACAGATACAGGCGCGCAACGTCATCGATCAGGTCGGACACCGACACCTGCTGCACGACGCCGTCGGGCGTATTCGCGACGAGCCCGAGCCAGCGCGTGCGCGCGGTCGAGATGCCGCTCGCGCGGAACGCCGCGCGATCGATACGCATCGTCTGCGTCGCGCGTTCGACGACCAGGCCGATCACGCGCTCGTCGTCGGTGTGGCCGGCGCGGTAGCGAACCATCACGAGCCGCGTCGAGCGCAGCGCATGCGCGCGCCGCCCGAGCGCCAGCATCGGCACGTCGATCACCGGCACCGGCTCGCCGCCGCGCATCAGCAGCCCGGCGATCCATTCGGGCGCGCCGGGCACGGCCTTCGTGATCGCGAGCGGCAACACTTCCTCGATGCTGGCCGCGTCGAGCGCATAACGCTCGCCGTCGAGCTCGAACATCAGGAACAGCGCGTGCGCGCCGCTCTGTGCGTCGACGCGCGTCACGCGTCGACCTTGAAGCGCGACACGCTGGTGCGCAACTGATTCGCGACCAGCGTGAGGTCGTCGATCGCCTGCGACGACTGGCGCAGCGACTCGGCCGTCTGCTGCGCGGCCTCCGACAGTTGCGACAGCGCCTGCGTGATCTGCTCGGCGCCGTTCGCCTGCGTCTGCATCCCTTCGTTGACCATCTGGAAGCGCGGCGCGAGCGTCTGCACTTCGGCGATGATCTGCGACAGCTGCCCGCCGACCTGCTGCACGTCGAGCATGCCGCGACGCACTTCCTCGGAGAACTTGTCCATCCCCATCACGCCGGCCGACACGGCCGACTGGATTTCCTTCACCGTCTGCTCGATGTCGTAGGTCGCCACGGCCGTCTGGTCGGCAAGGCGGCGGATCTCGGTCGCGACGACCGCGAAACCGCGGCCGTACTCGCCGGCCTTCTCGGCCTCGATCGCCGCGTTCAGCGACAGCAGGTTGGTCTGGTCGGCCACCTTGGTGATCGTCGCGACGACCTGGTTGATGTTCAGCGCCTTCTCGTTGAGGATCGCGAGCTTCGCGTTCACCGAGCCGGCCGCGTCCATCACGCTGCGCATCGTCTCGCCCATCCGCGTGAGGCCGCTCTGGCTCACGCCCGCGAGCGTCGCCGACTGCTCGGCCACGCCGGCCACCTCGTTCATCGTGCGCAGCAGGTCGCGCGACGTCGCGAAGATCTCGCGCGAGGTCGCGCCGATCTCGGTCGTCGTCGCCGCGGTTTCGTTCGCGGTCGCCTGCTGCTCGCGCGACGTCGCCGCGATCTCGGCGACCGACGTCGTCACCTGCAGCGACGACTGCTGCGCGCGCGAGACGAGCTCGGTCAGCTCGTCGGCCATCCGGTTGAAGCCCGTCTCGAGCGTGCCGAATTCGTCGCGGCGGCGCAGGTCGAGACGGCGCGTCAGGTTGCCGGTGCGCATCACGTCATGTACCTCGACGAGCCGCGCCATCGGCTTGGTGACCGAGCTGAACAGCCCGTAGCCGAGCCCGAGCGCGGACAGCAGTACGATCGCCAGCGCCGCGGCGAGCACGACCTCGGTGTCCTGCACGGATTCGCGGATCAGCTTCGCCGACTGCTCGGCGAACTTGCGGTTTTCCTGCACCAGGATGTTTGCGTTGCGCACGACCTCGGTCCACGCGGGCAGCGCTTTCGCATACGCGGCGACCGCGTCGCTGTGCGACGTGCGGCTCTGCTGCACCGCGTCGTTCAGCAGCGGCAGGTAGCGGTCGTACGCGCCGCGGAAGGTCGCGAAGCGTTGCCGGTCGTCGTCGCGGAACGTCGTGGCCTGGTAGTCGACCGACAGCGCGTCGATTTCCTTCACCGCGTCGCTGATCTTCGCGAGGTCGCGGCGCACGTTTTCGGGGTCGGTTTCGACGAAGATCGCCTGCTGCAGCAGCGTGAACGATTCGTTGACCGAACCGCGCAGCGACGACGCGAGGTACACGCCGGGCAGCGAGTCGCGCTCGATGCTGACGGCTTCGCTGTTGATGGCGCGCAGTCGCTCGTACGACACGCCGGCTGTCACCAGCATCAGCACGAACAGCACGCCGAAGCTGAGCAGGATGCGATTGCCGAGCGTCAGCCGGGCAGCGCCGATCGTCGGATGCAGGCTTTCATTGGTCGCGCGGGGCGTCACGGTGGCCATGTTCGTTATGGGCTTTCTAAAATCAGCGTTGAAAAAATCCGCGCCCGCCTGCGCGCCGGACGGCGCGCCACGAGCGCATCGGGGTCTGCGGACGGCGCGGCGCCGGCAGGCCGCGCCGCTCAATCACCGCTCCGCTTGCGCCGGCAGCCGAAGCGCGACCATGAAGCCGCGCGCCGTATTGCGCATCAGGATCTGGCCGCGATGCCGCGCCGCCGTCTCGCGGACGAACGCGAGCCCGAGGCCGAAGCCGCTGCGCGCCGCGCCATGCGCGGATTCGAGCTGCACGAACGACTCGGTCGCGGCCGTGCGCTGCTCGGGCGCGATGCCGGCGCCGGTATCCTCGACACCGATCAGCCATGCGCCGTCCTCGCCGCTCAGCGTGCAGTGCACGTCCGTGCCGGCCGGGCCGTACTTCAGCCCGTTGTCGATCAGGTTCGCGACCGCGCGCGTCAGCATCATGCGGTCGCCCTTCGTCACGCACTCGGTGTCGGGCACGTGCGCGACGACCCGGCTGCCGAGCCCGGCCGCCTTCTCCCACAGCTGGTCGGCTGCATCGAGCACGATCTCGTTGAGGCTCACGACCTCGTGCGCGCGCCGCTCGGACTGCGCGCGGGTCAGGTGGATGAAGCCGTCGGCGAGCGCGAGCGCGCGCCGCGCATGGCCGGCGATGCGCTCCATGATCGCCGGCATGTCGCCATGTTCGGCCCGGTAGACGTCGAGCAGCGCAAGGATCGACGTCTGCGGCGAACGCATGTCATGCGAGAGGAAATCGAGCGCCTCGTCACGCTGCCGCGACATCAGGTACGAATTCGAGTGATAGCGGATGCGCGCGGTCAGCTCCATCGCGTCGGGGAGCTTCACCAGATAGTCGTTCGCGCCGGCGATGAACGCCTCGCGCTTGACGATCGGCTCCTCCTTCGCGGACAGCACGATGATCGGCACGCGCGCGGTGCCGGCGTCCGCGCGCCAGGCGCGCACGAGATCGAGGCCGTCGATCTCCGGCATCACGAGATCCTGCAGGATGACCGTCGGCTTCACGTCGCGCGCAACCGCCATCGCCCGGTGCGCGTCGGTGCACACGTGCAGGTTGATATCGTGCTCGCTGCGCAGCGCGCGGCGGATCACCTCGCCGACGAACGGTTGATCGTCGACGAGAAGGACCGATAACCCCGATTCAAGACAATCCGAGGCATTTTCACCGCTCGATTCTTTCATAAATACAGTTTCAAACGCCGAAACTCCAATCGATTCTTTCATAGGAGTTGTTTATCCGACTTGGACACTATCTTATATTGGCAGTTGATAAACCCGCCTGACTCCGCCGATTTGGCCTGTCGGCATTGCTTTACGGGGCTCTGGGCGCCGATTTCTCCCCCGTCGGCCGCCACATTACCTCCGCATTCTTTCTCTCAATAAACATAACCGGCTGATTCTAAATGAAAATAGAACACAGCATCTATCTCCTTCCGGTTTAGTTTTGCCAAATATGCAGAAATAACCGATTCAGATAAATCAGATCATTTCCGGATTCGAAACACGATAACGTTTGCGTGGTCGGCGCCATGAGGCTTGCATGCGCTGCAAGGCTGGTGGTCGATCGTAATCGGGGCCGGATTGAAAGAGGGCGCATCGGCGAGTCGGCGGACAAAAAAACGGGCCGGCAGAAGCCGGCCCGCGTGAGCGCGATGCGTGGCCGCCTATCCGCGCGCGTGCTGCGCGGACACTTCCTGCAGGTCGAGGTCGCGTTCGAGCATGTGCAGCATCTCGTCGTGGATGTGGCCCGAACGATGCAGGCGCAACAATTCCGCGCGCCCGGCGCGGATCGCGGCCAGCACGACGTCGTAGTGCGCGATGCGCACTTCCGCCGGATACTCGGGCTCGTCCTTCGCCCGCTCGGTCAGTTCCGCCCGATACGTGTATTGCTCGAGCAGGCGCGGATGAATCACGACCCCGTTCTCGTCGCGCACGAGCGGCTGGATCGCCGCGAGTTGCGCGGCCTCGACGTACGCCCACGTCTGCGGCTCGCTCAGGTGATGCGCGGCGCGCTCCTCGTGCTGCGGCAGGCGCAGCAGCCGGATCAGCGGCCCGATCGTCGTGCCTTGCAGCAGCACGGTGACGAGGATCACCGCGAACGACGCGACCAGGATCACGTCGCGGCCGGGCAGCGCCTCGGGCAGCGACAGCGCGATCGCCAGCGTCACGACGCCGCGCATCCCGGCCCAGCTCATGATCGTCGCGGCCTTCCAGTCCGGCGCATCGCCGCGCCGCGCGATGCCGCGCACCGGCCACTTCAGCCCCTCGACCGCGTAGATCCACACGAAGCGCGACACGATCACCGCCGCCAGCACCGCGAGCACGGGCGGCACCATCGTGCCGAGCACCTGTTCGAAACCGCCGAGCCGGTGGATCGCGCCGCGCAGCGACAGCCCGATCAGCACGAACACCATCGCTTCGAGCAGGAACACGATGACCTGCCAGAACGCGGTGCCGCGCGTGCGCACGGCCGCCGAGAACACTTCGTGCTGGTGCCAGCCGACGATCATGCCGGCCGTCACGGTCGCGATCACGCCGGACACTTCGAGCATTTCGCCCGCGATGTACGCGATCCAGCCGACGATCACCGCAACGGTGATCACGAGATAGTCGTCGTCGAGCTGCTTCAGGAACCACACGACGAGCTTGCCGACCACGAACCCGACGACGACACCGCCGAGCCCGAGCTCCGCGAAGCGCACGACCGCATGCTCGAGGCTGAACGCGCCCGTGAGCGCGGCCGCGACCGCGAAACGGAACAGCACGAGGCCGGCCGCATCGTTCAGCAGGCTCTCGCCTTCGAGCAGCACCATCAGCCGGCGCGGCAGCGCGACGCGTTCGAGCACGGCCTTCGCGGCGACCGCGTCGGGCGGCGACACGATCGCGCCGAGCGCGAAGCACGCGGCCCACGGCAGCGACGGCGCCACCCAGTGCACGGCGAAGCCGACCGCGAACGTCGTGAACACGACCGCGCCGACTGCCAGCAGCAGGATGCCGCCGACGTTGCGCTTGAACTCCTCCCATACCGAGAAGTACGCGCCGTCCATCAGCAGCGGCGGCAGGAATACCAGCAGCACCAGTTCGGGGTCGAGATTGATCGGCGGCAGGCCCGGGATGAACGCAATTCCGATGCCGCCGATCAGCAGCGCCGCCGCGGGCGGCAAACGCAGCCGCTTGGCGATGCATTCGAGCGCGACGATCGCCAGAAATGACAACAGAACCAGCTTGAATGCCGAGACGGGAGACATGAATCGACCTCGTGAAGAATGAATTCGCGCGTTCCGGCGTCGTACTCCGGTCGGCAGTTTGGCGCGATTACATCACGAGGCGAGGCTCGCAGTCGAGTGCGTTCGGGAAGCCCGCCACACGGCGTGCGGCTCGCTGCGCGCAGCACCATGAAAAACGGCACGCGGGCCGGCACGATCGCCCGCCCGCGTGCCGTCGCGGCACTGCGCTGTCCCGTGCGTGCGCTACCGGCGCCGCACGACCATCAGCCGCGGTTCGGTCATGTCCTCGATCGCGTAGCGAATCCCTTCGCGGCCGAGGCCCGAATCCTTCACGCCGCCGTACGGCATGTTGTCGACGCGGAACGACGGCACGTCGTTGATCACGACGCCGCCGACCTCCAGCTCGTCCCACGCGCGCTGCGCATGCGCGAGCGAATCCGTGAACACGCCGGCCTGCAGCCCGAAGTCGCTGTCGTTCACGCGCGCGAGCGCATCGTCGAACCGGTCGAACTTCTCGAGGATCGCGACGGGCCCGAACGCCTCCTTCCGGTACAGGTCCTGCTCATGCCCGACGTTTTCCAGCAGCGTCGCCTCGAACATCGCGCCGTCGACCTTGCCGCCCGCGACGACCTTCGCGCCCGCCGCGACGGCCGCATCCATCCAGCCCGACAGCCGGCGCGATTCGGATTCGGAGATCATCGGGCCGACGAACGTCGTCGGATCCTTCGGATCGCCCATCTTCAGCGAGCGCGTCTTCGCGATCAGCTTCTCGCGCAGCGCGTCGTAAAGATCGGCATGCACGAGGATCCGCTGCACGCCGATGCAGCTCTGGCCCGACTGGTAATACGCGCCGAACGCGAGACGCTCGACCACGTAGTCGAGCTGGTCGCGCTGGTCCGCATCGACGATCGCCGCCGCGTTGCCGCCGAGTTCCAGCACGACTTTCTTCTTGCCGGCCTTCTCCTTCAGCGCCCAGCCGACGGCCGGCGAACCCGTGAACGACAGCAGCCTGAAACGCTCGTCGGTCGTGAACAGGTCGGCGCCGTCGCGATGCGCGGGCAGCACCGAGAACGCGCCCTTCGGCAGGTCGGTTTCCGCAAGCACCTCGCCGATGATCAGCGCGCCGATCGGCGTGCGGCTCGCGGGCTTCAGCACGAACGGGCAACCGGCCGCGAGCGCCGGCGCGACCTTGTGCGCGGCAAGGTTCAGCGGGAAGTTGAACGGCGAGATGAACGAACACGGGCCGATCGGCACGCGCTTCACATAGCCCGTGTAGCCCTGCGCGCGTGCGGAGATTTCGAGGTTGATGATCTCGCCGTCGATGCGCACCGATTCCTCGGCTGCGACGCGGAACGTGTCGATCAGCCGCGTCACTTCGCCCTTCGAATCGTTGATCGGCTTGCCGGCCTCGATGCACAGCGCCTCGGCCAGCTCGTCGAAGCGCTCGCGAAAGCGCGCGACGCAATGATCGAGCACGGCCTGCCGCTTGTAGGCCGGCATCTCGCGCATCGGCTTCGCGGCATCGACTGCCGCGCCGATCGCCGCATCGATCGCCTTCGCGTCGGCCAGCGCGACGCGCGTCGCGACCTTGCCGCTGAACTTGTCCGTCACGTCCAGATCGGTGTTCGCGTAGACGGCTTCGTTGGCGAGGTAGTACGGATAGGTTTCCTTCAACATGGAACGACTCCTTCCTGTGAACGGGGAATTCAGAGTTGCGCCGACAGGCGCTTGATCTCGCGGTTCAGCACGCGCTCGTTGTCCGAGTAGTCGATCGGCACGTCGATCACGTGCACGCCCGGCGACGAGAAGCACTCGCGCAGCAGCGGTTCGAGATCGTCGGCCGACTCGACGCGATGCCCGTGCGCGCCGTAGCTTTGCGCATACGACACGAAATCGGGGTTCTGCAATGTCATCGCGTAATCGGGGAAATTCATGTTCTCCTGCTTCCAGCGGATCATCCCGAACGCGTCGTCGCGCAGGATCATCACGACGATGTCGAGCTTGAGCCGCACGGCCGTTTCGAGCTCCTGCGAATTCATCATGAAGCCGCCGTCGCCGCACACGGCGATCACCTTGCGCTGCGGATGCACGATCTTCGTCGCGATCGCCGACGGCAGGCCCGCGCCCATCGACGCGAGCGCATTGTCGAGCAACAGCGAGTTCGGCTCGTGCGCGCGCCAGTAGCGCGCGAACCAGATCTTGTACATCCCGTTGTCGAGGCACACGATCCCGTCGATCGGCAACGCGTTGTACAGGTCGTTGACGATGCGCACCGGATACATCGGGAAGCGCGGATCGTGCTGGCCCTTCTCCAGATGCGCGTCGAAATGCTCCTTGATCATCGCGAAACGCGCGAAATCCCAATGCGGCTGCGGGGCAATCGCCTCTTTCATCTGCCATACCGCGTTCGCGATGTCGCCGACCACCTCGATCTGCGGGAAATAGACGGGATCGACCTGCGCGCCGAGGAAGTTCACGTGGATCACGGTCTTGTCGTCCGCGCGCATGAAGAACGGCGGCTTCTCGATCACGTCGTGCCCGACGTTGATGATGCAGTCCGCATGCTCGATCGCGCGGTGCACGAAGTCGCCGTCGGACAGCGTCGCGTTGCCGAGCCACAGCGGATGCGACTCGTCGATCACGCCCTTGCCCATTTGCGTCGTGAAGAACGGGATGCCCGTCTTGTCGACGAATTCGCCGAGGATCTTGCGCGTCGTCTTGCGGTTGCCGCCCGCGCCGATCATCAGCAGCGGATGGCGCGCGGCCTGGATCGCATCGACCGCGTGCGCGACGGCCTTCTCCTCGGCGATCGGCCGCCGGCTGTAGCTGCGCGGAATCGGCTTGCCGTCGCCCTCCTCGTGCGCGATGTCTTCCGGCAGTTCGAGGTGCGCGGCGCCCGGGCGCTCTTCCTCCGCGCGGCGAAACGCCTCGCGCACGGCCGACGGGATGTTGCCGATCGACACGATCTGCCGCGTGAACTTCGTGAGCGGCTGCATCATGTCGACCACGTCGACGATCTGGAAGTGGCCCTGCTTGCTGGATTTGATCGGCTTCTGCCCGGTGATCATCAGCATCGGCATCCCGCCGAGCTGCGCATACGCGGCGGCCGTCACGAAGTTCGTGGCACCGGGCCCGAGCGTCGCGAGACACACGCCGGTGCGGCCCGTCAGGCGGCCATAGGTGGCGGCCATGAACCCGGCCGCCTGCTCGTGCCGGGTCAGCACGAGCTTGATTTTCGATCGCCGCAGCGATTCGAGCAGATCGAGGTTTTCTTCGCCTGGAATGCCGAACACGTACTCGACGCCTTCGGCTTCCAGCGCCTTCACGAACAGATCCGATGCTTTCATGGGGGACTCTCGGTTGATGCCGCCTGCCCGGCCTACGGACGCGCGACGTACATGACGCGCGCCGGCCTACGGCACGCGGACGCTTTACCTACTGGACACAAACCACGGCACTGCCCGCCGCGCGAACATGACGCGCAGCGGTGCCCCCGGAATACCGGGGGACGAACGGATCCGCCCGCACGCAGCGAGCGCGCACGGGCGGCAAAGACGTTTTTGATTGTAGACGGATTCGCACCATTCCGACGTTGACCGGCAGCCGGCCTCGCGTGCGGCACATCCATCGGCCTGATGGCCATCAAGCCGACAAACGGCGCATGCGGCCTTATGGTGAAGACCATGCACACCACTCAAGACTGTGAACCATGGTTGACACACCGCTATCGATGACATACAGTGCTCCAACATTCAGCATCCGAACCACCGACGTGTTCGACGCATGGTTCGCCGCGCTGCCCGATCGCATCGCGAAGCGTCGTATCCAGGCGCGCATCGACCGTCTGTCGATGGGCAATCCGGGCGACTGGAAATCCGCCGGCGCGCCGGTCGTCGAGATGCGGATCGACCACGGCCCCGGCTATCGCGTCTATTACGTGCGGCGCGGCACGATCTGGGTGATCCTGCTCTGCGGCGGCGACAAGTCCACGCAGCAAGCTGACATACGCGCCGCGCACGCGATGCTCGGGCATCTCGATATGGAGTGATCGATGGACAAGATCAGCACCCGGCCGTGGGATTCGGCCGACCACCTGAAGACCGAAGACGACATGGCCGACTACTTCGAAGCGTGCCTGCAGGAAGCCGGCGACGATCCGGCCTTCATCGCGCACGCGCTCGGCGTGATCGCACGCGCACGCGGCATGTCGCAGGTCGCGCGCGACGCGGGCCTGTCGCGCGAAGGGCTGTACAAGGCGCTGTCGCACGACGGCAACCCGAGCTTCGGCACGATCCTGAAGGTCATCAAGGCGCTCGGCCTGCAACTGCACGGCTCGAAAGCGCACGCATGATGCGCGGGCATGCGGCAGCGCACCTTCTGCGCGATGCCCGCGGCCGCGTCAAAGCCACCCGGCCGCCCAGCGCGGCACCAGCGACACCAGGTACAAACCCAGCCCGATCAGCCCGCCGACCAGCGTGCCGTTGATGCGGATGTACTGCAGATCCTTGCCGATGTTCAGCTCGATCTGCCGCGACATCTCGCGTGCATCCCAGTTGCGCACCGTGTCGCGGATGTGACGCATCAGGAAATCGGCGAAATCCGGCGCCATCTCGTGCACAGCCTTCTCGACGTGTTCGTTCAGCGACGCGCGCAGCGCCGGGCTCTCCGCGAGCCGCGCGCCGAGCCAGCCGCCGAGCATCGCGGCCTGCCGGTGCAGCGTCGAATCGGTGCGCGCGAGATCGGCCTTTAGCCACGCACGCAACTGGTCCCACAAGTCGCGCGCGTAGTCGTTGAACGCATCGCCGTCGCGGATATAGCGCTTGATCTCCTCGCCCTTCTCAATGAACGCGGGATCGTGCTTCAGCCGCTCGGTGAGCCGCGCGACCGTCCGGTCGAAGCGCTGCCGCAACTCGTGCTCGGGGTCGGCCGCCACGCCTTCCAGCACGCGGCTCACCGCGCTTGCGAGCATCCGCGCGCCGTTCTCGCCGAACCACTGCGTCGGCATGATCTTCTCGACCTTCGGGTACTGCGTCTTCAGCCATTCGACGATGAAGCCCGCGATCACCTCGCGGTTCTCCTCCTTGTCGAGCACGTCGACCACCTGTTCGATCGCGTCGTCGAGCAGCGCCTGGTGGCGGCCGTCCTTGGTCAGCGTGTCGAGAATCGCACCGGCCGATTGCGACAGGTCGACCCGATCGATCACCGCGCGAAACGCGTCGTGGACGAACGACTGGATCCGCGCGTCGTCGGTCATGTCGAGCGCGAAGCTCATCAGCTTCGTCACGTAGCCGCCCAGCGCGTCGGTGTTCGCCGGCTTGCCGAGCCACGCGCCGAGTTTCTGCGCGGGATCGTGCTGGCGGATCTGCGCGGCGAGCGCGTCGGGGCCGAGGAACTTCTCGCGGACGAACACCGCGAGGTTGTCGGCGATCTTGTCCTTGTTCTTCGGAATGATCTCGGTATGGCGCGACACGAACGGGATCGGCACGCGCCGGAACAGCGCGACGACCGCGAACCAGTCGGCGAGCGCGCCGACCATCGCGGCCTCGGCCACGGCCTTGACGCCGTCGACCCACGGGCCGCGCGGCAGCAGGATCGTCGTGACGAACACCGCGACCGCGGCGAGCAGCAGCCACAGCGCGCGGCGCTTGCTTCGTTTCAGTTCGAGGGCTTTGTCTGGGGTCATGGGCAACCGGCGATGCAGGCAATGCCGCCAATATGCACCGAGTCGGCGGCCGCTACCAAATGCCCGGCCCTTTTTAACGGCCTGCCCGTGGCGGCAATCGGCTGATCGACCGGACCGTTCCCGCCCCGCTTTTCCGCCAGGACCCGGCCCGTCTCCGCGCTGGCTGCAATCCTCCCCGAGCGCCGCCACGACACGTCGAATCGCCCGCTCAGCCGCGCCGGGCGGGCTGTCTCTCAATTTCGTGTTTACCCGGATAGCACGACGTCGTCGCGTCCGCTCAGACTGTATTCACATTTCGAGACAACGTCTCTTATATAGAGACAACCATCATGCTCAAGACACTCAGCAGCGCACTGCAACTGATGCAGTACTTCACCGCCCGGCAGGCCGTATGGGGCGTCCGCGAACTCGCGAAGGAAAGCGGCGTGCATCACGCGATCGTCCATCGCGTGCTCGCGACGTTCGCGGCCGAGGGCTATCTCGTGCAGGACGATGCGGGCCGCTACGCGCTCGGGCTGCGCTGGTTCGAGATGGGCGAGATCGTGCGGCGTTCGCTGTCGCCGTCGCAAATCGTCGAGCCCGCGCTGCACCGGCTCGCACAGCAAAGCGGCGAAACCGTGTTCCTGTCGCTGCTCGACGGCTACGAAGGGCTGTGCCTGGACATCGCGCACGGCGACCAGCAGTTGCGCTTCTCGATCGAGGAAGGTCAGCGTTTCGCGCTGCATGCGGGCGCGCACGGCAAGGCAATGCTCGCGTTCCAGCCCGATTCGATGCGCGACGAAGTCTTCGCGCGAGCGGCGAAGGCCGGCCAGACGGTCGACCGCGCGGCCATCGAAGCGCGCCTCGACGTGATCCGCGAGAACGGCTGGGCCTACACGCGCGAAGAAGCCGCCACCGGCGTCGCGGGCCTCGCGGTGCCGCTCACCGCGAAGGGCAGCCGCTCGGTCGCCGGGTCGCTCGCGATCTCGGGGCCGATGCAGCGCCTCGACGAATCGGCCATCCCGCGCCTGCTCGATGCGCTGAACGACGCGCGCCGCAAGATCGAAAGCGTGCTCAGCCTGATGCGCTGAGCATCGCCACGACCGCCCCAGCCATCGCCGTACCGCCCCGACACACCAGAACAAGCTACAGGCATCAAGAGGAGATACCCATGAACACCCTGCAAGACGCGCCGGCCGGCGACCCCGCCGCGCCCGCCGCCCCGCGCGTCCGTTTCGCCGAACCCGTGCTGCTGATCGTGTCGGTCGTGCTGTCCGTGCTCGGCGCGATCATCGGCATGCAGCTGATCGTGTCGCTCGGCATCTCGGCGAACACGTCGATCATCGGCGCGCTGATCGCGATCGTGTTTTCGCGCATCCCGCTCGAACTCGCGCGGCGCTTTCGCGTGCTCGAACGCCAGAACCTCGTGCAGACGGCCATTTCGTCGGCCACGTTCGGCGCGGCGAACTCGCTGATGATCCCGATCGGCGTGCCGTACGCGATGGGCATGCCCGAACTCGCGACGCCGATGCTGATCGGCGCGCTCGCCGCGATGCTCGTCGACGGCACGATGCTGTACCTGCTGTTCGGCAGCCGGATCTTCCCGGCGACGGGCAGCTGGCCGTCGGGCGTCGCGACCGCCGAAGCGATCTGGGCCGGCGACCGCGGCGGGCGCAAGGCCGCGTTCCTCGGGATCGGCGTCGCGGTCGGCGTGGCCGGCGCGTGGCTCGGCATTCCGATGTCCGCGTTCGGCGCGGCGTTCCTCGGCAACCTGGCCGCGCTGACGATGTTCGGCCTCGGCCTGCTGATCCGCGGCTACTCGGTCGCGCTGACGGGCGTCGACATCGCGAAGGCCTACATCCCGCACGGCGTGATGATCGGCGCGGGCATCGTCGCGATGCTGCAGGTGTCGTCCGAGATCCGACGCGCACGACGCGCGCCGGTCGACGAAGCCGGCACCGGCGACGTGTCGCCGCTTCGCGCGGGCCGCATCCTCGGCCTCGGCTACGTCGTCTACATGCTGATCGCGCTCGTGATCGTCGGCTGCACCGGCGGCTTCTCCGAGATGTCGACCGGCATGCTGATCGTGTTCGTGCTGTATGCGGCGTTCTCGGCGTACATCCACGAGCTGATCGTCGGCATCGCGGCGATGCACTCGGGCTGGTTCCCGGCCTTCGCGGTCGCGCTGATCACGCTGACGATCGGCATCCTGATCGGCTTCCCCGCGCCCGCGCTCGCGGTGCTGGTCGGCTTCTCCGCCGCGACCGGCCCGGCGTTCGCCGACATGGGCTACGACCTCAAAACCGGCTTCCTGCTGCGCGGTTCGGGCCAGGACCCGGCGCTCGAAATGGCCGGCCGCCGCCAGCAGTTCCTCGCGGCGACGCTCGGGTTCGTCGTCGCGGGCATCGTGGTCGTGCTGTTCCACCACGGCTTCTTCAGCCGCGACATGCTGCCGCCGGTCGATCGCGTCTATGCCGCGTCGATCAAGGCCGGTTCGTCGTGGGACATCGCGCGCGACCTCGCGATCTGGGCCGTGCCCGGCGCGCTGCTGCAGTGGCTCGGCGGCGCGAAGCGGCAGCTCGGCGTGCTGCTGTCGACCGGCATGCTGCTCACGTCGCCGCTCGCGGGCTTCGCGGTGCTGTTCGGCCTCGCGATCCGCTTCATCCTGCTGCGCACGCGCGGCGAACGCGACATCGCCGAGATGAGCGCGTTCGCGGGCGGCGTGATCGCGGGCGATGCGCTCTTCAGCTTCACGCGCTCGCTCATCAAGCTCAAGTAATCCGTTTCACCGACAGGACTTCAGATGGACATCACTGCAATCCGCGCCGATACGCCGCTGACCGCATCGACGATCTACCTCGATACGGCCGCCGCGTCGCTGCCGCCCGAGCCCGTGCTCGATATCGTCAACGACTATCTGCGCGACACCGGCCGCGTCGGCATCTACCTGCCCGCGTTCCGCAAGGCCACCTATGCGCGCGTCGATGCCGTGCGCACGCAGCTCGCTGCGTTCCTCGGCGCGCAGGCCGACGAAATCGCGTTCACGAAGAACGCGACCGAGGCGATCTCGATCGTCGCGCAGGGGTTGCGCTGGCAGCCGGGCGACGAAGTGCTCGTCGCCGATACCGAAATGCTCAGCAACCTGCTGCCATGGAAGCGGCTCGAAACGACACACGGCATCGTCGTGAAGATGATCGCCGCGAACGAGGAAGGATTGCTGTCGCCGGACGCGTTCGCGCAGGCGATCACACCGCGCACGCGCCTGCTCACGTTCTCGCACGTGCCGAACTCGTCGGGCGCGCTGCAGGACGCCGCCGCATTGTGCGCGGTTGCCCGTGCAAACGGTGTGCTGTCGCTCGTCAACGCGTCGCAGAGCGTCGGCATGGTCGAGACCGACGTGTGCGCGCTCGGCTGCGATTTCCTCGCCGGTTGCGGACGCAAGGCGCTGCGCGCCACCGAAGGCTCGGGCTTCCTTTATGTTCGGCGCGAGCACATCGATGCGCTCGAACCAGTGCTCGCGGGCTGGTGGAACGGCGCATACGACCGCACGACCGGCGCGCTGTCGTTCGTCGCCGGCGCGAAGCGCTTCGAAGCCGGCTGCCCGATCGTGCCGGCGATCCTCGGCCTCGGCGCCGCGCTCGACTATGCGCAGCGCATCGGCGTCGCGCAGATCGAGGCACGCGTGCGCGACCTGACCGCCTACGCGGTCGAGCGCTTCGCGACGCTGCCGGGCTTCGAGCTGTACGGCCCGCGCGATGCGTCACGCCGCATCGGCATCGTGCCGTTCAACCTGCGCGGCATCGATCCCGCGACGATCGTCGCGGCGCTCGAAACGCAGCACTGCATCATCGAAGCCGGCAACTTCATGGCCGACGCGATCCTCGCGCGCTACGGCGTCGCGACGATGGCGCGCGTGTCGCTGCACTACTTCAACACCCGCGAAGAAATCGACCGTGTCGCCGAGCTGATCCGCGCGGCGGCCCGCTGACCCCTCCCCGACTACCGATACAGGAGCCACCATGACCCAACGCTTTCTGCTGATGAGCAGCTCCCGCAAGGACGCGCTCGGCTATCTCGAACACGCGACCGAACAGATCCACGCGCTGTTCCGCCACGAAGCGCGCAAGATCGTCTTCGTCCCGTATGCCGGCGTGTCGTTCAGCTTCGACACCTACGAAGGCATCGTGAAGCCGGTGTTCGAGAAACTGGGCTACGCGCTCGAATCGCTGCATCACAGCGCCGATCCGCGCAAGACGATCGAGAACGCCAACGCGATCGCAGTCGGCGGCGGCAACACGTTCGCGCTGCTCAAGCGCATGTACGACGCGAACATCGTCGATGCGATCCGCGCGCGCGTGCATGCGGGCGTGCCGTATGTCGGCTGGAGCGCGGGCAGCAACGTCGCGTGCCCGACGATCCGCACGACCAACGACATGCCGATCGTGCAGCCGCAGACGCTGCGCGCGCTCGGTCTCGTGCCGTTCCAGATCAACCCGCACTTCATCAGCGGCAAGCCGGTCGGCCACAACGGCGAGAGCCGCGAGGAACGCCTCGGCGAATTCCTCGACATCAACGCGCCCGAGCAGGTATTCGCGCTGCCCGAAGGGTCGGCGCTGCTGTCCGACGGCACGACGGGCACCGTGCTCGGCGAGCGCGGCGCGCTGCATTTCGCGAGCAAGACCGACGTGCGCACGCTCGCGGAAAACGCGACCTTCCCGCTCGCATCGATCACGGGCCCGGCCGGCATCGACCAGTGGCTGGCTTTCCGGCAATAAGCGCCGGGCGCGACTTTTAAAAAAACAGTTCCATACAGGTTAGGAGACCTTTTCATGAAGAAGCAGCTTGCCGGACTCGCGCTGTTGGCCGGCGCGACAGGCGTCGCGCACGCACAGTCCACCGTGACGCTGTACGGCGTCATCGACGTCGCGATCGGGTATCAGACGCACACCAACCCGTCCGGCGATCGCACGATCGGCCTGCAGCAAGGCAACGAGGGTTTCCTGTCCGGCAGCCGCTTCGGACTGAAAGGCAATGAAGCGCTCGGCGACGGCTGGAAAGCCGGCTTCACGCTGGAAAACGGCTTTCTCGCGAACAACGGCAAGCTCGACCAGCAGGGTCAGTTGTTCGGCCGGCAAGCATTCGTGAAGCTCGGTCACGAGCGTTGGGGCGAGCTCGCGCTCGGCCGGCAGTACACGACCGGCAACACGATGCTGTACTACGTCGATCCACTGGGCGTGGGCGCCGCGCCGACCAATTCATGGCAGGTCTACCTCGTCGGTCAGCGCTACGACAACGCGGTCAGCTACACCGGCACCTACGGGCCGATGCAGGTGATCGCCGAGTATGCGTTCGGCGGGATCGCGGGCGACACGCGCGCACGCTCGTCGATGTCGCTCGGGCTCAAGTACGAATCGGGCCCGGTCACGGTGATCGGCGACGCGCAGCAGACGCGCGACACGCAAAGCCGCCGCGCGCGGATCTACCTCGCCGGCGCGAAGGCCGCGATCGGCAGCGTGAACGTGTTCGCGAACTACCTGCACAGCGATCGCGACGCCGGCTTCGATTCGTCGAACGGCGGCACCGACACGGCGTCGATCACGAGCATGGCGTCCGGCTCGCCGACCGCCGCCGTCACGATCAACTCGGTGTTCGACTCGCATCGCCGCGACGACTTCTTCACGGTCGGTGCGAGCTGGCGCGCGACGCCCGTGTGGAACTTCGTCGTCGCGGGGATGTACAACCGCACGCTCGCCGACGGCTTCAACGGCGCGCGCAGCACCGTGTACGGCGTCGCCGACTACAGCCTCAGCAAGCGCACCGACGTGTACGTCGCGACCTCCTACGAATGGACACGCGGCGGCTGGTCGGGCCTGTTCGGCAACACGACGACCAATGCGGCCGCCGCGCACGGCACCGCACTCAACGGCCGCAACGAGCAGCTTTCCGTGCTGCTCGGCCTGCGGCACTTCTTCTGATCCACCGCGCATTCGACCGATGCGGCCCGCGGCGCGGCGCACGACCGCCGCATCGGCAACCTGAATCAAGAGGCATTCGATGGCACTGAAACAGACCCTCGTCATTTTCGACGCGCTCGACGGCGCGACCGTCAACGGGCAGCACATCGCCGCGCTGTTCGCGCCCTATGCAACACACGGCGTGACGGTCGAGGTCACCACGGTCAACAACGAACCGCCGGAAGACACGACGAAGACCACCGATTTCATCCGGATCGTGATCCCCGGCACGCGCGGCAAGACGGCCGGCGGCGATGCGCGCACGCTCGGCATCGTCGGCCGCAACGGCGCGATCGGCGCGCGGCCCGCGAAGTTCGGGATGGTGTCGGACGCAGATGGCCCGATCGGCTCGCTCGCGGCTGCGCTGAAACTCGCGCAGATGAAGGCGAACGGCGACGTGCTGCCCGGCGACGTGGTCGTCACGACGCACCTGTCGACCGACGTGTCGATGAGCGAGAACAACGGCGTGCCGTTCATGGGGATGCCGGTTTCGTCGGCGACGATGAACCGCTACGAAGTGACGCCCGACATGGACGCGATCCTGTCGCTCGATGCGTCGAAGGGCAACCGGATCGTCAAGCAGCGCGGCTTTGCGCTGTCGCCGACCGCAATGCAGGGTTACATCCTGCGGATGGCGCCCGATCTCGTTTCGATCATGGAATCGACGACCGGCATGCCGGCCGTCACGTTCCCGATCTCGCTGCAGGACATCACGCCGTACGACAACGGGCTGTCGCACTTCAACAGCATCATGCAGCCGCACGTCGGCACCGATAAGCCCGTCGTCGGCGTTGCGATCACTGCACGCGCCGTCGTCGGCGGCAGCGATTCGAGCGCGAGCCACGAAGTCGATCTCGCCGAAGCCGTACGCTTCTCGGTCGAAGTCGCGAAGCGCTTCACGGCCGGCGCGTGCGAGTTCTACGACGCGAACGAATGGCGCAAGATCCGCAACGTGTATCCGGACCTGAGCGTGTTCCAGGGCTACGGCAAGGCCGCATAACGACGCCGGACGCCGCGCGGCCGGACGATCGGCCGCGCGGCGCTTTCGGCGTTACAGGAAGGCTTTCAGGTTCACCGCCGGATCGGCAAGCTTCACCGGATCGGGCACGGCCCCCGCCGCGATCAGCCGGCGCGATGCGCCGATGTCGCGCCCCAGGTTCGCCGCGGCCACCGCGACGATCCTGCCGTCGTCGCCCAGCCCGAACACGGTGAACGGCCCGCTCGCCGGATCGCCGCGCACGACGATCGTGCGTTCGCTGCCGAACAGCCCGAGCATCTGCAGGTTGCAGTCGTACTGATCGGACCACAGCCACGGCAGCTCGGCATAAGCGTCGTCCGCGCCGAGCATGTTCGCGGCCGCGACGGCCGGCTGGTTTTCGGCAACCTGCCACGATTCGATCCGCACATGACGCCCGAGCAGCGGATTGAAATGCATCGTCACCTCGCCCGCCGCGAAGATCGCGGGATCGGCCGTGCGGCAGCCCGCGTCGACGCGTATCCCGTTGTCGACATCGAGCCCGGCCGCCTGCGCCAGCTCGACATTCGGCACCACGCCGATGCCGACCACGACGATGTCGGCCTGCACGTCGCCGCGATCGGTCTCGACGATCGCCCCGCCCGCCGGCCCACGACGGATCGCGCGCGGCAGCGTCGCCATCTGAAAGACCACGCCGCGCGCGTCGTGCAATTCACGCGCATACGCGCCGACGACTTCCGGCAACGCACGCTGCAGCAAGCGCGGCGCCGGGTCGATCACCGTCACGTCGCAACCGAGCTGGCGCGCCGCGGCCGCCACTTCAAGGCCGATGAAGCCGCCGCCAAGCACCGCTACGCGGCGGCCCGGCACCAGTTGCGCGCGCAACGCACGCGCATCGGCCACCGTGCGCACGTAATGCGGCTCGATACCTTCGTCGATCGCGCCGCCGAACGTGCGCACCCGCGAACCCGTCGCGAGCACGAGTCGCGCATAAGGCAGCGCAGCGCCGTCGTCGAGCCGCACGCGCTGCGCATTGCGCTCGATCGCGTCGACACGCGTGCCGAGCCGCAGCTCGATGCGCTGCGCGTCGTACCACACCGCATCGCGCACGAACGCACGCTGTTCGCCGCCGTCGGTCAGCAGCGCATCCTTCGACAACGCGGGCCGGTCGTACGGCAGCTCGCGCTCCGCGCCGATCATCACGATGCGCGCATCGGCATCGCGCTCGCGCAGCGCTTCGGCCGTGCGCCGCGCCGCATGGCCCGCGCCGACGATCACGAACGGGTCAGCCGACATTGACTTCCACCTGCCCGTCGACGATCCGGATCGGATAGGTCCGCACCGGCTCGGTGATCGGCGCGCATTTCGGCGCGCCGGTACGGATGTCGATCAGCCCCTGGTGCAGCGGGCATTCGACGCAGCCGTCCTCCACATAGCCTTCGGACAGCCGCGCGTGGCCGTGCGTACAGAGGTCGTGCATCGCGAACAGCTCGTCGCCGATCCGGAACACGGCGATCGGCTTCTGGCCGGCGACGCGCGCCGCCGGTTCGTCTTCGGAGAATTCGTCGAATGCGCCGAGCGGATGCCACTCGGCCAGCGTTGCTTCGGTCATGTCGTTTCCTTGCTTCGTCAGATCGGGGTCGCGAGCAGCGTCTGCACGCGCGACGTGTCGTAAATCACGCGCTTGGTCTTGTAGCGCAGCCCGTCGGGCGTGCGCACGACCGTGTCGTAATACTTGCCGGCCTGGTACACGTTCGATTCGCCGTTGCTGCGCGTCTGCACCACGACGTAGTTGCTCTCGGTGTCGATCTCGCCGTCGCGTTCGGCGACGATCGTCAGGCCCGACGTCATGTGCCGGTACGTGTGCTCCTCGAAGATGTTCGCGTGCCGCAGCGACACCACGCGGTCGCGCAGCATCCGCTGGTTCGTGCAGTGGACGATCCCGACCGGCAAGCCGAGATCCGCGTTCTCCTTCGGCACGATCTCGTACGTGCAATCCTCGGTGAACATTTCCGGCCAGTGTTCGAGCCGGTTGTTGTCGAGGTGCCCGATATAGCGGTTCTGGAGCATGTAAATCTCGAACCACGTCTTCATGTCTTCCGTCATTTCGCGCTCCTGCCTCAATAGCCCATCAGTTTCTGGTAGCCGACCCAGAACTTGCGGATCAGGCTTTCGGTGATCACCGTGTCCTGCTGGTCCGGATTGCCGCGCGACATCTCGATCACCGACGTCGCGTCGCCGTCGCGCACCGTGCCGCGCTGCACGAGCTCGGTCGCCTCGGTGTCTTCCATCGAGATATAGCCGGCCGGCCCGACGAGGTTCGCCTGCTTGATGCGCAGCGCGCGCAGCTCGGGCGTGTCGTCCGCGTAACCGAAGAAGTGGAAGATCAGCTCGAAGTTGTCGGGGCCTTTCGGCAGGATCTGCCGCGCGACCAGCGTGTTGTGGATCTGCTGGATCACGAGCTGCGGGAAGATCGGCTGGATATGGTTCGTGCAGTCCTCGTCGTATTCCGACACGAGATCGAGGATCGATTCGTCTTCGAGATGAAAGCCCTCGTCGAACGAACGGATGTTCTGCTGCTTGTACGCGGCCGACGTGTCGTCGCCCGTCTTCGTCACCGTGATGATGCTGTGCAGCCCGTGGTTCGCGTCCGGAATCGAGCGCGCCTTCATCCCGACGCGGAAGATGTTGAAGGTCGTGTGGAACAGGTGCAGCATGCTCGCGTGATACGGGTCCTTCACGTTCTCCATGTACAGCTTCCAGTTCGACTTCGAATACTGGCGCGTACAGCCGAGATACTCGATCGGCTTGTGGAAGATCCGGTCGATCCACGGGCGCATCTGCTCGCCGAGATAGTCGGGCAGCGGCATCACGTCGTCGCTGAAGGTCGCGAACACGAGCCCGCGATAGCTGTCGACGCGCAGCTTGCGCAGCCCGTGCTGCTTCGGGTCGAAGTCGGCCGGCATCCCGGTCATCCCCTTCTGGCCGCGCCGGAACGGCACGCCGAGCAGGTTGCCCGCGTTGTCGAAGCTCCACTGGTGATAGACGCAGGTATGCGAGCTCGCGTTGCCGCGCGACTTGCGGCACACCTGCGCGCCGCGGTGCGCGCAACGGTTCACCCACGCGGAAAGCGTGCCGTCCTCGGCGCGCGTGACGACCACCGGCGTGTCGCCGACGAACGTGCTCTTGAAGTCGCCGGCGTTCGGAATTTCCGCTTCCAGCGCGACGAAGTTCCACGTCGGCCCGCGGAAGATGCGTTCCTGCTCGCGCTCGTAGACGGCTTGCGAGCTGAACACCTTGTACGGCACGCGCGAGCCGTCGTCGTGCGGAAAGGTCACGTCGGACGCGTCGTTGCGTGCGGCGAACATGACGGGCGATTCTGTCTGCTCCATGTCGGACTCCTTGTTGATCCGTTGCATTAACAAGATGGAGTCCATTTTTGAAAGGCTAATATTCGCCGTCTATCCGGAAAGTGCGATTGCGGCGGCGCAGTATCCACTTTCGGCGGATTTCTGAGCTAGCATGGCTGCACACACGACGCCGCGTCCGGTCGCGCCCCATTCCCCGGATCGAAGCGCGGCGTCCCCAACGAGGCTGATGCCCATGTCCCCAACGTCGTTCGAGCCGCTCGCGCTGCGCGCGCACCGGCTGTTCGAATCCCGCGATCTCGACGAGACGCGCGAGCGAATCTCGCGCGTGATGCAGCCGCACGCGCTGCTGCCGAGCGGCCGCGTGCGCGGCGCGTCGCATATGGATTTCGTCCGGCTCGGCGGCCTCGGGATCGGCGCGATCGCGTTCGGCGACGCAATGCGCGTGCAGGTCGACGCGGTCGACGGCTACTACCTGCTGATGTTCTGCCTGTCCGGCCAGGCCGAGGTCCGCGTAATGGGCCGGCAGCTCGGCGTCGACGGCCAGACGGGCGTGCTGTGTGCGCCCGGCGAACGTTTCGACGCGGTGCTGTCGGCCGACTGCGAGCAATTCGTGCTGCGCATCGACGCGGCGACCGTCGGCTCGCTGGCCGGCGATCCGCGCGCGACGCTCGACCCCGTGCTGCACATCAGCGACGCCGCGCTCGCCGCGTGGCGCCAGCAGCTGATGCTCGTCGCGCGTTCGCCCGAACTGCTCGAACGCGCGAACGCAAGCCCGCGCGTCGCGTCGCAGCTCGAGCACCTGCTGATCGACCTGCTGATCGAAGGCCACCCGCCGTCGTTGCTGCGCGCGTCGCACCGCGACCCGGCGCCCGGCTTCGTGCGGCGCGCGCAGGAGTTCGTGAGCGCGCACTACGCGCAGCCGCTGCAACTCGCCGATATCGTCCGCGCCGCCGACGTGCCGGAGCGCACGCTGCGCGACGCGTTCGTGCAGTTTCGCGGGATGAGCCCGATGCAATACCTGCGCGCGACGCGGCTCGACCATGCGCGCGAACTGCTGCGCGGCACGGCGTCGCACCAGCGGATCGCCGATGTCGCGCTCGATTGCGGGTTTACCCACCTGGGACGATTCGCGATCGCGTATCGGGAAAAGTTCGGGGAGTCGCCGTCGGAGACCCTCGAAGGGAAACGGTAAGCCCATCGAGGTATCGCCTCCGCCGGACTTGCCCGCCGGCCAGGGCACGGCGTCGACGCATTCCGCCACTCGGGCGGTCATACTGAAATTGACAGTCGGTTACAGATCCGGCGAAACAGGCGCCGCTCACGCGGTCGGCGCGAACATCTCCCGCGCGATCGCGCAGAACGCGGCCGTCGCGGCACTTTCGCCGTGCAGCCGGCGGCTCATGATGATCGGCGACGTCGCTGCCGGCTCCGGCAGCCGCCGGTAGACGACGCCCTTCACACGCACGCCCTCCACGCTCTCCGGCACCAGCGACACGCCGACCTGCGCGGCGACCAGCCCGAGCGCCGTCTGCAGCTCGCGCACCTCATGGACGGCCGCCGGCACCAGCGCGCCATCGCGCAGCGCGGACAGTTGCTGATCCGCGAAGCTCGGCCGCGGCGTGCTCGGATACACGATCATCGTTTCGTTCGCGATATCGGCGAGCGTCAGCGGCCGGCCGGGATCGGCGAGCGGATGCCCGACCGGCAGCGCCGCGATCAGCTTTTCCTCGATCAGCGCCTCGCGCACGAGCTGGTCGTCGTCGAAACGCAGCCGGCCGAACCCCACGTCGATCCGCCCACCCTTCAACGCGCCGAGCTGTTCGAGCGTGAACATTTCGATCAGCGACAGCTCGACGCCCGGCTGTGCCTCGCGGAACGCGCGGATCACGTCCGGCAGCGCGCCGTACAGCGTCGACGGCACGAAGCCGATCACGATCCGCTCCGACAGTTGCGCGAGCCGCCGGGTCAGCGGGCCGAGCTCGTCGGCCTGGTCGACCAGGCGCTTCGCCTGCGCATAGAACACGCGCCCCGCATCCGTCAGCTTCAGCGGCCGCGCGCCACGCTCGAACAGCGGCAACCCGATTTCGTCCTCGATCGCCTGGAGCTGGCGGCTCAGCGGCGGCTGCGTCATGTGCAGCCGCTCGGCCGCCCGCGTGATGTTCATTTCCTCGGCGACGGCGATGAAGTAGCGGAGCTGACGCAATTCCATTTCATGCCTCAAAGGTATGGAAGTAGTCGGAAAGAGTGTTGGACGACGCCGGGCGGGAATTCCTACCATGTGCACCAACAGGAGGAATCGCATGATAGCAACTGCCGCCACCATCGAGCGCATCGAGACGCTGCTCGTCGATGTGCCCACGATCAGGCCCCACAAATTGTCGGTCGCGACGATGAATTGCCAGACCCTCGTGCTGGTCCGTGTTCGATGCACGGACGGTATCGAAGGCGTCGGCGAAGCGACGACCATCGGCGGCCTCGCGTATGGCGAGGAGAGCCCCGAAAGCATCAAGGTCAACATCGACACCTATTTCGCGCCGCTGCTGCAAGGCATGGATGCAACGCGTCCGGGCGCCGCAATGGCGCGGGCGCGCAAGCTGTTCCAGGGCAACCGTTTTGCCAAGTGCGCGATCGAAACCGCTCTGTTCGACGCGCAGGCGCGCCGTCTCGGCGTGCCGTTGTCCGAGCTGTTCGGCGGCCGCAGGACCGACGCGGTGGATGTCGCCTGGACGCTCGCGAGCGGCGACACGCAACGCGACATCGCGGAAGCCGAGGCGATGCTCGACGCGCGCCGTCACCGCGCGTTCAAGCTGAAGATCGGCTCGAACGCGGTCGCCGACGATGTCGCGCACGTCGTCGCGATCAAACGCGCGCTCGGCGATCGCGGCGACGTGCGCGTCGACGTGAACCAGGCGTGGACCGAAACCGACGCGATCTGGGCCGGCGCGCGGCTCGCGGAAGCTGGCGTGAGCCTCGTCGAGCAGCCGATCGCCGCGACCAACCGCGCGGGGCTGAAACGCCTCACGCAGCTCGCGCAGGTACCGATCATGGCCGATGAAGCGCTGCACGGCCCGGTCGATGCGTTCGCGCTCGCGCAGGATCGCTCAGCCGACGTGTTCGCGGTGAAGATCGCCCAATCGGGCGGCCTGCAGGGCGCGGCGAGCGTCGCGTCGATCGCGGCGGCGGCCGGCATCGAACTGTACGGCGGCACGATGCTCGAGGGCGCGGCCGGCACGATGGCATCCGCGCAACTGTTCAGCACGTTCGATTCGCTGAAATGGGGCACGGAGCTGTTCGGCCCGCTGCTGCTCACAGAGGAAATCCTCGTCGAGCCGCTGCGTTACCAGGATTTCAAGCTGCATCTGCCGGCAACGCCCGGCCTCGGCATCACCTTCGACTGGGCACGCATCGAACGGATGCGACGCGACGCCCGCTGATCCCCACACGACAACCGAAACCGGAGACACAGATGAACAAGCAAGCCATCGACGCACTGCTGAAGACCTTCGACGATGCCGCCGAGAAACCCGGCAACCCGCGCGTGCGCGCGATCGTCAACCGGATCGTGAAGGACATCTGCTACACGATCGAGGACTTCGACGTGCAGCCGAGCGAGTTCTGGACGGCGCTGAACTACCTGAACGAAGCCGGCCGCGAATTCGGGCTGATCGCCGCGGGCCTCGGCCTCGAGCGCTTCCTCGACGTACGGATGGACGAGGCCGAGGAAAAGGCCGGCATCCAGGGCGGCACGCCGCGCACGATCGAGGGCCCGCTGTACGTCGCGGGCGCGCCGGAATCGGCCGGCCACGCGCGCCTCGACGACGGCACCGATCCGGGCCAGACGCTCATCATGCGCGGCCAGGTGCTCGGCAGCGACGGCGCACCGATCGCGAACGCGCTCGTCGAGGTATGGCACGCGAATCATCTGGGCAACTACTCGTACTTCGATCAATCGCAGCCCGCGTTCAATCTGCGCCGCTCGATCCGCACCGATGCCGAAGGCCGCTACAGCTTCCGCAGCGTGCTGCCGGTCGGCTACAGCGTGCCGCCGGGCAGCAAGACCGAGCAACTGCTCGACCAGCTCGGCCGCCACGGCCATCGCCCGGCACACATCCACTTCTTCGTTTCCGCGGACGGATATCGTAAGCTGACGACGCAGATCAACATCGAAGGCGATCCGCATCTGTGGGACGACTTCGCATTCGCGACGCGCGAAGGGCTGATCCCGGCCGTCAGGCAGGCCGAAGGCGCGGAAGGCAAGCCGTATGGCGTCGACGGGCAGTTCGCGCTGATCGACTTCGATTTCTCGCTGCTCAAGGAAAAGCAGGACGTGCCGGCGAGCGAAGTCGAGCGGGCCCGCGCGCAAGCCTGAGCGGCCTTCCCGTTCGACGAACCGATAACGCAAGGAGTGCAGAATGCTGTTTCATGTGGAAATGACCGTCCGTCTGCCGGCGGACATGGATCCGGTCAAGGCGGCGACGCTGAAGGCGGAAGAAAAGGCGATGTGCCAGCGGTTGATGAACGAAGGGATCTGGCGGCATCTGTGGCGGATCGCGGGGCGGTATGCGAACGTCAGTATTTTCGATGTCGAGAGCGTGCAGCAGTTGCATGACCTGCTGAGTCAGTTGCCGTTGTTCCCGTATATGGAGCTCGAGGTGCGGGCGCTGTGCCGGCATCCTTCGTCGGTGCGGGAAGACGATCGGTAAGTAATGCGAATCGCGGTCGTCATCGAACAGCCGCGAGCAAAACGACACGGGCGGCAGGCGATTTTTCGCAGGCCGCCCGTGTTGCTTGGCATTCGCCGGTTGCCGGTGTTGCCGCGCTTCGCGATGCGCGGCACGCGTCATGCAACCAGATGCGCCGCAAACCCCGCCTTCTCCGGCGCAATCCCCGCCTTCAGCGTCAGCGCCGGAATCTCGTAATCGCCCGCATTCTGCCGCCGGAACGGAATCGGCTGCGTGGTCCACAGATCATCGAGACGCTTGCCGAGCGCCGCACGTGTTTCATCGAAGCGCGCGTCGTTCATCTTTCCCGTCCGGTAGATCACGAACGGCGGCAGCACGTCGAAGCCGGGGTAATACAGAATGCCGTGCTGGATCGGGAACAGCACGTCGTCGATCGGCCCGTTGATGCCGCGCGCACTGTAGTGCGACTCCCACCCGCCTGCCGTAACGACCACCATCGCCCGCTTACCTGCAAACGAACCTTCGCCATAGCGGCTGCCCCAGTGCGTATCGGAATGCTCGCCGACCCCGTACGCAAACCCGTACGCATACACGCGCTCCACCCAGCCCTTCATGATCGCCGGCATCGAGAACCACCACAGCGGAAACTGCAGGATCACCGCGTCGGCCCACTTCAGCTTGTCCTGCTCGCGCGCGATGTCTTCGCTCTGCGTGCCCGCCGCGAACGCACGCTTCGAATCGAGCGACGGATCGAAACGTGCGTCGGGTTCGCGGTCCGTCACGTCGTTTTCATCGAGCACGGGCTTCCAGTTCATCGCATACAGGTCGGTCACCTGCACCGCATGGCCGCCCGCTTCGAGATGCTCGACGGCGAAGTCGCGCAGTGCGCCGTTCAGCGAACGCGGCTCGGGATGGGCATAAACGATCAGCACATTCATTTTCGGTACTCCGTGAATTGAATGACTGCAGGATGCCGGCGCCAGCGGTATATTTGAAATGAATTTCTGAAATTCCAGGTATAGCGATGAACAATTTCAGGCGACTAGATCTGAACCTGCTCGTGACGCTGGACGTGCTGCTCGCCGAGCACAACGTCACACGCGCCGCCGAAAAGCTGAACATGTCGCAGCCGTCGGTCAGCGTGCAATTGCAGAAGCTGCGCGACGTGTTCGGCGATCCGCTGCTGCTGCCGGGGCCGCGCGGGATGCGACCGACCGCGCGCGCGGAAGCGCTGCGCGAGCCGCTGCGGGAGGCGCTCGAAGCCGTCGAGCGCGCCGTGCTCCGCGCCACGCCTTTCGATCCCGCAACCGCGACGAACACGTGGCGCGTGGCCGCAACCGACTACGGCGAATCGACGATCATGCTGCCCGCGTTGAATACGCTGCGCTCGGCCGCGCCCGGTACGCGGCTCGCCGTCGTCGAACTCGTGCCGCCGCGCATCGAACAGGATGCGGAGCGAAACGGCATCGACCTCGCGTTCCATACGACCGAGGGCTCGCCGGAAGGGATGCGGCGTCTGCCGCTGTTCGTCGAACGCTACGTGCTGGTCGGCCGCGCGGGGCACCCGAAGCTGAAACGGCGGCCGACGCTCGCGCAGTTCTGCACGCTCGAGCATGTGATCGTGTCACCCGACGGCGGCGGTTTCTTCGGTGTGACGGACGACGCGCTCGCGCAAGCCGGCGTCACACGCCGCGTCGTGCTGTCGGTCCCGCATTTCCTGTTCGTGATGTCGGTGGTCGCCAGCACCGATCTCGTCGCGATGCTGCCCGAGCGGCTCGCGCGCGACACGCCGGCGCTGCGGGTCGTCGACGCGCCCGTCGACGTGCCCGGCTACGAAATGTCGATGCTGTGGCACGAGCGCGTACATCGCGATCCGGCGCACCGCTGGCTGCGCGAAACCATCGCGGCATCGGTGTAGGCGGCACGCGACCGACGCATTCGACGCAAACCGGCGTCTGCCGCTTTCCCGACGCCGCCGCTCCCCGCCCGCAAGATTTTTCATCCGGAGCTTGAAACCGCCCCGAACACTGTATATATTTACAGTACTTTTGCACCATTTGACCCGAATTCCGTCACCCAATGACGGACGGACTTTTGTGAGGCGACCATGTTCCAGTCATCCGCATTCGATCCCGAGCAACCTGGCTTCAATCCCCTTCACTTCGAGCGCGCCGCGCAGCGGGCGGTCGTCGATCTACAGCGTGTCGTCGGCGGTCCCGCGCAGCGGGCGCTTGGCCTGCGGCGGCGCAGCCATCCGGCCGCGGTCCGTACGATGAGCTGGGAGGCGCTGTTGAACGTCGAAGAGCTGGCTTTCTCGAATACCGGCTTCCTGAACCGCAACGACCCGACCGTCGTCGATGCGTTCATCCGGCTGCGCGACAGCCGGCTCGTCGCGGCGGACACCGAGGAAGCCGTCGACTGGAAACGCGACGACGACGACCTCCCCGCCGTCTACCTGATCGTCAAGGCGATGCTCGAAGCGGAAGAAACCGAGACGCAACGCGCCGAGATGGAGTGACGGTAACCGGCGCGGCACTCCGGTCGCGCCGCGCCCGCGCTGGCGCCGATTTCCGATACGGCGTGTGCGATCGTGGCCACGCGCCGCCGCATCATCGGGCGGCCGTCGATCAAAGCCGCGCCGCGAGGCGCGCGCCCTGATCGATCGCGCGCTTCGCGTCGAGTTCGGCGGCCAGTTCCGCGCCGCCGATCAGGTGCACCGAGCGTCCGGCCGCCTGCAACGGCGCGAGCAGCGCGCGCTGCGGCTCCTGCCCCGTGCAGAGCACGATCGTGTCGGCTTCGATCAGTTCATGATCGGTGCGCTGCTCGCCGTACGACACGTGCAACCCGCGCGCATCGATCAGCTCGTAGTTCACGCCGCCGATCATCTTCACCTGCTTCATCTTCAGCGTCGCGCGGTGAATCCAGCCGGTCGTCTTGCCGAGCCCCTTGCCGAGCGGCGCGGCCTTGCGCTGCAGCAGCGTCACTTCACGCGCGGGCGCCGCAACCTGTGCACGCGTCACGCCGCCGCGCGTCGCGGCCGGGTCGGTCACGCCCCATTCGGCCTTCCACTCTTCCAGATCGAGCGCCGGCGATTCGCCGTCCTGCACCAGGTATTCGGCAACGTCGAAGCCGATCCCGCCCGCGCCGACCACCGCGACACGCCGGCCGACCGGCAGCTTGCCCGCGAGCACATCGATATAGCTGAGCACGTTCGGCCCGTCCTGCCCGGGGATCTTCGGGTCGCGCGGCGCGACGCCGGTCGCGAGCACGATCTCGTCGTAACCGCCCGCGATCAGGTCGCTCGCGTCGACGCGGCGGTTCAGGTGCAGGTTCACGCCGGTCAGTTCGACCTGACGGCCGAAGTAGCGCAGCGCTTCATGAAACTCTTCCTTGCCCGGAACCTGCTTCGCCATGTTGAACTGGCCGCCGATCTCGGACGCGCCGTCGAACAGGTCGACATGATGGCCACGCTGCGCCAGCACGGTCGAGCATGCGAGCCCGGCCGGCCCCGCGCCGACCACGGCGATGCGCTTCGGCTGCGGCGCGGGTGCGTATTTCAGTTCCGTCTCGTGGCACGCGCGCGGATTCAGCAGGCACGACGCGATCTTGTTCTTGAACGCGTGGTCGAGGCACGCCTGATTGCAGCCGATGCAGGTGTTGATCTCGTCGGCACGGCCCTGCGCGGCCTTGACGACGAACTCCGCATCGGCGAGCAGCGGGCGCGCCATCGACACCATGTCCGCGCAGCCGTCCGCGAGAATCTGCTCGGCCACTTCGGGCCGGTTGATCCGGTTGGTCGTCACGAGCGGGATGCCGACCTCGCCCTTCATCTTCTTCGTCACCCATGCGAACGCGCCGCGCGGCACCGACGTCGCGATCGTCGGCACGCGCGCCTCGTGCCAGCCGATCCCCGTGTTGATGATCGTCGCGCCCGCGCGCTCGGCAGCCTTCGCGAGCTGCACGGTCTCGCTCCAGTCGCTGCCGTCGGGAATCAGGTCGAGCATCGACAACCGGTAGATCAGGATGAAATCGCGGCCGACCGCTTCGCGCGTGCGCTCGATGATCTCGATCGGCAGCCGGATGCGGTTCTCGTACGAACCGCCCCACTGATCGGTGCGCTTGTTCGTATGCATCGAGATGAACTGGTTGATCAGGTAACCCTCGGAACCCATGATCTCGACGCCGTCGTAACCGGCTTCGCGCGCGAGCTGCGCGCAGCGGACGAACGCGCGAATCTGCCGCTCGACGCCGCGCGCGCTCAGCTCGTGCGGCGCGAACGGCGAAATCGGCGACTTGATCTTCGACGGCGCCACCGCGAACGGGTGGTAGCCGTAGCGGCCCGTATGCAGGATCTGCAGCGCGATCTTGCCGTCCTCCGCATGCACGGCTTCAGTGATCTCGCGGTGCCGCCGCGCGGCGCCCGACGTCATCAGCGTGCCGCCGAACGGCTTGGTCCAGCCGGCCACGTTCGGCGCGAAGCCGCCCGTCACGATCAGGCCGACGCCGCCGCGCGCGCGTTCGGCGAAATATTCGGCGAGCCGCGGCAGCGTCTTGCGGCTGTCCTCGAGGCCCGTGTGCATCGAGCCCATCAGCACGCGGTTCTTCAGCGTCGTGAAGCCGAGATCGAGCGGCGCGAGCAGGTGGGGAAAGGTTGTCGTCATGATGAGCCTGCCAATAAGCGATGCCTGCCATCGTAGGCGCGCGCCGCCTTGAACGTGAGGGGGCAAACAGCCATAATGCTTGTCATTTCCGGCCAAAACGACATGACTCCCCCGCCTCGCAAAGACCAGCTCGGGCTGCGCCGGCCGACGATTCCGGTCGCCTATACGCGCCTGCTGCTGCAGGCGCTGGCCGCGCGCGGCGTCGACCTGGCCGCCGTGCGCGCCGGCACGGGCCTGCGTGACGCCGTGTTGGCCGAACCGGACGCGCGCGTCGCGCCGTCGCAGTGGGGCCGGCTCGTGTTGAATGCGATCGAGATCGGCGGCGATCCGGGCATCGGGCTCGCGTTCGGGCTGCTGCTGAAGCCGACCGTGCACGGCTTCCTCGGCTATGCGACGCTGACCGCGCGGGACATCCGCGAAGCGCTGTCCGTCACGCAGCGCTACTTCCGGATGCGCAACCGCCAGTATCGTCTGACCAGCGCGGAGGACGAGCACGGCGCGACGCTCGAACTGCACGGCGTGCAGGCCAGCCCCATCTTGCAGCATCACGTGATGTTCGAATTCGTGCTGACCGGGCTCGCGCAGAACATCTCGCAGTGGGCCGGGCGCGCGTCGCCGCCGATCGGGCTGCGGTTCGCGTGGCCGGAGCCCGCCTATTTCGCGCGTTATCGGGATCAGTTGCCGCCGGTCGAATTCGATTGCGCGGCGAACGCGCTGTGGATCGCGCGCGACGTGCTCGACTGGCCGCTGCCGCTCGCCGACGAAGTCGCGCACCGGCAGGCGCTCGTGCAGGTCGAGCGCGAGTATGCGCAGGTGCGTCAGGAGGAAGGCGATCTGGTCGAGCGCGTGCGGGCCGAGCTCGCGAAAACGGCCGGCGTCTATCCAGGCCCCGACACGCTCGCCGACGCGCTGCTCGTGTCGACGCGCACGCTGCGACGCCGGCTGGAGGAAGCCGGTTCGAGCTATCGGCACCTGCTCGACGAAGCACGGTTTCGCGATGCGAAGCAATTGCTCGCCGCATCGGATCTCGACCTGAAAACGATCGCCGAACGGCTGCAGTTCACCGACCCGGCAAATTTCACGCGCGCGTTCCGGCGCTGGGCCGGGCAGACGCCGAGCGCGTATCGGGAAGCGGCCGGGCGCGCGGCGCGCGAGTGATGCGCGGGCGCCGGCGGCACGACGTGCCTGCCCGGGATTTCATCGGTATGATCAATGCCACGCCAAAGCGGCGCCGATCGGCGCACTCCCCCGCCCCATGCCCAATCACACCACCCTGATCGAGTCGACGATCGATCGTATCGATACGAACCTCGTCCGTATCGCGACCGATATCGAGAAGGTGCCGCTTTATCGCCTGACGATGCAGGGCGCCTGCTATTTCATCGCCGCCGACGATATCGACGCAGAAGCGTTCAAGCAGATCGATCGGTTGAAACCCGGGATGGCGGTGCACGCATGCACCTTCGACGATCGAGGGCGCCGTCGAATCGCATGGATCAGAAGCAACGATCTCGCGATCGCGCCTTACGATGCGCTCAAACAAAAGGACCGCAACCTGTCGCTGCTCGCGTGGGCGTCGATCATCCTCATGCTGAGCCTGCTGATCGGTGCAGCGGCATTCAAATCGGCCTGGGCGTTCGTCACCGCACTGGCGGTGGTCGCGAGCATCATCAGCCTGCTGGGCACGCTGCTCGCGATCGCTGGCCTGTCCGATCTGATGTTCCAGCCTCAACGGCGCGAAGCCCAGGAAAAATGGCAATACGAGCCTGCCAGTTTCACGGCGCAACGGAGCAACGCATGACCGATCGTTCGATGCAGATTGCGTCCGGCTGCGTGACGTCCATCAGCCAGAAGACGATCAATACGAAGGTCTGGAGCAACAACCTGGGCATGACCACGCAAAGCATCGAGGAAATCGCGCTGCAGCTCGATACGCTCGACGCCCCCCTCACGCTCAGAACGGACGGCACGCGGAACCTGTTCATCGTCGCGGGCGACCGGCTGAGCGTCGCCTATACCGAATGCCGGGATCGCCCGGCCATCTACGGCATCCGCAACGTGACAGACGGTTCGCTTTATCTGGTTCGCCCCGCGAAGGTCGCCGGGGCCCGAACCGATGTGTTCGTGACGCTGTTCCTGCTGGTCACCATGGTGTTCGTCGCCGGCATCATGTCCGCGGTGTCGCGCCGCACGGACGGGATGCTCGACATGTTCGCGTGGTTCGGCGCAGGCGCGATCGGCCTCTTCGTGCTGAGCACGATCCTGCGTATCGTGTTCGGCGTGATCGTGTGGCCCGAGATCCGGCGGCTCGCGCAGCCGGGCGGCAAACGCGAGATGAATGCCGCCAGCCGTGCGCTGTCGATCGCGCCCGGCGATACGCGGCACATCCGCTTCATCTGATCGAACCGCGCGCGATGCGTCAGCGATCGACGTAGATCCGCGCGCCGCCGTCCCCGTCGCCCGCGTCGATCCGCACGTCGCCCGTGGCGGCGACGATCGCGTCGTAGACGTCATCGGTCACGCACACGACCGGCACCGCGATCGCATACAGCTCGGCCGCGACGATCGCGCCGATCGAGATGATCAGGTCGCGCTCCTTCAGCACGATCCCGACCGGCCCCGTGCCGTTGCGTACGGCTTCCGCGAGCACGCTGCTGCTCGAGCTCGACCCCTTCGCGTGCGGCATCACCATCACCTTGCCGGCGAGACTCGCGCCGGCCTGCGGATGCCCGCGATCGACGATCTTTCCCGCGCCCGAGTCGTAGCCGCCCCAGAAGCTGAGCGGCTTGTCGAGCACGAACGCGCGCGCACACACGCTGCCCGGCACGAGCGTGTCGCCCGTCAGTTGCTTGCCCGTCGCCTCAGTCATCGAATCGCACCTTTCCTTCGTACGCCGATCGCACGCATTCGCGCATGCTGCCGTACGCCACCGTGACACCGATGTTCGCGGGCGCATACGATGCCCACTTCCCCGAATTGGTCATCACCAGCCCCGACAACTGCTTCATCACGGGCGTGATGTACGTGCAGGTATCGACGACGATCTGGATGCCGCGCGCGGCGAATTTGCTCGCGAGGCCGGCTTCATCGAGTTCCCACAGGATGAACCGGCTCGTGTTCACGTAGAAATCGCACGCCGGCTTGCCGTCGAATGCGTCGAGCAGCGCGTCGAGCGTGCGGAATTCGGCCAGCGAGAAATGCGGCGTGCCGAGCGCCACCGCGACGAGTGCGTCGCCGGCCGCGCCGTGGTTCAGCGTGCGGCGAATCTCGTCGAGATCGGCCATCGCGACATCGACCGTGCGCTGCGCCGCGCGTCCGTGCAATGCGGCATCGAGCGTCGGCGCTTCGGGCGTCACGCCGACCGCATGGAACAGCGCAACGGCCCCGCTCGATGCGGCGGCCGCGCCGAGCGCCTTGAGCTCGTCTTCGGTGGTGTCCGCCGGCAGCCCGACGATCGCCGGCACGACCGCGCCCGCGATCTTGCCAACCAGCAAACCCAGTGCCGCGAAATAGATGTCGCGCGACGGCAGGCGGCTGAAATCCGGCGCGTTGAACACGATCCGCGCGGCGCGGTTCGCTTCGACGTGCAGCCCCGCATATGGCGCGCGCCCGGTGATCGCGGCGGCCAGATCGAGAAAATCGCCGTACCGGCTCGTGCGCGCGCCGAGCACCGAGTTCGCGAACACGATCGCATTGGATTCGGCCCACGCAATCTGTTCGCCTTTCGCGGGACGGCTCTTCAACTGGTACGGCGCGCACGTGAAGCTCGATTCGCAGCCGAGTTGCAGATGCGCGTCCATCAGGCGCTGCGCGTCGCGCTGGATCGTGCGGTCGCCGTGGTACAGCTCGGGATGGATCAGGTCGAGCGACCCGACGTTCAGCGTGGTCGGCACCGCGACCTTCGCGCCGGTATCGACGAAGTACTCGACGAAATCGAGACTGGTCTGCCCGTGATAAAGACAGCCGTCGATATGCGCGGACGTAATGTCGATCAAATGCGGCGCGGACATCACTTGCGCCGTACGCGCGACGATCCGCATCGCGCGCGCGACGCCCTCGCCGAAATCTCCCCGCAACATCGCGCCGTCGCGGTCGCTCAACTGCAGCATCGATTGCTCCTCATGACTCGTTCCGGCGGCGCCGGCCCGTGAAATCCGTCAGAGGACTCTACAACTGGAAATAAAAACTGTCCAGATCGCCATCAATCCGGGTGATTTACAGACCAATTTCCGATCCGGATTGAACCGCGTCCAGCGCTTCGACCCGCTTCAAGCAATCGATGGCTCGAATTCCGCGCCAGTTTGGCCGCCCGCCTAGCGCTGCGCCGTCAAGCTGAACAGCTCGTCGCGCAGCGCCTTCGCGCGCCCCTGGCCGAACTGCGTCTCGAATTCGTCCTGTGCGGCCTGCCACGCGATTTTCGCCTGTGCATAGGTGTGCTCGCCGAGCTTCGTGAGGCTCAGCGCATGCGCGCGCGCATCGTGTTCGGACGCGGCCGTCGCGACGAAACCGTCGCGTTGCAGCGGCTTCAGCGCGCGCAGCAGCGTCGTGCGGTCCATCACGAGCGTCTCGGCGAGTTCGCTCATCAGCAGGCCGGGCCGGTGCGCCAGGTTCGCCATGATCGAAAACTGCGCTGGCGTGACGCCGACCGTGGCCAGATGGCGCTCGTACAGTTGCGTGACGAATCGTGCTGCCTGACGCAGCGCGAGGCAATTGCACGCTTGGGCAATCGGGTTGTCGTTCATGCTCCGGAATTTATATGTGCATATGCATAAAGTCAATGTACACTCCGCCGTAACGAGGCCGGCGGGCCGGCCGGGCGCTTCCGGCGCCCCGTCATCGCGTCAAGGAGACGGACATGGACTACATCGACAAGCTGCGGATTTTCCGGTCGGTGGTGGAGATGCGCAGCTTCACGCGCGCCGCCGACATGCACGGCCTCGCGCGGCCCGTCGTGTCGCGTGCGGTCGCGGATCTGGAAGCGCGCTTCGGCAGCCGGCTGCTGCACCGGACCACGCGCCAGGTGTCGCTGACCGAAACGGCCGAGCGCATCTACGAGCGCTGCGCGGCCGTGCTGGACGAGCTCGACGCGCTCGAAGTGCAAGCGCAGGCGCAGACGCGCGAGCCCGAAGGCCTGCTGCGCCTCGTCGCGCACACGACGGCCGCCCTCAACCGGCTCGTGCCGCTGATCGCCGGCTTCAAGTCCGCGCATCCGAAAGTGCGCCTCGACGTCACGCTGACCGAACGCCCGGTCGATCTCGTCGGCGAAGGCTACGACATCGGCATCGTCGTGCCGTACATGCTGACGAGCGAATCGACCGTCGTGCGGCTGGTCGAGCGCATTCCGGTCGTGATCGTCGCGACGCCCGCGTATCTGAGCGCACATACGCGCCCCGAGACGCCGGCCGACCTCGCCGATCATCCGTTCGTGCCGATATCGCCGTCGCTGCGCCGGCCCGCGCTGTCGTTCCGCGTCGACGGCAACACGCTGACCGTGCCGTTTCGCTTCGACATCTCGTCGAACAGCCCCGTTTTCAACCGCGAAATGGTGATGCACGACTTCGGCATCGGCGTCGTGCCGAGAACGCTCGTCGAAGCCGAACTCGCATCGGGCGCGCTCGTGCAGTTGCTGGAAGGCGCCGATCTCGTCGACGCGTTCGTCGAGATCAAGCTCGCGTACGCGAACCGCGCGCTGCTGCCCGCCAAGGTCAAGGCGTTCATCGACTACACGGCCGCCTATTGCGACCGCGAAGGCTGGATCGTGCCGGCGGCGGCCTGATCCGGCAGCCCATCTGCACCAATCTGCCGCCGATTGGTACAGCCGCGACACCAGTTTGATCCATCCCCGGCCATCGCTTCACCCTGCCCCGCGCCCTAACATGTGCACATGCACAAGACCACGCTCACCGATGACGATTGCTTCGCGGTCCGCCAGGCCGCCCGCCGGATCTCGCAGTTCTACGAGCGTTACCTGTCGCGGGCGGGCGTCACGCCGTCGCAGTACAGCATTCTCGCGCTGCTGCGCGACCGGCCGCACCAGACGATGGCGGCGCTGTCGTCCGTGCTGGTGATCGAGCGCACCGCGCTGCTGCGCGCGCTCAAGCCGCTCGTCGGCGCGGCGCTGGTGACGGGCCGGATCGAGCCGCCATGCCGCCGCCAGACGTTCGCGCTGACCGCGGACGGCGAAACGAAGATCGCCGACGCGCATGTGCACTGGCTCGCCGCCCAGGAAGCGTTCGAACGGCGATTCGGACCAACGCAGGCGGCCCGCTTGAGAGACGAACTGTTCCGGATCACGCACAACCTGCCGGAACGCTAGCCCCTTCCCCGATCGACGATGCGTCGCCGATCGTCTCAATAAGTGCATATACATAGGTGAATTGATGGAAACGACCCAAACCGCTGCTTCCCGTGAAGCGGCCACAACCGACCGGCCCGCGAAGCAGCAACGCCGCGTGCCGTGGATGCGCATCGCGGTGGGCGCCGTCGTCGTCGTCGTGGTCGCCGCCGCGCTCGACTGGCTGTTCGTGCTGCGCGTCCAGGAAAGCACCGACGACGCGTACGTCGGCGGCGACGTGACGGTGCTCGCGCCGAAGGTCAACGGCTTCGTCGACCGGATTCTCGTCACCGACAACCAGCGCGTGAAAGCCGGCGACGTGCTCGTGCAACTCGATGCGCGCGACTACGATGCGAAGCTCGCGCAGGCCAGCGCCGAAGTCGACAGTGCGCGCTCCGCCGTGGCCGAACTGGAAGCGAAGCAGCAACTGCAATACGCGGTGATCGGCCAGCACGCGGCGGACAAGAACGCCTCGTCGGCCGAACTGACGCGTGCCGCGTCGGACCGCGTGCGCTACCGCGAGCTCGTGAAATCGGACGCGGTGTCGAACCAGATCGTCGAGCGCGCAGACGCCGACTATTCGAAGGCCGGCGCGGCCGTCGACCGCAGCGACGCCGCGCTGCTCGCGGCGAAGCGGCAGCTCGACGTGCTCGGCGCGCAGCTCGCCGATGCGCGCGCCCGCGTGAACACCGCGCTTGCCGCGCAGCGCGTCGCCGCGCTCAACGTCGAATACACGACGATCCGCTCGCCGGTCGACGGTTATGTCGGCAATCGTACCGGCCGCGTCGGCATGCTCGCGAACGTCGGCGTGCCGCTGCTGACGGTCGTGCCCGCGTCGGGGCTGTGGATCGACGCGAACTTCAAGGAGGACCAGCTGCGCAAGATGCGCGCGGGCGATCGCGTCGACGTGTCGCTCGACGCGTCGAGCACGCGCCTGCACGGCCGCGTCGACAGCGTCGCGCCCGCGACCGGCGCGACCTTCAGCGTGCTGCCGCCGGAGAACGCGACCGGCAACTTCACGAAGATCGTCCAGCGCGTGCCCGTGCGCGTGCATCTCGATCCGCAGCCGGGCCTCGAGCACGTGCTGCGCCCCGGCCTGTCCGCGGTCGTGACCGTGCACACCGATCACGCGAACTGAGCGGGAGCCGACGATGACTACCGCGTTTTCCGGCGACCCCGCGTCGCAACCGACCCGGCAGCGCGTATTCGCGTTCGCACTGATGTGCGTCGGCTTCTTCATGGCGACGCTCGACATCCAGATCGTCGCGTCGTCGCTGCGCGACATCGGCGGCGGGCTGTCCGCGAGCCAGGACGAGCTGTCGTGGGTGCAGACGGCCTACCTGATCGCCGAGATCATCGTGATCCCGATGTCGGGCTGGCTGTCGAAGGTGATGTCGACGCGCTGGCTGTTCGTCGCGTCGGCCGTCGGCTTCACGATCACGAGCATGCTGTGCGGGCTCGCGTGGGACATCAACTCGATGATCCTGTTCCGCGGGCTGCAGGGCGCGCTCGGCGCCGCGATGATCCCGACCGTGTTCACCACCGCGTTCGTGCTGTTCCCCGGCAAGCAGCGGTTGATCGCGTCGACCACCATCGGCGCGCTCGCGTCGCTCGCGCCGGCGATCGGCCCGGTGATCGGCGGCTGGATCACCGACCAATGGTCGTGGCACTGGCTGTTCTACCTGAACCTCGTGCCCGGCATCGCCGTGGCCGCGCTCGTGCCGCGCTACGTGCACATCGACGAACCCGATCCCGGCCTCATCAAGCGCGGCGACTATCTCGGCATCGTGCTGATGTCCGGCTTCCTCGGCTGCCTCGAATACGTGCTGGAGGAAGGCCCGCGCAAGAACTGGTTCGGCGACGACGCGATCGTCATCTGCGCGTGGGTGTCCGGCATCTGCGGCTTCCTGTTCATCGTGCATGCGCTGACCGCCGAAGACCCGATCGTCGACCTGCGCGCGCTCGCCGTGCGCAACTTCGGGATCGGCAGCCTGCTGTCGTTCGTGACCGGCATCGGGATTTTCGTGACCGTGTTCCTGACGCCGCTGTTTCTTTCCCAGGTGCGCGCGTTCAGCTCGCTGCAGATCGGCATCGCGCTGCTGTCGGTCGGCGCGTTCCAGTTGCTCGCGCTCTGCGCGTATGCGTTCGCCGCACGCTACTTCAGCATGCGCGCGCTGCTCGTGTTCGGGCTGATCTGCTTCGGCCTCGGCTGCTACCTGTACACGCCGATCACGCACGACTGGGGCTGGCAGGAGCTGCTGTTGCCGCAGGCGCTGCGCGGCATCGGCCAGCAATTCAGCGTGCCGCCGATCGTGACGATGGCGCTCGGCTCGCTGCCGCAGTCGCGGCTGAAATCGGCGAGCGGCCTGTTCAACCTGATGCGCAATCTCGGCGGTGCGATCGGCATCGCGGTGAGCGCGACGATGCTCAACGACCGGCTGAACTTCCACTACCTGCGCCTGAACGAACACGTGAGCGCCGGCGAGCCGCAAGTCGCATCGCTGCTCGACCATCAGGCCGCGTACTGGGCGTCCGTCGCCGGCAATACGCTGAATACCGCGCAGGCCGGGCTCGCGAACCTGCATCGCCTGATCTACCGCGAAGCGCTGACGCTCACCTATGCGGATGCGTACTACGCGCTGTCGCTGTGCTTCGTCGTCGCGCTGATCGCCGTCGTGTTTTCCAAACCCATCACCCTGAACGCGCCGCCGCCGGACGCGCACTGACGCTGAGGTCATCATCATCATGAAAAAGCTACTCGTTGCGCTGGCCGTCAGTGCATTCGCCGCCGGCTGTGCCGTGCAGCCCGCGCAGCATCCGGCACTGCACGATTCGGTTCAAACGCTCGCACCGGCCGCATGGGATGCCGACGTGCCGCGCGCGGACATCGACGCCGCCGCCTGGTGGGCGCAATTCCACGATCCCGTGCTCGACCGGCTGATCGCGGCCGTGCTCGACGGCAACCTCGATCTGCAGGCCGCCGCCGAACGCGTGAAGCAGGCGCAGGCGCTGACCGTGCAGAAGCGCGCGGTGCTGCTGCCCGAACTCGACGCGACCGCGCACGCGGCCGACGCACGCCAGAACACGCCGCCGCCGCTCGGTTACGTGCGGCAGGCCGGTGCCGGGCTCGCGCTGAGCTGGTCGCCCGACGTGTTCGGCGGTGAACGGCTCGACCTGCTCGCCGCGCAGGCCGAATTGGTCGGGCAGAAACATGCGGAAGACGCGATGCGGCTCGCGCTCGCGGCCGATGCGGCATCCGCGTATGTCGACCTGCGCTGGGCGCAGCAGGAACTGAAGATCCTGCAGGACAACGCGAAGATCCGGCAGCACGCGCTCGAACTCACGCGCAAGCGGCAGGCGTTCGGGCTGTCGACGGAACTCGACGTCACGCGTGCGCAGAACCAGCTCGATGCGCTCGAAGCGCGGATTCCGCCGACGCAGGCGCAGATCGCGCATCAGCTCAATCTGATCGCCGTGTATTCGGGGCGCACACCTGAATCCGTCGATCGGCTCGTGCTCGCGCAGGCGGGCGAGATTCCCGCGCCGCCGGTTGGTGCGCCGGGGACGTTGCCTTCGCAGGCGTTGTTGCGGCGGCCCGACGTGCTGACCGCTTATGCGCAGGTCGAAAGGCGCGCGGCGCAAGTGGGGGTCGCGAAAGCCGAGCGGTATCCGAAATTTTCGCTGAACCTGACGGACGGGATTCTCGCGGCGTCGTATCTCGGGTTGCCGACGTTGACCGACAACCTGTTCAGCGCGGCATTGAGCGCGACGAGCCCGATCTTCAACGCGGGACGCATCACGGCCGATATCGCGCAAAGCGAAAGCCGGATGCGCGAATCGGAACTCGGGTTACGGCAGACGATGCTGCAGGCGCTGCGTGAAGTCGAGGATGCGCGCGCGAATCTCGTCAGCGCCGATGAAGCGACGCGCAGGCTCGACAGCGCGCTTACCGCGTCGGACAAGGCGCTCGGGTTGGCGAACCAGCTTTATAAAGGCGGCGCGACGGATTTTCTGGATGTGCTGTCGGCGCAGGAGGTGTATCTGCGGGATTCGGATTCGCTCAATCAGGTCAAGCGCGAGCATGCGCTGGCGGCGGTGGCGCTTTATCGGTCGCTTGGGGGCGGGTGGAGCAGGAATGAGGCGGCGGGTGGGCCGGAGGTGGAGACTGTCGCAAAGAACTAGGTGGGATGGCGATACGGCGCCGGCTTCAACGTTTGCCGGCGCCCCGCTCGTCAGCCGCACGATCCCGGACATTTGACCGACGACAACGCAATCAAAACGCGGCGTTCGTCGTTTCGTGTGCGCCGTGGCGGCGCGGTTATCGGGCGTCGGGCCAGCGGTAGCCGATCACTTCGTTCAGCGGGTATGCCAGCTCGCGCACTTCTTCCAGTTGATTGCCGCCGAACAGATGCACGTGCTCGTCGTCGTGACGCAGGTAGAACCCGACGTGCCCTTTCCAGCTCGCGGGATCGTCGCGCGTGAGGATCGCGATGCAGCCGTAGACCGGGCGCTCGAGCGGCCTGCCCCATTCGAGCCACGAACGCGCGAGCGCGGAGCCCGTGCCGCGAATGCCGGCGTGCGTCATGCACCAGTTGACGAATGACGAGCACCAGGAAATCTTGTCGTCGTAGCCGACCAGGTTCGTCTGGTCGTTGTATTCGACGATGCGCGGGTTGATGCTGCCGGCCGGATGGCGGCGGATGCCGAGTTCGGCCAGCGCGATGGCCATCCACGGCGGGTGGCCGGCCGCCGGTTTGCTCTCAGGGTTCGATCGGGTCACGTCGTGCTCGGGCGAGTGTGATTTTCGGTCGATCTTCGCACGAATGCGGCGCAGCGACGAGTGCCCCCGTCGAACTGCCGCGAATCGCCGGCCGCGGCCGCCCGCATTCCACACTCCCGGTGGGAAATGAACCGACCGAACCGGTGTTTTTCAATGCGGGCCGTCCCGCCACACTGCGTCTGTCCGCCGGCATTTCGGCCCTTCACGACGAGGTCAACGATGACGCAGCCCCTTCTCCCCGCGACGATACCTATGCCCGCGGTCTCGCCTTGTTCGAGCGCCTGCACGGCGCGCACAGCGGCAAGGATCTCGCCGAATCGCGCGAAACCCTCTGCCCGGACTTCCTGACGATGACGATGCAGTGGGCGTTCGCCGGCGTGCTCGACCGGCCCGGGCTCGACCTGGCAACGCGCGAACTGGTCGTGATCGCCAGTTGCGTGACGCTCGGGTACGCGTTGCCGCAATTGCGCGCGCACGTCGAGGCCGCGCTGGTCGCGGGTGCGACGCGAGAGCAGATCGTCGAGACGATCCTGCAGACGTTGTTCTACGCAGGCGGCGCCGCCGTGAACAACGCACTGGGCGTCGTGGCGGAAGTTTTTGCCGCGTCGCCTGACGCCAACGGGCTCAAGGCTTCGACGCCGGAACCGCAAAATGCGCCAGCGCGAACCCGATGAACGCGCGGAGCTTGGCCGGCGCACCGGTATCGCGCGCGTAGAGCAGGTAGAAATCGCGACCGTGCGACGTGTATTCGGCCAACAGGAGACGCAGCCGGCCGGCGTCGAGATCGGCCTTGACCAGGCCGAGCGGCTGCAGGATCACGCCGCCGCCGGCCAGCGCAGCCTCGCGTAGCGCGGGGCCGCTGTCGACCCGCAACCGGTAGGCGACGGGGACTTCGATCGGCCCGTCGGGTCCGTCGAATCGCCACGGATGGCGCGGCCCCCATCGTGTATGGCCCAGGCAATCGTGATTCAGCAGATCCGGCGGCGCGGCGGGTATCCCGCGCCGCGCGAGATAATCCGGCGCCGCGCAGACGACCATCCGGTAATACGACTGCAACGGCCGCGCGACGAGCGACGAATCGGCCAGCGGCCCGATGCGGAACGCGAGGTCGATACCGTCGCCGACCGGATCGACCGCCGCGTCCGTCAGCACGAGTTCGATATCGACACGCGGATACTGCGCGAGGAAAGCGGCGACGGCCGGCGCGAGCTGCGTGACGCCGAACGAGATCGGCGCCGCGATACGCAGTTGGCCGGCCGGATCGCCGCCGAGCGCCGACGCCGCATCGTCGGCCGTCTCGACCCGGTCGAGGATGTCGCGGCAACGCTCCAGATACAGCGCGCCCGCCTCGGTCAGGTGATGACGCCGTGTGGTGCGGTGAAGCAGCTTCACACCGAGACGCGCTTCGAGCGCGTTCAGATGCTTGCCGACCATGCTCGGCGACAAACCGAGCCGCTCGGCCGCCGTGGTCAGACTGCCGGTGCTGACGATCTCGACGAACACAGACATGCTTTCGAAGCGGTCCATGGGTTTGGCGGGATGGAAAGAGAAGGGACAAGCGTTCGGCCGGCGCAATCGCAGTCGCAGCCGCGCTCGCGTTGCGCTCAATCTTCGCACGAATACGGTGGCCGGCCGCGCCCTTCCCGCCTTGTGATTTCCTTTCGATCCGCCCGTATCATGTCGGCAGCATCCTCGACTCCCTGCCCGCCATGCGCATCACGCCTCTGCCGCCCCTTCAGTGCCTCGTCGCGTTCGAAGCCGCCGTGCGACACGCGAGCTTCACGAAAGCCGCCGCCGAACTGCATCTCACCCAAAGCGCAATCAGCCGCCAGATCCAGCAGCTCGAGGAATTCCTCGGCCGCTCGCTGTTCGTTCGCGAACACCGTTCGCTGCGGCTGACGATCGCCGGCGAGCAATACGCGGCGCAGGTCCACCACCTGCTCACGCAATGCGCGGAAGCCACGCACGACGTGATGAAGCCGTACGGCGACCTCGAACTGACGATCGCATGCTCGTCCGGCGTCGCGCTGCTGTGGCTCACGCCGCGGCTGCCGGACTTTCGCACCGCATATCCGAACATCAAGCTGCGCCTGATCGTGCGCGACGGGCTTGCGTCGATGTCGCCGGCGGAATTCGACGTCGGCGTCTACTACGTGCGCCAGCAAGCACCGGCCGAATACACCGCGCGCCGGCTGTTCGACGAGGAAGTCTTTCCCGTCTGCGCGCCCGGCTATCTCGCCGGCCGCACGCTCGACGCGGCCGATCTCGCGAACGAAACGCTGTTGCGCCTCGAGGATGGGCAGCGCCAATGGATGTCGTGGTCCGAGTGGTTCGACATGAACGACGTCGACCGGCAGAAGGCGCAGCCGCAGAACATCACGATCAACTCCTATCCGCAGATCGTGCAGATGACGATTCTCGGCCAGGGCGTGTCGCTCGGCTGGCGCTACATGATCGACGCATGCATCGAAGCCGGCCTGCTCGTGCGCGTGACGGAAGCGTCCGCGAGCCACGGCGGCGGCTATTACGTGATCTCGCCCAACGACCGCGCGCAGAACCAGGCCGCCCGCCTGTTCACGCGCTGGCTGTTCGAACAGGCGGAGAAGCAGACCGCGCCCTGAGCGCGACGCATGCGTGCAGCGCATGCGTGCATGCGAATCTTTCGTTTCAGAAAAAATTCCGGCTGTCCTTAGCATGGGATTCACGCGGGGCAGCCGTCCCGTCTTCTGACAAAGGAAGAGACCATGCAAGGAACGCTTTCCCCGCGCGCCGCGCCTGCCGTCGATGCGGCGGCGCAGCAACGCCGTCGCGCCATCGTCGCGACCGTGATCGGCAACGGTCTCGAATGGTTCGACTTCACCGTCTACAGCTTCTTCGCGGTCATCATCGCTAAGCTGTTCTTTCCGACCGGCAACGAACTCACTTCCGTGCTGCTCACCGTCGCGACGTTCGGCGTCGGTTTCTTCATGCGGCCGGTGGGCGGCATCGTGCTCGGCGTCTATGCCGACAAGGTCGGGCGCAAGGCCGCGCTGTCGCTCACCATTCTGCTGATGGCTGCCGGCACGGCGCTCATCGGGATCGCGCCGACCTACGAACAGGCCGGCATCGCCGCGCCTCTGCTGATCGTCGTCGCGCGGCTGCTGCAAGGCTTCTCGGCCGGCGGCGAAATGGGCGGCGCCACCGCGTTCCTCACCGAATACGCGCCGCCGGAGAAGCGCGCGTATTACTCGAGCTGGATCCAGTCGAGCATCGGCTTCGCAGTGCTGCTCGGCGCCGCGACCGGCACGTTCGTCACGACGTCGCTCGACACACAGGCGCTGCATAGCTGGGGCTGGCGGCTGCCGTTCCTGCTCGGGATCATCGTCGGGCCGGTTGGCTACTTCATCCGCAGCCATATCGACGAGACGCCCGCGTTCAGCGCCGTCGAATCGCAGGCGAAGGAAAGCTCGCCGCTGAAGGAAGTGCTGTCCACCTACCCGCGCGAAACGTTCGCGAGTTTTTCGATGGTCATCCTGTGGACCGTCTGCACCTACGTGCTGCTGTTCTACATGCCGACCTATTCCGTACGCACGCTGCATCTGCCGCAATCGACCGGCTTCGCGGCCGGCATGGTCGGCGGGCTGATGATCATGTGCTGCTCGCCGATCGTCGGCCGGCTCGCCGACGTGTGGGGACGGCGCGTGTTCCTGTCCGGCTCGGCGCTCGCGATCCTCGTGCTCACGTGGCCGATGTTCGCGTGGATCAACCATGCGCCCGGGTTCACGTCGCTGATCGTGTTTCAGGCCGTGTTCGGCGTGCTGATCGCGACCTATACGGGGCCCATCCTCGCGGCGTTCGCGGAGCTGTTCCCGACCAAGGTGCTGTCGACCGGGCTTTCCGTTGCGTACAACTTCGCGGTGACGATCTTCGGCGGGTTCGCGCCGTTCCTGATCACGTGGCTCATCGCCCGCACGGGCAGCAACATGGCGCCCGCCTTCTACGTGATCCTCGCGGCGGCCGTCAGCTTCGTCGGAACGCGTTTCGTGAAGGATGCGAAGCTCGCTGCCTCCATGACTCGATAAGGATATTTCTCCATGACCATTACCGTGCTTCAAGGCGGCAACGTCCTCGACCTCGAACGAGGCGTGTTGCTCGAACATCATCATGTCGTGATCGAAGGCGAGCGGATCGTCGAAGTCACCGATCGGCCGGTGGATTTGCCGAATGCGCAGGTGATCGATGTGCGTGGCAAGACCGTGATGCCGGGGTTCATCGATTGCCATGTGCATGTGCTGGCTTCGAATGCGAATCTCGGGGCGAATGCAACGCAGCCGAATATTCTCGCGGCGATTCGGTCGTTGCCGATTCTCGATGCGATGTTGTCGCGTGGGTTTACCAGCGTGCGGGATGCGGGTGGCGCGGATTGGGCGTTGATGCAGGCGGTCGAGACGGGGCTGGTTTCAGGGCCGAGGATTTTTCCGTCGGGGAAAGCGTTGTCGCAGACCGGCGGGCACGGGGATTTTCGGCCTCGGGGGATTTGCTGGAGCCCTGCTCTTGCTGTTTCAGGACGGGGGCGATTGCGCGGGTGGTGGATGGGGTTGAAGGGGTAAGGCTCGCCGTGCGTGAGGAGATTCAGAAAGGCGCGACGCAGATCAAGATCATGGCTTCAGGTGGGGTTGCTTCGCCGACCGATCCGATTGCGAACACGCAGTATTCGGAGGATGAGATTCGGGCGATCGTTGATGAGGCTGAAGCCGCGAATACTTATGTGATGGCGCATGCGTATACGGGGCGGGCGATTGCGCGGGCTGTGCGATGTGGCGTGAGGACGATCGAGCACGGGAATCTTGTGGACGAGGCGGCGGCGAAGCTTATGCATGAGCATGGGGCGTTTGTGGTGCCTACGCTTGTGACTTATGACGCACTTGCCAAACATGGCGCGGAGTTCGGGATGCCGGCTGACTCCGTTGCGAAGGTGGCTTCCGTGCAGCAGAAGGGACGAGAATCGCTGGAGATTTATTCGAAGGCCGGTGTGAAGATGGGGTTCGGGTCGGATCTGCTTGGGGAAATGCACACGTTTCAGTCCGGCGAGTTTCGGATTCGGGCGGAAGTGCTCGGGAATCTGGAAGCGCTCAGGTCAGCGACGACTGTGGCGGCGGAGATCGTCAACATGGCTGGGCAACTGGGGGTTGTTGCCGCTGGTGCGATCGCCGATATGGCCGTGCTCGATGGAAACCCGCTCGATGATATCGGCGTCGTTTCGGGTGAAGGTGAGCAGGTTGCGTTTGTGCTTCAGCGTGGGAAGGTCGTGAAAGCGCGGGACGGTGGGCGTTGAGGCGTCGTTCGCGAATTCTTGCGGACATTCGGGCCGTCGGTTGAATCCGGATGCCTTCGAGTGAAGCGAATCCGTTCGATCGCTTTGGCACACGCGATGCGATCGTGACAATTGTTGAAGGTGGCTGTCGGTGCGAATCGCAACATTCGCGGCGATGGCCAGGGCGATAACGCCCCGGCGGTCAGTCGCGTTCGTGCAAAACCTGGAGTCAGTTCGCGCGCGCCGCATCAAGCGGCGCTTGAGCTTTAAGCAAACGGGTCTTGCCGGTCCTCGTCATGGTACGGCTGCTCTCGCAGCGCAAGCTGGCTGTGGTCTGGCGTGATCGTTATTTGCCGCGTGTCGTAGTTCACGCTGAGGTAGACACGGTCGCCCGGTTGGAATCCAAAGATCTTGAAGTCGATATCAATGGCCTGCATCCATGGCAGATACGGCCAGCCACGCTTGGGAAGGTCCGGGTAGTTGCGGAGGACCAACTCAAACATCTTCTTCATATCTACCGGTTTGTTCTTCTTGCGACGTGACTTAATATTGGCGTCAGCCATTTCCGACTCCTGTGACGAGTTGGTTGTGGTCAGCGGGTCGTATGGGTTGCAGCCCATACGGCCCGCGCTTTTTGTTGCCTTGGATTTCCCCTCTTATTTCTCCCCTTCGCTGTGTCTTGTTGGGCAAGACGATTTCTTTCGACCATCGGGGCGAAGGGTGCTGCGGACTACTCCGATGGGCGAGAAGCAAGGCTTCATGACCAGTGTAGTCGCGCTGGCATCTCAGAAATGGGGAATTGAGGGGGACTGGCTGTTAGGTATAGGGGCGCGCGTGATATGGGCTCATGTTGCAGGTCAGTAATTTGGCGATCCTTGTGCCCTTCTAATCTCAAAAACTGGCGGACCGATCTGTAATTCTCCACGGATCCACGACTCGAATACAATGTGTCAATAACGATTTATCTTATTGCGCCAACCAATCGAATAATGGCACACTGCTAGTCAATACAATAAACCGGGGATCACATCTTGATTACCACCCAATACGGCACATTTGCCACACGCATGATGACCATCCTTCGATCAAGGTAGTCTCTGCTCATCCAACTGGTTGCCACCTTAATTTCATCGATAGTGAACGATAGATCGCAGCATGGGCGATTTTTGTCGATTTACGTGTTTAAAGGTTGATTTATGAAGATCAGCGGCATCGCCATACGAAATTTTAGGCGACTCGAGGATGTTAAAATTGACATCGAAGAGCGCGAAACAATCTTTGTTGGACCAAACAATAGCGGCAAGACGTCTGCCACTGCAATATTTCGCTGCTTCCTCGGGGGACGTGATTTCAAGATACACGATTTCTCGGTTGCACGGATGATCGATTTTGATGCATTTATCACCACCGGAGATGCAGAGCGACTTCCTAAAATTAGTCTTGATCTATGGTTCTCCATAGATCCGGAAAGCATCGCCTTCGGTAGGGTTTTCACGCTGCTTCCCAAGCTATCGGATTTCACCCGAGTCGGTATCCGACTGTCCTATGAAATCGCAGACGTAAAGAAACTGCGCGAGAGTTATGATGCCGCCTATCCAAAACAGAAGGATGGGACACGTGTCAAGGCGCTATCGCAATATCTGGCTCTCGAAGGGAATCTTGGACGCCACTGCACGACCCGCTATTTTTCGCTTGACGAGCAATCTGAGACTGGAGCTCCGCCTGAGATCATGGCCGACGAACTTGACTCAGAGGAAGGCAAGCGGCTTCTAAAGCATCTTATAAAGGTAGAATTCGTCGACGCTCAGCGCAACATCAACGACGACGACAGTAGCCGAAGCAACCGGCTGTCATCCGCGTTTTCGGCCTTTTACCGAAAGAATCTCGAACAGGCTGGCCCCGCAGCCGATGCGCACAGTGTGATCGACGAAAACAACAAACAACTGACCGATCACTACGCAAAACAATTTGAACCGCTGATTAGTCTTATCAAGCGCCTCGGAGTCCCGTCAATTAATGATCGTGAACTGCGAATCGTCTCATCCCTTAGTCCGGAAACCGCATTGCGCGGAAGCACGGAGTTGCTCTACGTCGACCCGAACCGACAGCATGAGCTTCCCGAGCTATACAATGGCCTCGGCTTCAAAAACCTCATCTACATGGCCATTCAAGCTAGGCATTTTCATTCTCAATGGGTGATGACCGTCGAGAATAGACCGCTTACCTTGCTGATCTTCATCGAGGAGCCCGAAGTTCACCTCCACGCACAAGTCCAACAGACCTTTATCTCCAATATTTGGCAAGTAATCAACCAGTCTGCCGAGGCATCGGGCGAGCCCGATCTTGTGCCGCAGCTAGTCGTCACCACCCACTCCTCGCACATCATGGAGGCAGTGGATTTCGAAAAGGTTCGCTATTTTCGGCGCAGCCATACCAAAGGAGAGACCGCCGCGATCGGGATCCGAAACGCGTCCGAAGTCAGCAGTCTTCGTGCGTTCCAACCTGAAGCAGAAACGATCGATGGTAAGCTCGTGTCCCCCTCAGAGTCGCTGGCTTTCCTTAAACGCTATCTACGTTTGACCCACTGCGATTTGTTCTTTGCCGATGCGACTGTTCTTGTCGAGGGCGCTGTCGAAAAACTGCTTATGCCCGCTATGATCGAAAGTGCCGCAACGCGGCTGCGGACCACATATCTCACGGTTCTGGAGGTGGGTGGTGCCTACGGCCACCGCTTCGAGGGCCTGCTTAGCTTTCTTCGAATCCCTTATCTCGTCATCACCGATCTCGATTCAGTTACGCCCACAGGCTATCCGAGCGCCTGCCGGGCAGATGTTGCCGGTGCACGGACTTCCAACGCATCCCTCAAGAAATTCTGTGATCAAACAACCATAGCTGGCCTGATGGCTTTGACCCAACGCGATAAACGGCATGTCGGAAAGGACCGTTGCATCGCGTTCCAGACGGATGTCCTAGTGACCGACGGCTCAGTCACGCAGACGCTTCGCCCGCGCACCTTGGAGGAGGCAATTGTCTACGAGAATTTTGGGCTGTTCCGTTCCGGCAGGCTCTCGATCGGCATTCCCATTCCTGCCACTCTCAACGACGCTTATCAGGACGTCTATGATCGAATCCGCTCGGACAGCTTCAAGAAGACCGACTTTGCCATGGACATATTGGCGTACGCCGAGGAATGGACTGTACCTAGCTATATTGCTGAAGGTTTGCATTGGCTCGAATCACGCCTGTGCCCGCCGGACACCGGCAGCAGCGGCTACCCTGGAGATGACATAGCATGAGCGCCTGGGTTGAAAGCGCAGCGGATGCGCTCGTCCTGACCTGCCCCTTCGATAGGGCCACGGAGCTTCTAGTAAAGTCCTGTTCAAACATGCTCCTGCAAGACAGGAGCGCCTACTGGTGCCGGATGCTTCGCCGCGAATTCGGCCGGCGACTGGTAGTTCAATGCGCTGTGCGGCCGTGCCTCGTTGTAGTCCCGGCGCCATGCCGACACCACGGCCCGGGCGTGGGCGAGCGTCGTGAACCAGTGCTCGTTCAGACACTCGTCACGAAACTTGCCATTGAACGACTCGATGTACGCATTCTGCGTCGGCTTGCCCGCCTGAATCAATTTCAACGTCACGCCGTTGGCGTAGGCCCACTGGTCCAGCGCGCGGCTCGTGAATTCGGGTCCCTGGTCCGTGCGCAACGCTTTCGGGTAGCCCCTGAAGCGCGCCACCCGGTCCAGCACGCGCGTCACATACCGACCCGAGATGCCGTGGTCCACCACGATCTCGACCGCTTCCTTGGTGAAGTCGTCGACAATGGTCAGGCACTTCAGGCGACGCCCGTTGGACAATGCGTCCATCACGAAATCGAGGGACCACACCTCGTTCGGCGTACTCGGCAAAGCCAGCTGCTCGCGCTCGACCATCACGCCGTGGCGCCGTCGCCGGCGCCGCACGGCCAGTCCGGCCTCGCGATACAGCCGGTGCACGCGCTTGTGGTTTACGTGCCTTCCTTCGCGCGCCAGCAGCGCGTGTAGCCGCCGATAGCCGAAACGCCGCCTCTGGTGCCCCAGCTCGATGAGGCGCGCCTTGAGCGCCTCATTCTCGTGGTCCGGCTGCGCTTCATAATGCAGCACGCTGCGCGAAAGCCCGACAAGCCGGCAGGCACGGCGCTCGGAGACATTGACCTTCTGCCGAATCGCCGCGACCGCCTCGCGCCTGGCCTGCGGGCTCAGGGCTTTCCCTTCACGACCACCTTCAGGGCTTCCATATCGAGCATCGCCTCGGCCAGCAGCTTCTTCAGCCTCGCGTTCTCGGCTTCCAGCTCCTTGAGCCGACGGGCTTCCGACACCTCCATGCCGCCGAACTTCGCGCGCCACGTGTAGAACGAGGCGTCACTGAACCCATGCTTCCTGCACAGCTCCTTCACCGGCAGGCCCGCCTCCGCTTCCTTCAGGAAGCCGATGATCTGTTCTTCCGAAAAGCGCTTCTTCATGTCCGTCTTCCTCTCCGAAAACGGACTTTACTAGATTCCGACTGGCCCGGTTTACGGGGAGCAGGTCACAGGTTTTCGGAGGAGTGCGACAAGCCGAACAGATAGACGATTCGCCTTCCCGCCCAGGCAACTTGTGTTGAATGAGGGAAGGTGAAGAACTCTCGCTCAAGCTGGAACAGTCTGTCAGAGAGTGCGAGGAATACGCGATGATTGTTGAGCTGCAGAATTTCCCTCTCGGTCGTTAGCAGCCGTTCTCTGAGTTCAGTGTCTGTTCGAAGTATTGGAGAACCGGACTCGGGTGCCGAGATGATGCGAACGACCTGAGGTTCGACCTTTGCGTTGACCACGTCATTCAGAGCGTTCTCGACCGTGCCGACGGTGTCACTGCTGACACGTTGTGTATGACCGGCGCTGACGCGTGTTGCGGCGTTGAGTACCTCTATGAACTGCACATGACCCGCAAGATATTCGGCCAAGAGCGGCTCGAGTTCTCCCTTGTCATCGACTTCCAGTCGATAGAGTTCACGCCTCCTTGCGAGAGTCTTTTGCAAGGCATCAAGCCCAGCTCTTTGAGACGATGGAACGAATTCTTTGATGCGTTCGTAAACGTGCACCCGCACAAAGTCCCTTGTCATGCCCTCCGCCACTTCCGGCGTTGATGCTATGACCTGGATGACGGCTTGAACCGCGCTCCAAGTCCTCGATATCTTGAGCGTCAGTTTCTCAGCTGTCATTTCGGTCAGCATCGGCACACCGTGACTGAGCTTGACCCACTTGAGATCGATGTCGTCAATTAGATAGTCGACCCTCAGAACCCTCGCTATTGCCAGCATGAGAGTCACTTCGTCGAACGACAAGTCTCTAGGATCGTAAGTCTCGACAATGCTGACCACGTTCGGTACCTCCGGCAATCGAAGGACGTCTCTCAGATAGCGTTGCTGAATTTCCCGACGAGGATTCGTCTGACTTACGCGGATCAACGGAGAGTCCTCGCTGGCGAAGGTGTTGATTTGATCACTATCAGTCCCGGTGTACCAGTGAAGCTCGACTCCTGGATGGTCGTCTCGAAGCTTTCCCAACTCCATCCGCTGATCCCCTGGGCTTAGTTGAATGCTCACACGTCCCGCCCAATCGATCCGCCCGATCTGGATGAGGTGTTGCTGAAACGCTTGGAGGGTGTCAGCCAGATCAGTGTCCTTTAGTGCTTCCGTGAGAGCGGATTCAATCGGAGAAATAAGTTGAGTCGCTTCTTGGATTGACTCGCGAGTAAGAGCCTCGCGCCCCGCGGTCGGCAGAAGGAAGGGCAGATCAGCAAAGCCGCCCAGCTGATAGTGAGTCGGGAGCGGAATTGGTGCGAGACCGAATCTCGATCGGAGCCCCATCACCTGACCGGCCCCGTTCCTAAGCCACGCTCCACCAGGACTCGCCTCTCCGTCGATCATTAGCTTGTCGATAACGACTGCCACCTGATTGCCATCAACCAGCACGCACGCCTCGAAAGCAAACCGTCCTGTGTTCAGTTGCTTTGTGTCGAGGGCTCTCCAATTCGCTCCGATGCCCGCAGCAGATCTGACGTCTTGTTGGCTAAGCAATTCCCCGTTTAGAGACGGTTTCAAAAAGGCCCCGTGGGGCTGTTAACTTTCGCGGTGAGCTGTTAACCTCAGGCATCGGAACAACCGAGACTGAGGAGATGGCCAAGCCGATCATCGACGATGAATTGTGGACACTGATCGAGCCGTTACTGCCGCCACCCAAGCCGCGGCGCGAGAAGAACCCGGGCCGCCTGCCTGTTTCGAATCGCGCCGCGCTGACCGGCATCCTGTTCGTTCTCAAGACCGGACTACGCTGGCGCGACCTGCCGGCCGAGATGGGATGCGGCTCGGGCGTGACATGTTGGCGCCGGCTGCGCGATTGGCAAGCAGCCGGTGTCTGGGATCGCTTGCACGAGCTACTGCTCGCAAAGCTGCGCGCAGCGGACCAGATCGACTTCTCACGAGCCGCCGTCGATTCATCATCGATTCGCGCCGTTGGGGCAGGCCAAAAACTGGGCCAAACCCCACCGATCGCGCGCGACCCGGTTCCAAGCACCACATCGTCACCGACGCCAACGGTACGCCGCTCGCCGCGATCCTGACCGGCGCGAACGTCAACGACGTCACGCAATTGCTGCCGCTGATCGACGCGATTCCGCCGATCCGCGGATTGCGTGGCCACCCATTGCAGCGGCCGCGTGTGGTCTACGCGGATCGCGGTTACGACTCCGAGCGACATCGGCGCGCGTTGCGCGATCGCGGTATCGAGCCAGTGATCGCCAAGCGCCGTACCGAACATGGCAGCGGCCTTGGCAAATATCGCTGGGTCGTCGAACGCACGCATGCCTGGCTGCATCACTTCCGTCGTCTCCGTATTCGTTTCGAGCGCCGTGCAGACATTCACGGCGCGTTCCTCAAACTCGGTTGCTGTCTGATCTGCTGGAATACCCTTCGGCGGGCCGATCAGTCTTTATGAAACCGTCTCTTAGCAATACGGGAACCGTGAGGAACCGAACGAACGGCGCTAGGTAGTTCCGCAAAGCCTGGACGTTGATAGGTGACGTCGGGCTGATTTGTGCGGTGAGCTTCGTCCCAACTTCGATGGACGAATCAAGATTTTCCAGCGAGATGCAATCCTGACCGATGGACAGCTGACTCTTGAGGGCGAAGGTACGGATGCCTGTGGCCTGATCCATCGCACGAGTATCGATCTGCAAACGATCACAGACACCGAAGTTGGCCATTGCACCGATGCCAAATGTTCCGATGACACCTGCTGCGCGAGCGGCATCATTGTTCTTCCCTGAAGATCCAGCGCGCCAGAAGTTCTCTCGTAGAACTTTTTCGGTCATACCGATGCCTTGGTCCGAGATCTCGATCTGGTCGGGCCGTGCTGTGATAACGATCTGATACTCGGAAGGAGATTTTTGCTCTCGGTTTGCACGCATGAGAACAGCGTCGTACGCGTTCTGCACGTTCTCTCGCGCCATCGCGTAGGGAGAATCGTAGATCTGCTTGGAAAGAATCTCCAAAACACGGGACGTATCGACTTGGAATGCAATTTGTGTCATTTAGCGGCCTCCTCCCAGTCGTGCGCGGGCTTGATCAACGCTTTGTCGAACAGCGGCATCTTGATTCATGGTGACGGTTTCAGATTCGATCAGCGCACGCAGCTGTGGTCGATGGCCAAGCTGATATTGCGCTTCCATCAATGCAATGAGTTCAGCGTTCGACTGCGGAGGGCTGCAAAGCCGCTCAATGTCTTCCCACTTGTCGAGTTCAAGGAGCGCCTCTACGGCGACTCGGCGGGCGAGGGGGTTCGATAGATATGGCAGAACGATTTCAATCGCAGGCTGAGCCTTGCCGCCCCTTAACAACCGGACTGCTTCACTCGCCGCTTCAAGCGCGAGCTTTTCGTTGACCGCTACCTGCGCTGCCTGACCGGACTCGTCACCGCCGTTTTGGACAGGCGGCACATCCATGAGAACTGGACGCCTCGCATTTGGTGAAATCTTCAACTCGAAAGACATCGATGAACCTCCGAACTCCGGAACGTTCGCTGGCCCCCAAACAGGCGAGCTGAAATTAGAGTTTTTCATGTCTCGAACGTGCAGCGAGCATTGGCCCGTTGCCGTGTCGACACAGACAAGGTTATAGGCCCGCATCCGGCCCGATGGGAGTGTACGAGGACCTCCGCATAACGTTCCTGCGCTGATCACCGCAATTGCTTTCTCGTTGTCAGCAGTGAAGCGGTGCTCGATGAACTGAGGTCGATGCTGATGGCCGTGAAAACCCAGCGCGAAGCCTCCGTCCATCAGGCTCTGCAAAAATTCAGCCTCGACATAGTCTGAATCTTTCGGGCCTCCGGCGAGGTTGTGATGCCACACGGCGATCGAAATACGTCCAAGCCGCACTAAGTCTGCGACATCGCGAGTCGCGCCGGCAATGCAATCAGGGTGGATCCTGCCGCACCGATTGAAAAGGCCGTTGTCGCAGCAGCTGGACAGTCCCGCTACGACAACACCCAGCTCAGGGAAGTCGTGCAACGAGAGTTGTTGAGACGGTTCAAGCGAAAACCTGCGGCGACCCTCGTAGAACGAGTCGTAAAATATAGCGAAGGGCTTCAGTCGTTCCGCATATTCATTCCGATCCGAAATCCTACGAAGAGAAAAGTCAGCCCAGACCCACCTCCAAAGCGACTCATCTTCTCCAAGTTGCCTCGCAATCAGTTTGCGTCGGACTCCGTCTGTCGGAATGTCCTCCGGAACTGTGCTTCTAAGAACATGAGGGTGGCTGATGTCGTGGTTGCCCGGCACTATGACGATGCGATCCCGGTTGCCCGAGAAGAATAAATCGGAGAGGTCAACTAGAAAGCTATACGCCTCGTCATACTGAGCCCTCAACGCCGCATCGCTACTCGAATCGTCCTTTGTTACACCGTAGACGATGTCGCCGCTGACGATTGCGATATCTGGTTGGGGCAGACCTTCGGCGATGTAGCGCTCCCGATCAAGGCGAAGGGATTCGAGAAGTGAGCGGGTGGTGAGCCCACTGCCAGAGTCACGATGGAGATCGGAGATATGTAGAAAGGTAACCATGCCTAGTCTACTGCCCAAAAATAAGTTGCCCACGTGGGCCACAGTAGAGTATCAAGTCCTGCGCGTCAGTACGGCGTGGCGTAGGGTCAAATGCGGTCTTGATGCTCGCTCGCAGCCCAAAAATGGCGTCGCGTTGACTGGCGCTCGAGGCTACCACATGTCTGACATTTGTGTCTCGGTAACCCGAGGCTAGAAGTCACGTCACGATTACCGGGCGCGGGACCCTGCTCCAGGGATTTGTAACGCAGGATACCGATTTCCGTTGCTTGGCTTGAGCCCGCCGAGGTTCTCCCAAGCCCAACGCTGCTGCCCCACCCCATGTTTCGTGGCACCGATCCCTTCAGGCATCCAACGTTTGGCGGAGAGTTCTCACCGCAGACCGTCTGCTTTTGGTTTACTCCCCGATTCGCGAACGCGCCGCAGTTGGCCGCTGCATAGCGACAACTGCCGTCGAAGCATGCTCCGACGACCGACTGCAATCAGCTGCCTATAACGGTCATCGCTTGATGCGCGTGTGATGGCTGCTCATGGCCGAACTGAGTCAGACGATCTGACGCTGTCTGTTTGGTCTAGTCCAGCCTTATACACGTGAATTGTCGAGTGATGAACTTCGATACAAGCTTCCGCATGTTCTGTTCCGAATACAGCAACAGGATCCAACTTGCAGCGCTCGCAGATGAACTTTCCGTGCAGACGCCGAAACTGTGCTTTCTTGGCTTTTGCGAGACCGGTGGACCGCTCTCGCCTGAGATGCGATACAAGTTTTCGATCGCCTTACGTCTTATTGAATAACGTCATCCACCATTTCTTGCACTTCGAACATAAGCCTCGAATAACCGCTCTGCCCGGTAAGGTGCTTCGCGAAACACGCCTGCCGCTGCTCCTCGGCCACCCGCCCTGCGCGACAGTCGACAAAACCCGAGATCGTCACCACCTTCCAGAGGATATAAACCCGCTGCCCCAGTCCGACAAAGACAGCCAACGTATTCGGCCCCTCCGGCACCCCATCCTGGCTTTCCCCGAGCAGCAACGCCTTCACCACAGCATCCGCCGGCTTCCGTTTCACCGGCAACTCAGCGAACCGAAACGCAGCAGCGTCATCACTGAACACATCGGTATAGAACGTCTCGTTATCGAAGATAACGGCAACATCGTCCGTCGGCTTAAGCCCCGTATCCGCCGTCTTCACCCAAGCCTTCAAAAACGGCACCGTTGTAACAAGAAGACTCACCTTCCCGTCATCAGATTTGAGGAACAGCCCATCAGGCCCGGGCATCATCCCGTCATCGGCGATAACGCTCTGAACGTTACTCCCGACCTTCCCGGAAAACCCCCTCGCCTTGACCGCCCCGACAAGCTTTACCAGCTTCGCATTCAACTCGGCGGTGTATTTCTTGTCCAGATCCGCCCGATCTTCCATCCGAGCGGTATTAACTGCCTCGGCAGCCTTCTTCCGATCCGCGAGATAGGAATCAGTCGGCGACGTAACGACTTTCGCCCCGACCACAGCGACCAAAGCGAGAAGCACAACCGCCCCCACCCCGGCTTTCAGTTTGGAAATGCTTTTCATTCTCCAATGCCCCCCGAAACCGTGTCGAAATGCAAAAACGGCTGCCGTGACCCCACGGCAGCCGTTCCTCAGAAACGCCTCATTCTAAAACGCAACGCAGACTTTACTCATCCACCTTAAAAGCCGACACCAGCTTGGTCAATTCCGCCGCCTGCTGCTTCAAACTCGCCGCTGCCGCCGCGCTTTCCTCGACCAAAGCCGCATTCTGCTGCGTCATCTGATCCAGCGACTGCACCGCATCCCCGATCTGATCGATCCCGGCACTCTGCTCCAGACTAGCCTCGGCAATCTCGCTCATCATCGCGCTCACACCCTGCACCTGCGAAACGACGTCGCTCATCACCCTCCCCGCCTCGCTGACCAGCCGCGACCCGGTATTCACCGTCCCCGCGCTATGCTCGATCAGCGCCTTGATCTCCTTCGCCGCCTGCGCACTCCGCTGCGCCAGATTCCGCACCTCCGAAGCCACCACCGCAAACCCGCGCCCCTGCTCCCCGGCCCGCGCCGCCTCCACCGCAGCATTCAACGCCAGAATATTCGTCTGAAACGAAATACTGTCGATCATCACGATGATTTCGGAAATCCGCTGTGACGCGTCGCTGATCTCCTCCATCGTGCTCACAACCTCTCCCACCACCTGCCCGCCGCGCGCCGCCGTATCCGACGCACCATTAATCATCTTCGCGGCCGTCGTCGCCGTCTCGGTGTTGTTGCGCACCACAGCCGTGATCTCTTCCATCGACGAAGCCGTCCGCTCCAGGTTGCTCGACTGCCCTTCGGTACGTTCGCTCAGATCCGCGTTCCCCGAAGCAATCTGCGCCGAGCCAGTCGCGATCGACGCGGAAGCCGCGCGAATCCTGTGAACGAGCGTCGACAGCGACGACACGAACCGGTTGAACGCATCCGACAACTGCCCGATCTCGTCCTCGCTCTCGACCGTCATGCGGCGCGTCAGGTCGCCCTGGCCGCTGGCGATCTGCGACAGCAGCGTCGCCGCGCGCCGGATCGGCGCGGCAATCGCGCGCCCGACCAGCCAGATCACGATCAGCGCGACACCGAGGCCAACCACCGCCGCGACCAGCGCCGCGCTGCGGATCGCGCGCGTCACGGGCCCGAGCAGCTCCGCCTCCGGCACCTCGACGACGACATACGCATTCAGCTCCGGAATGAACGACGTCGCGATGAACCGCGCGCCGCCGTCGCCGTTGTAGCTCAGGTACGCATACGGCTTGCCGGCCAGCAGCGTCGACGACGCATCGCCCGGCAGCCCCGGCTGGTCCTTCAGGAAATGCTTGCCGTCGATCAGCGCGGTATCCCGATGCATCATGATCGCGCCGTCGGGACGCACGAGAAAGGCGAACCCGGTCTCGCCGATCCGGTAAGCGGCGATGCCCTTCGCGAGCGCATCGACGGACAGGCTCATGCAGGCCGCGCCGATCGGCACGCCGTCGAGTTCCACGCGGCTGTTGATGAACATCATGTAGCCGCCGAGCGTGACCTCGCGATCCATGTTCACGTCGAACGCCTTGCCGGAGGACAGGAAGCCGGTCAGCCACTGATCCTTGTCGGTCACCTTCCGCTGCAGGCCGGCTTCGTTGTAGTAGTTGCCGCTCTTCACCGACACCCACTGCACGGACGCCGCCTTCTGCTCGTCCTTCACGTTCTTCGCGAGCTGGATCCAATTGCGCGTGCCGGCGTCGGGTTCGCCGTCGGCTTCCCATTGCAGCAGGAACGCATCGCGCGCGAGAATGCGCGACGCGGCGATCGGGCCGGCCATCTGCCGCTGCACGTCGGCGCGAATGCCGTTCACGGCGGTCGGCAACTCTTCGCGGACGACGCGATCGCGCACCGCGTTGCCGATCAGACGGATGCTCAGGCCGCTCGAAATCGCGACGAACACGAGCAGGCAACTCGTCATGCTGAGAATCAGCTTGTTCTGTATGGAAAGCTTGCGCCAGAGATGCATGGGGAACCCTCGATAACCGCTCGGTCTGAGCCAGCTTGGGTTATCGGCATGCGGGCGCGGAAGCACATCGCTGATTTCAGATACCAATCATGCGAGATTCGTTATGTTGTTGACAGGCGGGCATATGCGGGCGCCCATACCGGCGGGATCGGTGCAAATCAGTATGCGACGAAGATCGTGACACGCCGGTTTCGCGCGCGCGCGGCGGCATCGTCGCCTGCCACGAGCGGCTGCGTATCGGCCCGGCCGATCGCCGCGAGCCGATGCGGCGCGACGCCGCGCTCGGTCAGGTAACGCACGACACTCCCCGCGCGCGCCGACGAAAGCTCCCAGTTCGATTCGTACTTCGCATTCGCGATCGGCACGCTGTCGGTGTGCCCTTCGACGAGAATGTCGCCGGTCACGTGCGCGCTCAGCGCCTGTGCGATCTGGTTCAGCACGGGGGCCGAGTCGGGCAGCAAGCGCGCATCGCCGACATTGAACAGGATCTTCGCGTCGATGCCGATCTCAACGCCATGCGGCGCTTTGACGAGCGAGATTCGTCCGTTCGCCTTCAACGAATCGAGCAACGCGACCCACGGCGGCATGCGATCGGACGCGACGGCAGTCGCGCCTGAAGCGCCAACTGCGTGTCGCGAGAGCGTCTGGTAGCGCGCGTCGAGCGCGTTGTATTTCGCGAGCTGCAGCACGTACAGCGCGAGAAACAGCACCATCAGCGTCGTGATGAGATCCGCGTACGAGATCAGCCAGCGGCCCGACTGCGCGCCTTCGGCTTCGTCGTCGTCGCGATCGGCAGCGGATGCGCCGTCAGTTCGAGCGGTCATGCAGAGAACCCGGGGGCGTCGTAAGGCAAAGGCAAAGGCGCACACGCATCACGCAAGCGACTCCGCCGCGCGCCCGCGCACGTCGCCGGTCAGGCGCGTTTCGATCGTATGCGGCGACTCCTTGCGCGAAATCGCGAGCAATCCGTCGAGATACAGCTTGCGGAACCGCAGCTCGCTGTCGATCTGCGCGCGCAGCTTGCCGTACAGCGGCAGGAACACGAGGTTCGCGAACGCCAGCCCGTACAGTGTCGCGATGAACGCGACCGCGATGCCCGGCCCGAGCTGCGCCGGTTCGAGAATGTGGCTCGTCACCTGCACGAGCCCGAGCACCGAGCCGAGAATGCCGAACGTCGGCGCATAACCGCCGGCCTGCTGCCACACGCGCGCGGCGGCCAGGCGGCTGCGCTCGTAGGCATCGAGTTCGCGCTGCAGGGCGTCCTCGAGCACGGCGGTCGACACGCCGTTCGCGAGCAGTTCGAGCCCGCGTCGCGCGAACGGATGGATACCGCTCACGTCCATCGATTCGAACACGAGCAGCCCGTCGAGCTTCGCGCGGTCGCCCCATTCGAGCAGGTCGGACAGGTTCTTGCGATCGACCTCGCGCGCCCGCACGAACGCGAGCCGCAACTGCTTCACCGCGTCGAAGAAGCGCGCCGAGGTGTTCTGGATCATCACCGCGCCGAGCGTGCCGCCGAGCACGATGACGAGCGCCTCGAACTGGAACAGCATCGTGAAATGCCCGCCTTCGAGCGCGAAACCGAACACGATCGCCGCGCCGCCGAGCACCACGCCGGCCAGGGTCAACAGATCCATACGCCGCCTCCTCGTGTCACGCATCCGTTGCCGACGGGACTGACGCAGCGCCCGTTACGGGCGCCTTGGCCGCACGAACGGCATCCAGCACGCGCCGCTCGATGTCCTCGATCTCGACCGGATCGAGCTTGAGCTCGCGGCGCATCACCCACGACACCTCGTTGCGCCGCGCCTCGGTCATCACGGAAAACAGCTTGTCGGCCACCGCGCGATCGTCGAGGTTCGCGATCAGCTTCGCGAGATCGTACGTATCGAATGCGCTGATGACGTCGAACAGCGTGCGCTGGTCGACCCACACGAGATCCGCCAGCGCCTGCACGTCGCCGCCGCGGCGCGCGTTGCGCCGCGAGAAGTACGCGACGCCCTTTTGCTCGACGTAACTGAGCACCTTCGATTTGCGGAACGCGAACACTTCCTCGGCAATCTCGCCGTGCGACAGCTTGTTGAGCAGCAGCGTCTTCTCGACGCCGATCAACGATTCGAGATCGGCCAGCTCGATCAGCTCGAGTTCGCTGTTGATCGACAGGTCGAGATCGTGATCGGCAACCTGTTGCGCGCGATCGATCACGCGCGCGGCGTCGAACGTCACGACCTGGCGCGCATCCGACGAAGCCGCGTAGTCGCTCGCACTACCCGCAAGGTCGGCCTGCGCGGCTTCGATCGTGACGAGGTTGAGCTTCTCCATGCGTCGCAGCATCGCGAGCACGTGCGGCCGCGAATGGCCGGCAATCGCGCGGCATTTGCGGATCACTTCCGCGAGCGGCACCGACACCTCCGATGCATGCGCCTGCATCGGCCGGCGCGCCCACGCGTCGCCGGCGTCGCGCGCATCGGCGCCGGCCATCAGCGCGAGCACGTGCGCATACGACAGCACGCCCGGCATGAAGTCGGCATGCGTGTAGGTCGCGAGCTGGTCGTCCTTGCGCTTCACGCGCCGAATCATCGTTCGCACGATATGGCGCAGCAACGCCGACACGCGCTCGATTTCCTCGTCGAGCATGCCGGCCGGCACGACCGTGAGCTGACAGAATGAAAGCGCCTTCGCGGTATGCGCGCGCGGCTCGGCGGCGAGCAACGCCGATTCGCCGAAGAACTCGCCGCGGCCGAGCGTCGCGACGATCACGCGCTTGTCCTCGCATCGCGTGGACAGCTCGACCTTGCCGTCGGTAATCAGAAAGATGACGGGCTCCCCCGCGAAACCCTCGGAGTAAATGATTTCTCCGGGCGCCGCCGTACGCGTCCACGATTGCTGACGATTCAAGTCGATTCCCCTGCTGCGCTGAATGTTGCGGACTGCGCGCCGCATGTCGAAAGCATGCGGTCACGAGTCATCCCCGTGACCCGTTTACGTCATCGGGCTCAACATCCTTTAGGGCATTCGCACTCGTTTCGAACCGAAATCAAGGTGAAACGTTTGCGGGTCACGCGGCCGCATCGAAAGTTCGTTTCGATGCATGCGCATGTAGTGAAATTGAAAGCACGCGTCAAAACTCCATGTCGAGTTCGTCGATGTCTTCGTGCTCGGCTTTCGCCGCGTCGATCCACTCGGCGACGAACGGATGCGCGAGCACGCGCATGCAGTATTCGGCGATATCCGGTTCGAGCTTCACGTCGTAGGTGAGAAAACGCGTGACGACCGGCGCATACATCGCGTCGGCGATGCCGATCTCCGCACCGAACAGCCAGGGGCCGCCGTATTGCGCGAGGCACTCGCGCCAGATCGTCACGATCCGCTCGATGTCGTGCTGCGCGCGCGACCAGATCCTGAAGCCGGGGAAATGCGCGCGCAGGTTCATCGGCAACGCGGAGCGCAACGCGCTGAAGCCGGAATGCATCTCGCCGCAGATCGACCGGCAATGCGCGCGCGCGTGCCTGTCCCTGGGCAACAATCCCGCGTCGGGCCGGATCTCGTTCAGGTATTCGGCGATCGCGAGCGTATCCCACACGCGGTTGCCGTCATGCGTGAGGCACGGCACGAGAATCGACGGCGACAGCAACAGCAATTCGGCGCGTGACGCGGCGTCGATCGGCACGCTCACGGCCTCGAACGCGAGCCCGCTCAGTTTCGCGAGCAGCCAGCCGCGCATCGACCACGACGAGTAATTGCGGCTGCTGATGGTCAGCGTCGTCTGTCCGGTGGATTCCATGTCGCTCCCCTGCTGGATGCCGTTCGTGCCCCTGCACCGAAATCGGACGCCGCGTCGCGTCATCCGCACCACGCTCGTGCGGCGCATTCGCCGGAATGGCGCAGCGCTGCACGATGTCGCGGCACGAACCACACGCGAGACCGGCTTCGCAACGCATCGCGTCGGGCTGCCGGTCGTCGCGTGCCGCCTGCGCCGCCGCGTTCCCGAACCGCGTGCAACGCGCGTGCCAGCCGCATGCTGGCACACGGCTTGCCTCGTTCAATGCAACGCGGCGCAATGAGCGACGGTCATGAACCTGCTTGCCTATCCGTTTTACCAATGGTCTGCGGAATGCCTTCGCCCGGCGCGCGCATGGGCCGCGACCGCACGCGCGACGATGTCGCTCTGGCCGCCGTCCACCGCCACGCCAACCGGCCGCATGCTCGACGCGCTGTGCGAACTGCTCGAATGCTGTGCGTTCTCGCATCGGCGCCCGCCGTTCGGCATCGCGTCGATCGTCGTCGAAGGGGAAACGGTGCCGATCGTCGAGGAAGCCGCGGCGGCGACGCCGTTCGCCACGCTGCTGCATTTCCGCAAGGCGCGGCCGGTCGCGCGCCAGCCGCGCGTGCTGATCGTCGCGCCGATGTCCGGGCATTTCGCGACGCTGTTGCGCGGCACGGTGCACACGATGCTCGCCGACCACGACGTGTACATCACCGACTGGCACAACCCGCGCGACATCCCGCTGACGGCCGGCCGCTTCGGTTTCGACGAATACGTGACGCACGTGATCGATTTCATTCGCCACATCGGCCCGGACGCGCACGTGCTCGCGATCTGTCAGCCGACGGTCGCCGCGCTCGCGGCGGTCGCGCTGATGGCGGCCGGCGGCGATCCCGCGCAACCCGCGAGCCTGACGCTGATGGCCGGCCCGATCGACTGCCGCGTGAACCCGACGAAGGTCAACGCGCTCGCGACGAGCCAGCCGATCGAATGGTTCGCGAAAAACCTGATCAGCGTCGTGCCGGCAGGTTTCGTCGGCGCGCAGCGGTGCGTATATCCGGGGTTCGTGCAGGTCGGCGCGTTCATGTCGATGAACCCCGACCGGCATGCGGCGTCGTTCGCCGACCTGTATTACGAGCGCGCGAAAGGCGACCCCGCGAAAGCCGACACGTTGCGGCACTTCTACGACGAATACTTCGCGACGGCCGACCTCACCGCGGAGTTCTATCTGGAGACGGTCGAGAAGGTTTTCCAGCAATACGCGCTCGCGCGCGGCGAGCTGACGGTCGGCGACAGGCTCGTCGAACCGGCTGCGATCCACCGCACCGCGCTGCTGACGATCGAAGGTGAGAAGGACGATATCTGCGCGGTCGGCCAGACGGTCGCCGCGCAGGAACTGTGTTCGGGGTTGCCGCCGTATCTGAAGACCCACCACGTGCAGACGGGCGCGGGCCATTACGGCGTGTTCAACGGCAGCCGCTGGGAAACGCAGATCTATCCGATCGTGCGCGCGACGATCCACGACAACGAGCCGTACGACCGCACCGTGGATGCGCAAGGCAACGCGAACGGCACGCACTATGTGACGCTGCGCGCGCTGCTCGATGCACGCGCAACCGGGCACGACGCGGCGGCCACGACGCCGCCATCGCATCACGCCCACTGAGCCCGCGCTGCGACGCAAGCGCCGGCGTTGCAAATGAATCGCCCCGCCATGATGGCGGGGCGAGATTGACGACAGATGGCCTTCAGGCGGCGAGCGCGCGATTGAACCCGCGCGCCCGGCCCGGCATTACGAGCAGGCCTTGCCGTGCGACGCGTGGTAGCCCTTCGCCTTCGCGTCGGCTTCCGACATGTAGCTGCCGTGCTTGGTCTTGCCGTAGTACTTGTCGGTCGAGCAGTGATAGACCTTCGTGCTGTCGTTCGCCCACACCTTGCCCGGGCCGCCGCCCGGCGCCGCAGCGGCGGTCGTCGCCGGTGCGCTCTTCGCGGGCGCGGCGCCCGACGCGGCGGCAGCGGAAGCCGCCGTCGCCGGCGCCATCGCGGCCGGCGCGCTGGCTGCCGCCGCCGACGACGCGCCGTACCAGGTCTTCACGCCCTTATGGCCCGCACATGCGCCCTTCTTCGATGCGCCCGAGTAGAACGAACCGTCCTTGCACAGACCGGTCGTGCCGGCCGGCGCGCTGGCCGGAACCTGCGCGAATGCACCGATCGACAGTCCCATGCCGGCGACCAGCGCGGCGATCAACATCGTCTTTTTCATCTTCCTCTCCTGATTGGCCTGAATGGCGAAAGCGTCCCGGGCCTACGCCGGGAATGTCGCGTTGATTAGTGCACCCAGCGGCACACGCGGTGGTGGTGGTGATCGAAGTGGCACACGCGGTGCGAGTGAGCTTCGGCAAGCGTCGGCGCAAGAACGGCGCAGGCGACGGCCGCGGCGGTCAGGATCTTGGCGATGCGGGTCATGACATTCTCCTGGGTAGGACAACCGGTGATCCGGCTGGTACCTCCTTAACGCCGGCCGCCGACGTGCCGTGCACCGCGCTTGCCCGCAATTGACGATCTTTGACAGCGCGTAACAATCCGTCACGCGAAGCTGACAAAACACCCTTTCAGGCTTTCGAATCTTTCACTTCTGAAACCCTTCGGAATTCGAATGAACCGGCCAGGAATGGAAACCGGTCGTTGTTACCGGCGCCGGCAGAAGCCATCACACACGACCAAAGAAAAACCGCCCGAAGGCGGTCTGTCGCAAGCATGCGCGCGAGGCGCGCCGGGACGTCGGGCAGCTACGCCCCCGCGTCGCCCCACGGCGTCGGCATGGGCACCGCGCACGGCCCTTCGACATCGATCGACTTGAAATCGGCCGGCCCGACGATCTCCAGGTACTCCATGTCCGGCGAGTAGTCGAACAGGTAGTGGACGATCCCCGGCGCCTGATGCACGCAATCGCCGGCGGACACCAGCGTTTCCTGCTCGCCGTACATGAAGCGCGCCCAGCCCTTCAGCATGATGACGATATGGAAGTCGGCCTCGTGACGGTGCCAGCCGGTGCCCGCGGCCGGTGCATGATTCGCCCTGACGAGCTGCGCGACGACCTTGCCGTTGGTCGCGGCGGCGATGCCGAGATCGCGGTACAGGAAGAAGTCACGCAGGCCTTCGCCTTGATAGGCGGTGTCCTGCGGCTTCACGTGGGAAAAACGGGTGGTGGTCGGCGTGCTCATCGCGATGTTCCCTCATCGAAAGGATCACGCGTGACAAGCATTTAGCGTTCCAGTTTGCAGCGGCGCGCCGCAGCCTCCGTCGTTTATCGCTTGCGCCGCTTGCCGGTCAGCAGCGTCTGCGCGATCACCGCGAGCAGCAGGAACGCGCCGCTCGCGAGATTCTGATAGTACGGGCTCAGCGTTCCGACCTGGTTGATCACGTTCTCGATCACGCCAAGCAACAGCACGCCCGCGAGCGGGCCGAACAAGGTGCCGACGCCGCCGGTCAGCAGCACGCCGCCGATCACGGCCGCCGCGATCGACTGCAACTCGTAGCTGTTGCCCGCGCCCGGCAGCCCCGAATCGAGCCGCGATGCGAGCAGCGCGCCGGCCAGCCCGGCCAACGCGCCGCTCAATCCGTACGTGACGATCTTGAGCCCTTCGACGTTCACGCCGAGCATGCGCGCGGCCTCCTCGTTGCCGCCGATCGCGAACACGCCCGCGCCGTAGCGCGTGTGATTCAGCACGAACGCGGCGACGAGATACGCGACGACGACGATCCACACGAGATTGCCGACGCCGAACAGCGAACCGTTCGCGATCGTCGCGAAGAAACCGGGGTTGGCGATCAGCATGTCCTGGCTCGCGAGCACGAGCGACAGCCCTTTCAACCCGAGCAGCGCGGCCAGCGTGACTATGAAAGGCGCCATCCGCGCACGCGCGATCAACCAGCCATTCGCGAGCCCGACGACCAGCCCCGCGCACACGGGCGCGGCCAGCGCGGCGCCCCATCCGTAAGGCGCCGCATACGCGGCGATCACGGTGCCGAGCCCGACCAGCGAGCCAACCGACAGGTCGAACCCGCCGAGGATGATCACGAAGCTCTGCCCGATCGTGATCAGCGCGACGAATGCCGCGGCCGCGACGATATCGAGCAGGTTCGGCGCGCTCAGGAAATGCGGGAACACGCGGCCGGCGATCAGGCAGACGAGCACGAGGATCGCGATCGCGCCGCGCGCCTGCACGAGGCGGACGAACTGCGCGCGGCGGGCGCGGCTCGCGTCGGGCGCGGTGTGCGTGGAAATCGGCGTGCTCGACATGTCAGGCTCCCGAGCGCTGCAGGTACAGCGCGCCGAGAATGAACGCGGCCTTCAGGATCTGCGCATAGGTGTAGCTGATGTTGTTCATGATGAAGCTGGCATCGAGCAGTTGCAGCAGCAGCACGCCGAACACGGTGCCGACGATCGACACGCGCCCGCCGGACAGCGGCGTGCCGCCGATCACCGACGCGGCGATCGCGTCGAGTTCGAAGTTCACGCCCACGTAGTTCGGATCGCCCGCGCCGAGCCGCGCGGTCGCGAACAGGCCGGCGAGCCCGGCCAGCGCGCCGCTCGCCGCATAGACCGCGAGCAGCGTGCGCCGCACCGGCACGCCCGCGAGATGCGCGGCATCGCGGCTCGCGCCGACGAGGATCGTATAGCGCCCGAAGGTCGTATTGCGCACGACGAAGAACACGATCGCCGCACATACCAGCGCGATCAGCATCACGACCGGCAGCCCCGCGAGCGTGCCGATGCCGATGAAATCGAACGCGTCGGATGGCGGCAGGCTCACGCGCGAGCCGCCGAGCAGCGCTTGCGCGAGCCCGCGCGCGGCGACGAGCAGCGCAAGCCCGGAGATCAGCGGATCGATGCCGAGCCGCGCGACGAGCCCGCCGTTGAAGAGGCCGACCGCCAGCCCGATCGCGATCGCCGCGGCAAACGCAGCGCCCGTTCCATGCGGCAGACACACGGCGATCATCGCGCTCGACAGCGCCATCACCGAGCCGACCGACAGGTCGATCCCGCGCGTCGCGATCGCGAGGTTCTGCCCGAGCGCGATCAGCACGATCGGCGCGGCCTGGAACAGCAGGCTGCGCGCGGCGAGCGGATTCGAGAAACCCGGTGTGACGACCAGGTTGAACACGGCGAGCGCGATGAACGCGAGATACACGCTGTGGTCGCGCGCCTGCGCGAAAAGCGAGCGGCGCGACGTGCGGCGCGCATCGTCGGGTCCGCTCATCAGGTTGGCTAGATTCACGCTTTCCTCATCCTCGTGTCGATGTCCGGCGCGCTACGCCTGGTTCGCGAGCAGCGCGGTCACGTCGTCGGGGCTCGCGCCGCGCGTCGCCAGCTCGCCGCTCGTCGCGCCTTCATGCAGGATCACGAGCCGGTCGGCCAGCTCGAGCAGTTCTTCCATCTCCGACGACGTCGCGACCACCGCGAGCCCCGCGTCGGCGAGCCGTTTGACGAGATCGTGCACTTCCGCCTTCGCGCCGACGTCGATGCCGCGCGTCGGATCGTCGAGCAGCAGCACCGACGGCTCGGTGGACAGGCAGCGCGCGATCAGCGCCTTCTGCTGGTTGCCGCCGGACAGCGTCGAGATCGGCGCGCCAGCGTGCGACGTCTTGATGCCCAGCTCGCGGATGTAGCGCTCGACGAGCGCCTCCTGCTTGCGCACGGAAATGAAGCCGAACCGCGCGATGCGCGGCAGCACGCAGACGACGATGTTCTCGCGCACCGACAGCTTCGAGAAAATGCCTTCCGAGCGGCGGTCTTCGGACAGGAACGCGAGCCCTGCGCGAATCGCTTTCGCCGGGTCCGCACCGTCGAGCGCGCGGCCGCCGACGCGCACCGCGCCGCCGTCCGGCTGCTGCGCGCCGAACACGGCCTTGAACGTTTCGGTGCGGCCCGCGCCGAGCAGGCCCGCGAGCCCGACGATTTCCTTCGGCGCGACGCGGAACGACACGTCGCGCAAGCGCGTGCCCCAGCGCAAACCGTCGACGGCGAGCGCCGGCGTCTGCGTCGTATCGGCAGCGGCGGCCTCCGCCTGTTCGCGCGGGCCGTGCGCGCCGACCTCGCGGCCGAGCATCGCCGATATCAGCGCCATGCGCGGCAGCCGGTCGGGCGTATCGCTGCGCACCACCGCGCCGTCGCGCAGCACCGTGAGCCGGTCGCACATCCGGTAGCACTCGGACAGCCGGTGGCTCACCAGCACGATCGCGATGCCCGCCGCGCGCAACTGGCCGACGACGCCGAACAGCACTTCCACTTCCGCGCCGCTCAACGCGGACGTCGGCTCGTCGAGGATCAGCACGCGCGCACCGAGCGACACGCCGCGCGCGATCGACACCATCTGCTGCTGGCCGAGCCCGAGCGCGCCGACCTTGTCCGCCGGATCGACCGAAAGCCCATAGCGCTCGACGATCTCGCGCGTGCGCGCCAGCATCTCGCGCCGGTCGATCCACGGGCCGAAACGGCGCGGCTCGTGACCGAGGAAGATGTTCTCGGCCACGCTGCGTTCGGGGATCAGGTTGATTTCCTGGTAGACCGCGCAAATGCCCGCGCGCTGCGCGGCACGCGGGCTGTCGAACGACACGGGCGCGCCGTCGACGCGGATCTCGCCCGAATCGGGCTGGTGAAAGCCGGTGAGGATCTTGATCAGCGTCGACTTGCCGGCGCCGTTCTCGCCCATCAGCCCGTGCACCTCGCCCGCGCGCAGCGTCAGCGACACGCCGGCGAGCGCGCGCACGACGCCGAACGTCTTGCCGACGCCGCGCGTGTCGAGCACGACCGGCTTGCTGTCGGCACCATCCGCGCCATCGGTCGCTGCGGGTCCGGCGGGAAACCTTGCGTCCATCGCGCGCCTCGCGTTCGCGTTTTCGCGGTTGCCGGTCAGGTCAGTAGACGAGGTTCGCTTCGAGCGAATGCTTCGCGTTGGCCTTGTCGTACAGCGCGTCGTCCATGATCTGCTTCTGCGCGACCGGCTTGCCGGCGAACCACGCTTCGAGCGACTTGAACGCGAGCGGGCCGAAGCGCGGATTCGTCTCGACGCTGGCAGCCGCCGACCCGTTCGCGATCGCGGTGACGAAGTCCTTGGTGCCGTCGATCGACACGACCGTCACGCCGCGCTGCTTGCCGGCCTGCCGCAATGCAGTCATCGCACCGAGCGCCATCGTGTCGGCCTGCGCGTAGACGGCATTCACGTCGGGATGCGCGAGCAGCACCTGCTCCATCACCTTCTGCGCTTCGGTGGCCGACCAGTTCGCCGTTTGCGATGCGACGATCTTCATGTTCGGGAATTTCTTCAGGCCGTCGGCGAAGCCGTCGGTGCGCTGGCTCTCGACGGTGTTGCCGTAGCCGCCCTGGATCTCGGCGATCGTCGCGCGGCCGCCCGTCGCATCGGCGAGCGCCTGCGCGGCGCGTTGCCCTTGCCGGAAGAAGTCGGAACCGAGGAACGTGATGAAATCCTGGCACGGCGTGCCGGCCGTCTGCCGGTCGATCGTCACGACCGGAATGCCCTTCGCGCGCGCCTGAGCAAGCGCGGGCTGCAGGCCGGTCGAATCGTTCGGCGCGACGATCAGCGCCTGCGCGCCCTGGTTGATCATGCTTTCGATATCGGCGACCTGCTTTGCCTGGTTCGCGTTCGCATTCGTATACAGCAGCCGCTTGACGCCGGCCGCCTTCGCCGCCGCGCGCACCGACGCGGTTTCGGTCGCGCGGAACGGGTTCTGCTCGTTCTCCGACTGCGAGAAGCCGACCACGAGATCGGTCAGCTTCACACTGCCCGGCTTCGGATTCGTGCAGGTCTGCGCGGAGCTGGACCCGACCTTCTGCGCGTTGTCCTGCGCATGCGCGATCGCGACGCAGCCCAGCGTCACCCCCATCGTCACCACGATACGTTGCAGCTTTCCACGGCTCGGCATCATCGTCTCCACATGTTGTGTTCGGCCCGCACTCGCGTGACGCACGTTCGGCGTCGGCCTCACGAACTAATATTATTACTCGATATTATCACCTGCCCGACTCGGGATAATCCCGTACCGCCGAACCCGTCAGGCGGGGCCCGGCGTCCAGCGCAACGTCGCCTGCAGCGACTCGCCCGGCGCGAGCACGCAGCCGCCGACGAGCGACGCGGGTTCTTTCGCATTGAAGCTGTCCGTCGTGTTGGTGACGGGCTCGACGCACAGCAGGTCGGCGCCGGCGGGCGCGAACACGACGAGCTGGTCGAACGGCTGCTCGGCTTGCAGCACGACCTGCCGCCCGCGCTCCGGCCAGATCACCGCGGCCTCGCGCGCCCAGCCGACGAAATTGTTGTCGAGATCGAACGCATCGACCGGCATGCCGTTGCGTAGCGCGTCGACGGCTGGATGAGCGCCGACGCGAATCGGCAGCACGTCCGCATCGGCGTGCCACATTGCGTCGACGCGCGCCCTCACGACGGTGTGCGGCGTTCTCACGTAATACGGGTGATGGCCCATGCCGAACGGCATCGGCGACGCGCCGAGGTTGCGCGCAAAGAGTGTGATCGACAGCGCATTGCCGTCGAGCCGGATCGCCTGGCGCGCCTCGTAGTGGAACGGCCAGTCGCCCGTGCGGCCAGGGTCGGGGCGATGCTCGAAATGCAGGTCGAGCTGCGTCTCGCCGAGCCGTTCGACCTGCCACGGGCGCCGCCAGCCGTGGCCGTGCAGCGCGTGACGATGCGCATCGTCCGGGCCGGACAAGTCGATCGTGCGACCGTCGAAGTCGAACTTCGCGTCGCGGATGCGGTTGCAGTACGGAAACAGCGGGAAGCTCGCCATGCCGAGCGGATCGCCGCTCGCGAGCGCCGCGCCGGTGGCCGGCCGGAACCAGTGCAGCGGGCCGTCGGGCGCAACTTCGTAGTACGCGGCGATCGATCCGCCGGCCAGCGGCGCGACGCACACGCGGGTCGCGCCACTGGCGAGTTCGATCAGGTCGGCGTTGCGGGGGGTTCCCATCGGCATCGATCATCCCGGGACGAAGCTGACGATCCCGCCGGCCATCCGTGCAGCGCCCGGCCGCGGGCATGTGCGGCAAAGCATGGCACGACGCGGCGCGCGTGGTCAATAATATTTGTTGATATTATTATCCGAGACATCGGCACCATGACGGAGCCCGCGTAATGCTTGATTGCCGGCCCGATTGGCCGATGTTACCGTCGGGTCAGATTGATCCGACCCGCTGTTTATTGCCCACTTTATTTGTTCATCCTGCCGAGGCCGGACCGCGCTCCCTACCGTGAAACGCTCTACTCAACGTCGCCCCACGATGACCGACATCGCCAAGCTTGCCGGCGTGTCGCAATCCACCGTCTCCCTCGTGCTGAACAACGCGGCGGGCACGAAATTCTCGGACGCCACGCGCGAAAAGGTGCTGAAGGTCGCGCACGAGCTCGGCTACCGTTTCCTGCCGCGCGAAGTGACGATGACGCACGGCGGCGAGCGCGACCTGATCGTCTATCTCGCCGACGAAATCTCGACGAGCCCGCACCCGGTCGTCAACATCGACGGCGCGCGCGACGCGGCCTACGCGAACGGCAAGATCCTCGCGGTGTACTCGACGCACGGCAACGTCGACATCGAGCGCCAGGTGCTCGACTCGGTGCTCGCGATGCCGAACCTGCTCGGCGTGGTCTATGCGACCGTCTATACGCGCAAGGTCACGCTGCCGTCCGAGCTGCTGCGCGTGCCGGCCGTGCTGCTCAACTGCTATACGGCCGAAAGCGGGCTGTCGTCGATCGTGCCGGCCGAAGTCGCGGGCGGGCATGCGGCCACCGAATATCTGCTGCGCGCGGGCCACCGGCGCATCGGCTACATCAACGGCGAACCGTGGCAGGACGCCGCGAAGGACCGCCTGAAGGGTTATCGCACCGCGCTCGCAACGGCCGACATCCCGTTCGCGCCGGAACTCGTGCGCGACGGCGACTGGGGCTCCGACACCGGCTTCGAGCAGACGCTGTCGCTGCTGCGCGAGCCGCACCCGCCCACCGCGATCTTCTGCGCGAACGACCTGATGGCGCTCGGCGCGATCGAGGCCGTCAAGCATCTCGGGCTGCGCGTGCCCGACGACATCTCGGTGCTCGGCTACGACGACCAGGAAATCGCGCGACACACGCACCCGCCGCTGTCGACGATCGTGCTGCCGAACTACGAGCTCGGCCGCTGGGCGGTCGAGATCCTGCTGCAGGAGGAGCAGAACCGCGCGGTCGGGATGCCGGTGCGCCGGCGCGCGATCAAGCTCGACGGGCCGCTGGTCGAGCGCGGATCGGTGCGGACGGTCGAGACGACGGCCGCGCAATCGGCGAGCGCCTGAATACGTAGCAGCCGAGGCCCCCTCCTTCCTGAACACCGAGCGGCACGTTCGCCGCTCGCGCGATTTTCCATGCGGACGCCGCGCCGCTTGCCATCCCATCCCTGCCATCGATCGCCCCGCATCGCCTGCCCGCGTATTCTTCAGGGTAAACACCATCGCTAAATTATTAGTAATAATTTCAAAGCATTTCTATACTTGCCTCGGCGTCGGGCAGAACCCCGAGCCGCGACACGGCAGCACGACGAGACGGTGACCGGAAGCGAATGCGCGCGTACCCGCCGCGCTGCCCGCTCCGCGACCGTCCGCACATCACACACGCCTACCGTTCCGCGACGCATCCCGTCCGGACACACGCTTCATCCGCATCGAGTCACCAGTCGTCCGCTTCTCCCCATTCATCCGGAGTCCAGAATGACTATCACGTCTCGTCTCAAGCCCGCCGCGCTGGCGGTCGTCGTGCTGCTCGCGTCATGCGGCGGCGATGATTCTTCCGCGCCGTCGGCTTCCGCGCTCGCCGCGCGCGCGTCCGTCGGCGCCGCATCGAGCGACAGCGCCGCCGCCAATGCCGCCGCTTCCACCGACATCATGAACATCGCGCACGGCGGCCCGTCTCATTTCCCGAACCAGCCCGTCACGCTCGGCTTGCCCGGGCCGACGCCCGCGCTGCGCATCTCCGCGCGCGGCGTCCCGCCCTACGCGCCGCCGGCGCCGCCCGTGGCCACCGACACGCAAACGCTGACGCTCGCCGATTTCGACACCTACGGCCCGGCATGGACGAGCGGCGGCGGGAACACGATCCGGATCGACGGCACGAGCACGGACGGCGCGAAGCTCGTCACGAACGCGCAGCATCCGGCGTACGGTCACGCGTCCTATGAAGCGGACGTCACCATCGGCGCGCCCGCGCCGGGCGCGACCACCGCGAACGCGGGTTTCATCGTGCACGTGACGAATCCGACCGTCGGCACCGACGCGCTAACCGGCTACTACATCGGGCTCGACGCGGTGCGGCACGTGGTGCAGGTCGGCCGCGAACAGAACAACTGGACGGACTTCATCGACTACCCGGCGCCCGCGGTCGTCGCGGGCAGCACGCATCACCTGAAGGCGGTCACGCGCAACAACGCGATCGACGTGTATCTCGACGGCGCGCAGGTGATCAGCATCAACGACGCGACGAGCGGCCTGACGACCGCGCTGCGCGCGGGTGCGTTCGGCCTGCGCCGCTTCGGCGCGAGCGTCGCGTTCGCGAACGTGACCGTGAGCCGCTACCCGGACGTCGCGCCGAAAACGTGGGACTTCTCGCGCGTGGTCGGCGCCGTGTACAACCCGTGGAATGCCGTCAACGCGATCGATTTCTGGGAGAACTACGATCCGGCGACCGTCGACCGCGAGCTCGACTACGCGCAGACGTACGGCATGAACACGATCACCGTGTACCTGCATTATCTGAACTGGGTCAACGATCGCGACGCGTTCCTCGCGAAGTTCGACAGCCTGCTCGACATCGCCGCGCGCCACGGCCTCAAGGTCGCGCCGATCTTCTACGACGATTGCTGGCACGTCGATCCGGCCTACGGCCCGCAGGCCGCGCCGATCTTCGGCGTGCACAACAGCCGCTGGGTGCAGTCGCCCGGGCAGTCGGTCGAGCAGCAGTACCTGCAGCCGATCGCAGCGGGCGCTTCAACCACGTACAAGCAGGACCTGCAGCGCTACATCGCCGATTTCGTGTCCGCGCACCGCAACGACCCGCGCATCCTGTACTGGGAACCGATGAACGAGCCCGGTTGCAGCGGCAACGGCGCACTGCAGCCGACGCGCGCGCTGATGATGAACGACGCGCGCATCGCGATCCTGAATGCCGGCGCGACGCAGCCGATCAATTCGCCGAACGTGCAGGAACCCGAAGGCGACTACTTCTCGGACTTCCATGCGTTCCATCCGTACGCGATCAACGCGACGACGCCCGACTACTCGCTGCCGCCGAGCCTGCTCGACAGCCTGAACTCCGAAACCCTGCAGCGCGGCTGGCCGGGCGGCCAGGCGGGACAGACGATGGCCGGCATCGCGAGCACCTACGGCGGCAAGACGGGCTTCCTCGTGTGGGAACTGATGATCGGCCGCACGAACACGCGCTTCCACTGGGGGCAGACGGCATCCGCTCCGGCGACCGTCGAACCGGCGACGCCGTTCCAGGGCACGCTCTACCCCGACGGCCATCCGTGGAGCACGGCCGAGGTTCAGGCGCTCGCGAGCGCATTCAGCTCGCGGCTGCGCGTGTTCAATGCGACGTACTACAACGACACGACGTTCACGACGCCGGTGTTCTCGTCGATCACGCCGCTGGTCGACTTCGACCTGAACACCGAGCGCGGCACCGACTCGCCCGATGCGTCGAAGGGGATGAATACGACGAACTATGCGATCCGCTGGACCGGCGCGCTCGATATTCCGAAGGCCGACAACTACACGTTCAGTGTGACGAGCGACAACGTCGCGCGCGTGTGGATCGACGGCCGCAAGGTGATCGACAAGGCGCAGCCGGGGCTCGCGACCGCGAAGGGCCGCATCCACCTGTCGCAGAAGCGCGGCGTGCCGATCCGCGTCGAGTACGTGCATGCGAGCGGGCCGGCCAGCATGCATCTGCAATGGTCGAGCCCGAGTGCGAGCCGCGAGAATCTCGTGCGGCTCGCGCAGCGGCCGTTGACGGACGCGCTCGCGCAACAATAAGCGTGCTTCAAAACGCGCGGCCCCCGCGACGCCGTTGCAGCGTCACGGGGGCCGCGCCATACCGCCGGCTTACTTCAACCGCCCCGACAGGAACTGACCGAGCCGCTCGCTCTTCGGATTCACGAGAATCTCCTGCGGATCGCCTTCCTCCTCGATCTTGCCCTGATGCAGGAAGATCACGTGGTTCGACACGTTGCGCGCGAAGCCCATCTCGTGCGTGACGACGACCATCGTGCGCCCTTCTTCGGCGAGCTTCTGCATCACCTTCAGCACTTCGCCGACGAGCTCCGGATCGAGCGCCGACGTCGGCTCGTCGAACAGCATCACTTCAGGCTCCATCGCGAGCGCGCGCGCGATCGCGACACGCTGCTGCTGGCCGCCGGAAAGATGCGACGGATACATGCCCTCGACGCGCGGCGCGAGACCGACCTTCTCCAGATACTTGCGCGCCCGCGCGATCGCTTCTTCCTTGCCGATCCCGAGCACGGCCATCGGCGCCTCGATCACGTTCTCGAGCACCGTCATGTGCGCCCACAGGTTGAAGTGCTGGAACACCATCGACAGCTTCGTGCGCATCCGCTGAAGCTGCTTCTGGTCGGCGACGCGCAGCGAACCATTGCGGTCGCGCGTGGTCTGGATCGGCTCGCTGCCGATCGTGATCTGCCCCGAGCACGGCTGCTCGAGGAAGTTGATGCAGCGCAGGAACGTGCTCTTGCCGGAGCCGCTCGAGCCGATGATGCTGATCACGTCGCCGGCCTTCGCCTTCATCGACACGCCCTTCAACACCTCGTTGTCGCCGAACTTCTTGTGCAGGTTGTCAACGGTGAGCTTGTACATGCTTGGTCCTTCCTTGCGAATCTTGCGAATGCGTTAATGGCCGCGCGGGGCGAGGTACGCGAGCCAGCGCGTCTCGAGCTTGCGGAACGCCCAGATGAGCGCGAACACGACGACGGCGTACAGCACGGCCGCGATGCCGTAGGCCTGGAACGACATGTAGGTTGCCGAATTGACGTCGCGCGTGACCTTCAGGATGTCGGGCACGGTCGCGGTGAACGCGAGCGTCGTCGCGTGCAGCATCAGGATCACTTCGTTGCTGTAGCTCGGCAGCGAGCGGCGCAGCGCGGACGGCAGGATGATCCGCGTATAGAGCTTGAAGCGCGACATCCCGTAGGCTTGCCCGGCCTCGATCTCGCCGGCCGACGTCGACTTGATCGCGCCCGCGAAAATCTCCGTCGCATACGCGCATTCGTTCAGCACGAACGCGAGCAGCGTGCAGTTCATCGCGTTGCGGAAGAACGTATCGAGCAGCACGTGGTTGTGCACGACCTGCAGGCTGTAGATGCCCGTGTAGCACATCAGCAACTGCACGTAGAGCGGCGTGCCGCGGAACACGTACGTATAGAGCCACACCGGGCCCGAGATCCAGCGATTCGACGAGGCGCGCGCGATCGCGAGCGGCACGGCCAGCGCGAAGCCGAGGGCGATCGACACGACCAGCAGCCACAGCGTGATCGCGAGGCCGCTGAAGCGGTAGCCGTCGGTGTAGAGGTAGCTTTGCCAGTACTGGCTGACGAGTTCGATCACAGTGCGAGCCTCCGGACGCCGACGGAATAACGCTTCTCGAGGTGATGCAGCACGACGTTGGACACCGTCGTGATCGCGAGGTAGATCGCGCCCGCCGCCAGCGTGAAGAAGAAGAAATCGAGCGTGCTCTTGCCCGCATCCTGCGACGCCTTCACGACGTCGGCGAGGCCGATGATCGACACGAGCGCGGTGGCTTTCACGAGCACCTGCCAGTTGTTGCCGATGCCGGGCAGCGCGAAACGCATCATCTGCGGGAACAGGATGCGGCGGAACACGCGCCAGCCGCTCATCCCGTACGCGAAGCCCGCTTCGAGCTGGCCGCGCGGCACCGACAGGAACGCACCACGGAACGTCTCGGTGAAGTACGCGCCGTAGATGAAGCCGAGCGTGATGACGCCCGCCACGAACGGATCGATGTCGATCTGATCCCAGCCGAGCATGTCGGTCACGTCGTTCAGCAGGATCTGGATCCCGTAGAACAACAGCAGCATCAGCACGAGGTCGGGCACCGCGCGGATCAGCGTCGTATAGAACGTGCCGATCGACTTGAGCACACGGTTCGTCGACAGCTTCGCGCTCGCACCGACGAGGCCCAGCACGAGCGAGGCGGCGAGCGACAGCACCGCGAGCTTCACGGTCTCGACCGTGCCGGCCCACAGAAGCGGGCCAAATCCTTGGAAGATCATATGAGGGATCCAGAACGAGGTGGCTGGATTGTCAATAGCCATTACCTGCACATCAAACGATATCTACGCACTACGTGATGCGACCTGCTCATCAAGCCAGGCGCATCACGCCAGGCGGGCGGCACCCGGTAACCGACGCGGCGCGCACCGTAGCCGATGCGCGCCGCATGGACGGTCAGCCGCCGTAGACGTCGAACGCGAAGTACTTTTTCTCGAGCTTCTTGTACGTGCCGTCCTTGATGATGTCGGCGATCGCGTGGTCGATCTTCGCCTTCAGGTCGGCGTCGTCCTTGCGCAGGCCGATGCCCGCGCCGTTGCCGAGCGTCTTCGGATCGTCGATGTCGCCGCCGGCGAACTGGAAGTTCGCGCCGCGCGGCGTCTTCAGGAAGCCGATGTCGGCCTGCACCGCGTCCTGCAGCGCCGCGTCGAGGCGGCCGGACATCAGGTCCTGGTACACGCCGTCCTGGTTCTGGTAAGGCACGACCTGCACGCCCTTCGGCGCCCAGTAGGCCTTCGCGTAGGTTTCCTGGATGGTGCCCTGCTCGACGCCCACCGATTTGCCCTTCAGCGATTCGGCCGTCGGCTGCAGGTTCACGCCCTTCTTCGTGACGAGGCGCGTCGGCGTATTGAACAGCTTGTCGGAGAACGCGATCTGCTCGGCGCGTGCCGGCGTCATCGACATCGACGACAGCACGCCGTCGAACTTCTTCGCCTTCAGCGCCGGGATCATCCCGTCGAAGTCGTTCTCGATCCACACGCATTTCGCCTTCAGGCGGGCGCAGATCTCGTTGCCGAGATCGACGTCGAAGCCGACGACCTTGCCGCTTGCGTCCTTCGATTCGAACGGCGGGTAGCTGGCGTCGACGCCGAACCGGATCGTCGACCAATCCTTGGCGTGCGCACCGACCGCGATGCAGGCCAGGGCAATACCGAGCGCGAGTTTCTTCATGGTGTTCCTGTCAGAGGCGAACTGGGCAGGGGTTCCGCCGGGCAACCCCGTCGTGAACCCTTCCAACCCGGAAATCGCCCCTCTGGGCGACGCTCCAAGTTGTACATACAACTTTGCCTTTCCAGGTGCCATGCCAGCAATACGTGTTTATCTCTAATTGTCGGCGGATTCTGGTCGTGAGCCTGAATTTCCTTTAATTTCAATTAATTATTGATTACGCGACGCTGAATTTTGGCTTTCTCGATGCGTACGCCGGCCGGTAAACGGCGCACCGGACCTGTCTATACTCCGTGCGGGCCGCTGACCGCTTCCAGACCGACCAGCCGGTATCCGAACTGCAGTTCCGTCAGCAGATGCCGGGGCCGCGCCGGCACCGGTTCGAGCTTCTGCCGCAGGTTCGTCATGTACACGCGCACGTAATGCGCGCGATCAGCATCGTGGATGCCCCAGACCTCGGCCAGCAGTTGCCGCGCGGCAACCACGCCGCCGCGCGCGCGGATCAGCGCGGCGAGCAGCCGGAATTCGAGGCGCGTCAGGTGCACCGGCTCGCCGCCGCGCACGACTTCATGCCGGCCGAGATCGACCGTCACGTCGCCGAACCGCACGATCGACGACGCCTGCCCGTCGGCCGACACGAACGCCGCGCGCCGCAACTGCGCGCGCGCCCGCGCGAGCAGTTCGGGCACGCCGAACGGCTTCGGGAGGTAATCGTCCGCGCCCGCGTCGAGCGCCGCGACCTTTTCCACTTCCTGCTGCCGCGCCGACAGCACGATCACCGGCACCGTCGACCATTCGCGCAATTCGCGGATGAACGCCTTGCCGTCGTCGTCCGGCAGCCCGAGATCGACGATCACGAGATCGGGCTTGCTGCTCGACGCGTACATGCGCGCCTCGCGGGCCGTCGACGCCTCGCAGGTATCGAGCCCCTCCTGTTCCAGCGCCATCCGGACGAAACGCCGGATGTCCGCTTCGTCCTCGACGATCAGTACGCGCGATTTGATCATGTGCGGCTCTCGTGTTCGATGTCGGGCGGCGCCCCCATGGGCAGGCGGATCTCGAACCGCGCGCCGTGCGGATCGAGCGGCACCGCGCGGATCGATCCGCCGTGTGCGTTGACAATGCTGCGGCACAGCGCGAGCCCGAGCCCCACGCCGCTGATCGACGACTCCTTGCGCTCGCGCTCGAACGGCTCGAACAGCGGCTCGGTGTTGCGCGCGACGAAGCCGGGCCCGTCGTCCTCGACGAACACGTACAGCGTCTCGCCGAACACGCGCGCGCGCACCGCGACAGCCGCATCCGCGCCCGCGTACTTCGCGGCGTTGTCGAGCAGGTTCATCAGCACGCGCTCGATCAGCAGCGCATCGACGTCGATCAGCGGCAGATCGGCCGGCAAATCGGCGCTCACGTCGCGGCCGGCCAGCACGCCGGCCGAATGCGCGAGCGCGCTGCCGACGATCTCGTCGAGCATGTGCCACTCGCGATTGAGCCGCACGCCTTCGCTCTGCATGCGCGCGAGGTCGAGCAGGTTCACGACGAGCCCGTGCAGCGCCTCGGCCTGGTTGCGGATGCCGCGCGCGAGCGCCGCCGGCTGTCCGTTGGCCAGACGTTCGGGCCGCTCCAGCGTTTCGGCGAGCCCTCGGATCGCGGTGAGCGGCGTCTTCAGGTCGTGCGACACGGCGGACAACAGCGCATTGCGCAACCGCTCGCCTTCGATGCGGACCAGCGTGTGCTGCGCGACGCCAACGTAATGCACACGTTCGAGCGCCATCGCGATCGACGAGCACAGCGCGTCGATCAGGCGCCGATCGTCGGGGTCGGTGGGCACCGGTTGCGCGTCGCCGAACAGCACGAGCACGCCGCGCACGCGCATCGGCGCCTTCAATGGCAGGTACTGCGCGGCCGCGCGATCGAACGACGCCATCCCACACCCGGCGCCGCGCGCATGCTCGTAGGCCCAGCGCGCGATCGGCGCTTCGACGAACCCGGTGAGTTGCGCCGGCATCAGCCGGTCGTTTTCATCGGGCAGCACGAGCGCGACGCGCACGCCGAGCAGCGGCGCGATCGTGCCGGTGCAGATCGCCGCGATCTGCGCGGTTTCGACCGCAGCCGACAGATCGTGCGCGACGCGCGCGAGCGCCGCCGAGCGTTTCTCGTTCGCGCGTGCCGCGCGCGCCTCCGCACGCAGGCGCGCCGCGAGTTGGCCGATCGCGAGCGCGACGGCCAGCATCAGCGCGAACGTGAACACGTACTGCGTATCGGACACCGCGAACGACAGCCGCGGCTCGACGAAGAAGAAGTCGAAGCAGCCGACGCACACGAACGCGGCCCACGCGCCGGCCAGCCGGCCGAGCCGCAGCGCGATCAGCACGACGGTCATCAGGAACAGCATCACGACGTTCGACAGGTCGAACACGCGCAGCAGCGCGCTTGCCGCGAGCGTCGCCAGCGCGCAGACGAGCGTGGCCAGCAGCAGCGGCACCGCGTACCGCGACACCCACACGTGCGCATGCGGGCGCGCTTCGCGCACGGCCAGCGCCGGCCGCGTGTCGGGCCCGGCGCCCGCGATGCGCTCGGCGATGCCCGCGCACGCGCGCAGCACGACCCGCCAGCGGTCGCGGCTCGACACGGTTTCCGGCGGCACCCTCGTCCGTCGGGTCGCTTCGTTCACGTTCACATCCATGATCGCTTCCGGCAAATGAAACGCCGAACGGCCCCGCGCACGCCGCAAGGGCATGCGCGGGGCCGCAACGGCGCGTTCGGTCAGATAAACGGCGTCAGCAGCATGTCGATCAGCTTGATGCCGATGAACGGCGCGACGATCCCGCCCACTCCGTAGATCAGCAGATTGCGCCACAGCAACTTCTCGGCCGGCTCAGCGCGATACTTCACGCCCTTCAGCGCGAGCGGGATCAGCGCGACGATGATCAGCGCATTGAAGATCACCGCCGACAGGATCGCCGACGTCGGGCTGTGCAAGCCCATCACGTTCAACGCGCCGAGCGCCGGATACGTCGCGACGAACGCGGCCGGGATGATCGCGAAATACTTCGCGAGATCGTTCGCGACGCTGAACGTCGTCAGCGCGCCGCGCGTCATGATCATCTGCTTGCCGACCTCGACCACCTGCATCAGCTTCGTCGGGTTGCTGTCGAGGTCGACCATGTTGGCCGCCTCCTTCGCCGCCTGCGTGCCGCTGTGCATCGCGACGGCCACGTCGGCCTGCGCCAGCGCCGGCGCGTCGTTGGTGCCGTCGCCCGTCATCGCGACGAGATGGCCCTTCGCCTGGTGTTCGCGGATCAGCCGCAGCTTGTCTTCCGGCGTCGCTTCGGCCAGGTAATCGTCGACGCCGGCTTCCGCCGCGATCGCCGCTGCGGTGAGCCGGTTGTCGCCGGTGATCATCACGGTCTTCACGCCGACCTTGCGCAGCTCGGCGAAACGCGCGGCGATCCCGTGCTTGACGATGTCCTTCAGCTCGATCGCGCCGAGCACGCGGAAGCCGTCGGCGACGACGAGCGGCGTGCCGCCGCGCCGCGCGATGTCGTTGACGGCCGTCTCGACCGCCTGCGGAAACGCGCCGCCGAGCGCATCGACATGCGCGCGGATCGCGGACGCCGCGCCCTTGCGCACCTGGCGCGCGCCGATGTCGATACCGCTCATCCGCGTGCGCGCGCTGAACGGCACGGCGATGCTGCCGTCAATCGCCGTGGCCTCCAGCGAGAAGCGCTGCTTCGCGAGCGCAACGATCGAGCGCCCCTCGGGCGTCTCGTCGGCCAGCGACGACAGTTGCGCGGCCTCGGCCAGCACGCGCTCGTCCACGCCGGGCGCCGGCCGGAACTGCACGGCCTCGCGATTGCCAAGCGTGATCGTGCCGGTCTTGTCGAGCAGCAGCACGTCGACGTCGCCGGCCGCCTCGATCGCGCGGCCCGACGTCGCGAGCACGTTCGCGCGCATCATGCGGCTCATCCCCGCGATGCCGATCGCCGACAGCAGCGCGCCGATCGTCGTCGGGATCAGGCAGACGAGCAGCGCGATCAGCACGGTCAGGCTCACGGCCGTGCCCGACGCATTCAGCAGCACGCTGAACTGCGAGAACGGCAGCAGCGTCACGCATACGAGCAGGAAGATGATCGTCAGCGCGACGAGCAGGATCGTCAGTGCAACTTCGTTCGGCGTCTTGCCGCGCTTCGCGCCTTCGACCATCGCGATCATCCGGTCGAGGAACGCTTCGCCCGGTTGCGCGGTGATCCGCACGATGATCCAGTCGGACAGCACGCGCGTGCCGCCCGTCACCGACGAGAAATCGCCGCCCGACTCGCGGATCACCGGCGCGGATTCGCCGGTGATCGCCGATTCGTCGACCGACGCGACGCCGTCGATCACTTCGCCGTCGGCGGGAATTGTGTCGCCGGCCTCGACGAGCACGATGCTGCCCGCGGCGAGCTCGTCGCTCGGCACGCGAAAGCTCGTGCTGCCGTACTGCTTCGGCTCGTCGAGCACCTTCGCATACACGCGCTTGCGCGCCGCCCGCAGCGCGTCGGCCTGCGCCTTGCCGCGCCCTTCCGCGAGCGCCTCGGCCGCGTTCGCGAACAGCACCGTGAACCACAGCCAGCACGCGACCGCGAAGATGAAGCCGGCCGGCGCGTCGCCGGTACTGGTGAGCGCCTGCAGCCACAGCGCGGTCGTGACGATGCTGCCGAGATACACGACGAACATCACGGGGTTCTTCAACTGCACCCGCGGCGCGAGCTTGCGGAACGCCTCGCGCAGCACGGCCGTCCAGCGCATCGGCGGCACGCCGCCGAGCGGCACGGCCGCCGGGTTGATCGGGGTTTCGATATGGGACATGAGTGACTCCGGGGTTCCTGCCGTTACCGCGCGCCGGCCGCGTGGCCGAATGCGCGGTCGAGCGCGAGATTCAGTTCGAGCACGCGCTCGCGCGGCTCGCCGAGCACGCCGAGCTGGCGCGGCGCGGCGATGCGCTCGACGAGCGCCGCGACCTGCTTCGCGTCCAGGCCGCGCGCCTGCGCAACCCGCGCCACCTGCAGCCGCGCGTTCGCGACCGAGATCTCGGGATCGAGCCCCGACGCGGACGCGGTGACGGCATCCGCCGGCACCGGCATGCCGTCGGCGAGCCCGTTTTCCTGCCGGTACGCGCGCACGCGCTGCGCGATGTCCGCGAGCAGCTTCTTGCTGGTCGCGCCCTGGTTGCTCGCGCCGCTGCCGGCCGCGTTGTACGGCTGGTCGACCGTCTTCGACGAATCGGCCGGATCGGCGCCGACCGTCGCGCTCGGACGCGCATGGAAGTAACCGGCGCGCGTGAACTGCTGCCCGATCACCGCCGAGCCGATCGTCGCGCCGTCACGCTGGACGAGACTGCCGCGCGCCTGCGACGGGAACAACACGTTCGCGACGCCCGTGGTGAGCAGCGGATACGCGAGGCCGGTGACGAGCATGAACAGCACCGACGATGCGATCACCGGCCGCACGAGGCCGCGCGTCGCCGCGCCGAACGAAGAACCGGTGGCCGGCGCGGCGACGGCCGCTGCCTGGCGATTGCCTTGAATCATGATGTTTCCCTCAGAACAGTTGGCCGCCCGACATCAGCAGGTGCTCGACGATCGGGCCGAGCGCGAGCGCGGGCAGGAACGTCAGACCGCCGACGACGAGGATCACGAAGATCAGCAGGCCGGCGAACAGGCCGGTCGACGTCGACAGCGTGCCCGCGCTTTCCGGCACGCTCTTCTTCGCGGCGAGGCTGCCCGCGACCGCGAGCATCGGCAGCAGCGTCAGGTAGCGGCCGATCAGCATCGCGAAGCCGATCGTCGTGTTGAAGAACGGCGTGTTCGCGTTCAGGCCCGCGAACGCGGAGCCGTTGTTGGCCGTGCCCGACGTGTACGCGTACAGCACTTCGCTGAAGCCGTGCGGCCCCAGGTTCGCGAGACTGTCCATCGTTGAGTGCAGCAGCGCGGCCAGCGCAGTGAAGCCGAGGATGCTGAACGGATGCGCGAGCACCGCGAGCATCACGAGCTTCATCTCGCGCGCCTCGATCTTCTTGCCGAGAAACTCCGGCGTGCGCCCGATCATCATCCCGACGAGGAACACCGTGAGGATCGCGAACGTGAACAGGTTGATCAGCCCGACGCCGTCGCCGCCGAACACGTTGTTCAGCATCATCTGCGCGATCGGCACGAGGCCGCCGAGCGGCGTCAGCGAATCGTGCATCGCGTCGACCGAACCGGTGGTCGCGGCCGTCGTGACGGTCGCGAACAGGCTCGTCTGCGCGATGCCGAAACGCATCTCCTTGCCTTCCATGTTGCCGCCCGGCTGCGCGGCGCTCATCTGCTGATCGACGCCGAGCCCGGTGAGCAGCGGATTGCCGTGCTGCTCGGCCTGATAGATCACCGCGAGGAAGCCGACGAACATCACGACGAACGCGCCGAGGATCACCCAGCCCTGGCGGCGCCGGCCGATCATCGTGCCGAGCGTGTAGGTCAGCGCGGACGGAATCAGCAGCATCGACAGCATGTGCAGCGTGTTGGTGAGCGGCGTCGGGTTCTCGAACGGATGCGCGGCGTTCATGCTGAAGAAGCCGCCGCCGTTCGTGCCGATATGCTTGATCGATTCGAGGCTCGCGACCGGCCCCATCACGATCTGCTGGCGCGCGCCTTCGAGCGTGGTCGCCCACGCGTCGGACGCGAGCGTCTGCGGCATGCCCTGCCATACGTAGACCAGCGCCATCACGAAGCTGAGCGGCAGCAGCACGCGATAGGTCACGCGCGTGAAGTCGACCCAGTAGTTGCCGATGTCGGCCGCGCTCTTGCGGCTCAGCCCGCGGATGAAACCGCCCGCGGCCGCCACGCCGGTTGCCGCGCTGACCACCATCAGGAACGTGATGACGGCCATTTGCGAGAAGTTCGACAGGCTGCTCTCGCCCGCATACGCCTGCCAGTTCGTGTTGGTGATGAACGACGCGGCCGTGTTGAACGCGAGATCGGGCGTTTGCGCGGCGCGCTGCAGCGCATCGAACGGCAGCGTGTCCTGGATGCGCAGCAGCAGGTAACCGAGCAGCATCATCCCGGCGTTGCTCAATAGCAGCACCATGCCGTAGCGCTGCCACGACATCGCTTCGTCGGGATTCACGCCGAGCAGCGCATAGGTGCGGCGTTCGACCCACGCGTGGCGCGGGCTCGTAAAGGCGTGCGCGAGCCATTTCCCGACGACGGGCACCAGCGCCAGCATGATCGCGAGAACGATCGCGAATTGAATGAGATTGTTGAACATGTCGATGCTCGCTCAGATTCGGTCGAGGCCGGTGATGAAACCGGCCGTCAATGCGAAAAATGCGAGCGTGAACAGGATGAAAAGCAGATCGCTCATGACATTCACCGATAGTGTCGAATTCCTGTTGAACCGCGCCGGTCAATACCGCTCGGGCTTGATCAACGCATGAAACAGATAGATAAAGAGCGCGAGCGATAACGCGCCGGTGATCCACAACATGGCTTTCCCCTTTTGTTCGTATGCGCGGAATATCCGCCCGTTCGTCGGCGTACCGGGCCCTGCCGTGTCGGCGCAGGCCCGGATGACGCCCCCATGCTCATCTGGCGAATGGGATGCGACAGTGTAGAAATCCGCATATCAAAGCGGTGTTCAATTTCCTGACGGGGAATAAAAATGCTGTAAAGACGAAAGCGGCGGCCGGCGTTTTTATGGGTTCTTTTCAGGGTCGGTGCGAGTCTATACACCGTATCGTCACGGCGATTTCTAGAATGGGCGCCATGTTCAAGACGAGATCTCCGCGGTGCGGAGCACGATGCGACCCGGGGATGAACGCATGAAACCGACCAGAACCGAATCCGCCGCTTCACGCGATCTGCCGCCCGTTCGTGCGCGGCGCAGGTGCCCCGCGGACGACCTCGTGCTGCTGTCGATCCGCGTCGAATCGGACAATCTCGCGGTCGTGCGCCGTCTGCTGCATCAGGCCGTCGGCGGTGCGCTCAATTTCTACACGGCCGCGATCGACAGCCGCACCGGGCGCGCGTGCATCGAGCTCGAAGTCGCGCGCTCGCAGGCGTCGCCGGCGATCCTGTCGATCCTCCGCCTGCTGCCGGCCGCCGAATTCGGCACGATCCGCCTGTTGCAGCACTAGCCGGCGGTCGCCGTCGTCTTGCGTGATACGTGTCACGCGGCTCCCCTTTCATCGATTCGAACGCGCGTATCCGGCGCGAACACGCGGTTCTTCACGAGCCGTGCGTTCGTCGCCGGCGCGCGCGGCGGATCGTCGTTCCCGTCGTGACGGGCCTTTCCAGGAAGCACACTCAATGAAAAAAGCAGTCGTCGGTACCGTCTCTCTCGCCTTCTTCAGCATCGCCGCGCATGCGCAAAGCAGCGTCACGCTCTACGGGATGCTGGATGCCGGTATCGCCTATACGAACAACCAGTCGGGTAAAAGCGTGTGGCAACAAGGCAGCGGCCTGCTGTCGAATACGGTCTTCGGCCTCAGCGGCAACGAGGATCTCGGCGGCGGCCTGCATGCGCTGTTCCGCCTCGAAAGCGGCTTCAACCTGAACAACGGCACGCAGTCGTACCGCGACACGATGTTCGGCCGCCGCGCCTACGTCGGCCTGCAAAGCGACCAATACGGCGCGCTGACGCTCGGCCGGCAATACGATTCCGTGGTCGACTATCTCGGCCCGCTCGCGATGGCGAACAACGGCGACGGCAACAACCTCGCATCGCATCCGTTCGACAACGACAACATCGACGATTCGTTCTACATCGACAACGCGGTGAAATACACGAGTCCGACGCTCGCCGGCTGGCAGTTCGGCGGCCTGTACGGGTTCAGCAACGCGGCCGGCGGATTCTCGAACAACCGCGCATATAGCGCAGGCGCCTCGTATGCGAACGGGCCGGTCAGCCTCGGCGCCGCCTATCTGCAACTCAATCGCGGCGGGCTGACGAACGGCGGTGCGCTGTCGACGAACGATGCGCCGAATTTTCCGGCGGTGCGCCAGCGCGTGCTGGGCGCCGGCGGCAACTATGCGTTCGACCGGCTGACGGTCGGCGCGCTGTGGACGCATTCGATGTTCGACGACACGGCCGCCTCGTCGCTGCCCGGCGCGCTGAACGCGCTGCGTTTCGACAACTACGAAGTCAACGCACGTTATGCGTTGACGCCGGCGGTGTCGCTCGCGGGCGCCTATACGTTCACCGAAGGCCGCTATGACGACGCGGCCGGCAGCCACCGGCCGAAGTGGCACCAGGTGACGCTGATGGCCGACTACGCGCTGAGCAAGCGCACCGACGTGTACGCGGAAACCGTGTACCAGCACCAGTTCGGCGTGCCGTCGGGTGCGACGCTCGGGTTCGCTAACGTCACGGGGCTCGCGGCTTCGTCGACGAACACGCAGGTGGTCGCGACGGTCGGCATCCGGCATCGCTTCTGAGCGCGCGCGACGCGCCGCAGGCCGGCCGCTCTGTGCAATCCCGCATGGACGCGGGCCGGCCGAACAGGGATCATTCAGGAAATCCGGGCATGCGCGCCCGCGAAACCGGTACACTCGGCGCCGGGCGCGCACCGGATCGGCATTCGGCGGCGGGCCGCCGCCGACTCTGGAATCGTGATCCCATGACCACACCGATCTATCAGGAAATCAAGGACTTCATCCTCGCGCGCATTCACGCCGGCGAATGGGCCGAAGGCGACCAGGTGCCGTCGGAGAACGAGCTGGCGCGCGAATTCAACGTCGCGCGGATGACCGTCAACCGCGCGCTGCGCGAGCTGACCGCCGAGCAGGTGCTCACGCGCACGCGCGGCTCCGGCACGTACGTCGCATCGCCGAAATACGAATCGACGCTCGTCGCGATCCGCAGCATCTCGGACGAAGTCGCCGCGCGCGGCCACGGCTATCGCGCGCAGGTGCTGCAGGTCGGCGCGGCCGTCGCCGACGCGAAACTCGCCGACGAGCTGCAGCTCGACACCGGCAGCCCGATCTTCCATTCGCGCGTGCTGCACTTCGAGAACGACACGCCCGTGCAGCTCGAGGAGCGCTGGGTCAATCCGGCTTGCGCGCCCGAATATGCGTTGCAGGACTTCACGACGACCACGCCGAACCAGTACCTGACGCGCGTCGCACCGCTGCAGCGCGTCGAATACCGGATCGAGGCCGCGATGCCCGATACCGAAACACGCCGCCATCTGACGATGGACGATCGCGAGCCGTGCCTGCTGCTGCATCGGCGCACGTGGTCGCAGGGAATGGTCGCGTCGGTGGCCAACCTGTGGCACCCGGGCAGCCGCTACCGGTTCACCGGACATTTCTGACGCGCGGCTTCACCTCGGGCCGGGCCGCGCCCATCGCTCGATCGCACTGACCGCCAGCGTCAAACCGTCCTCCTGCGCGATGCGCGCGCCGAGTGCCGTGGCGCGCGCCTTCGTGTCGCCGCGCTCGGCGAACGCGATCGCCCGCGCAAGCGCGGCAGCGTCGACGCGCCGCCCTGCCACCGGCACATCCGTCACGCCAAGCTTCCGTAGACGGTCCGCCCAGAAGAACTGATCGCCCGCGAACGGCACGACGACCGACGCAATGCCGGCCCGCGCGGCCGAATGCGTGGTGCCCGACCCGCCGTGGTGGATCGCCATCGACGTGCGCGGGAACAGCCAGTCGTGCGGCGTGTCGCCGATCGCGCACACGTTCGCCGGCAGCCGCGACCCATCGATACCGCTCCAGCCCGGATAAAACAGCGCGCGCCGCCCGGCGAGCGCATGCACCAGCGCGTCGGCCATCGCGGCGCGATCGAAGCCGGCCATGCTGCCGAAACCGATATATACCGGCGGATCGCCCGAATCGAGAAAGGCCGACAGTTCGGCAGGCGGCGTCCATGCGCGCGCATCGACACGCCACTGGCCGCATGCCTGCACATTCGACGGCCAGTCCGTCGGGCCGGACAGCAGCGCCGGCGACACGCCGTACAGCATCGGATGATCGGTCCACACCCGCTTGCGCGGCGGCAACCCGCACACGCTTGCGCGCGCCGCGTTCGTCGCCTTCCTGAAGGCCTGCCACAGCAGCGCGTTGACGAACCGGTGGCTCGCGCGGTTCAGCCAGCGCGGCAGCTTGCCCGGCGGCAGAAACGGCGACGCGAATTCGGCGGTCGGCGTGATCGGGATCATGCCCGTGCCGATCGCCGGCACGCCGCGATACTCGGCGACCGACAGCCCGACGAACGATGCAAGCCCCGACACGAGGATCGCGTCGCACCCGGCCGATGCATCCGCCACTTCCCGCATCCATGCCGGCGTGTTCGCATTCGCGATCGCCGCGAGCGCCTTCGACGTATCGTTGAAGCCGCCGCGCCCGCGCACCGCATCCGACAAGGCGCCGTCCGGCGCAATCGCCCGGCGGATATCGCCCGACAACGGCGTCGCCGGCACGCCGAGCGCGTCGGCCGCGCCCAGCGTCGCCGCATCGGCCAGCAGCCGGACGTCGTGGCCGGCGTCCATCAGCGCGCGGCCGAGCGCCGCGAGCGGACGCGTGTCGCCTTCGGTGCCGTAAGTGGCGATGACGAGCTTCATGGGTAGCTCCTCGTTCCCTTCGACGGGAACCGGTGGATTCGTAAAATTGCACGTCGTATACTAATGTAATTCGTGCACTTTCATTCAATGCCGCCACCATGCCGATTCTGACCGACGATCCGGGCCGCCGCGCGCGCAAGCGCATCCAGATGCTTGCGCATCTCGCCGCCACCGGCGCACGCCTGTTCGATGCGCACGGCTACGAAGCCGTCACGATGGAGCAGATCGCGGCGCAAGCCGATGTCGCGAAGCGCACGCTTTACAACCACTTCCCGACGAAAGAGGCCGTACTCGCGCACTGGCTCGAAGGCGAGCTCGCACGTGATCTCGCGCATCTGCAGCGCGACGTCGCGCGGCGCAAGCGCTTCGCATCGCGCATCGGTTGCGTGCTCGACGCGTCGGCCGCGTGGTGCGAGCAGCATCCGGTGTATCTGCTCGCGTATCTGCGGCATCGCTTCCTGAGCATCGGCGCGGTCGAACCGGAGGGCGGCGGGGAGAATGGCGGCGATATCGCACGGGTGTGGCAGCAACTGATCGCTGCAGGGCAACAATCCGGCGAACTGAATACAACGCTGCGGGCCGATCAGCTCGCCACGTGGTTCCATCACCTGTATCTCGCGGCGATGCTGCGCTGGCTGACCGTGCCGGGGCTGTCGCTGAAACGCGAGTTCCAGTCGGTTGCAAAGCTGTTTATCGAAGGCGCCGAAGCGAAGCACTGAGCGCTCGCGCGCCGCATTCGGTACGTTCGGCACGACGAGCGCGTCGTGCGGCACGCATGCGTTTTCGCAACGAATGCACGTGGCGCATGCCAAATTTCCCGCGCAGCAGTATGCTGATGTCGTACGGTTGCGCACGGTGCATCGGGAAAACCCGCCGTTCGCACGTTGCCGCGCCGCCGTGCGACCGCAATCATGCGTTGCAAGGAGGGATTCGTGATGGCCACCACGCATCAGCATTTCCACCTCGAACTACGGCACGCCACTGCGCCGACCTATTTCATCAGCTACCTGTTCCCCGCCTTGCTGTTCGTATACGAACTGCTGCGCGTCGGCCAGTGGATCCGCGATCACGGGATGCAATTCGCCGTGTTCAAGCAGATGGGCTACGAGTATCTGCTGATGCTGCTGTTCGTCGGGCTGCAGATCGTCGTCGAGGCGATCTTCCTGCTCGGCGCCGCGATGCGCCGCGACAACCGCGACTTCGAGCACCGGCTGCCGAACGTAATCCTCGGCATCGGCTGCTCGATCGCGATACTGGCGATCGATCTCGCGATCCAGCTGGCGTTCTGACGGCCGGCGGGCTGAAACCCCGCCGGTTGCCGGGGGCGCTCAAGCGCCCGCGTCGCGCAGAAAAGCCGCGACGGCCGACAGCACGTCGTCCGTGCGCTCGCGGTGCGGCATGTGCCCGCATCTGGCGAGCAACAGGAACGACGACGGCCCCGCGACGCGCGCAGCGATGCGCTTCGGATGCACGTCGGAACCATATTCGTCGTCTTCGCCGTGAATCGCGAGCGTCGCGCATTGCACGCGCGGCAATTCGCTTTCGAGATTCCAGTCGCGAAACGCCGGCGACAGCCACGTGTCGACCCACGCGCGCAGCACCCATTCGGCCTTGTCGCCGTGATAGCGTGCGAGCCGGTCGATCTGCCCCGGTTCGCCGAACTGCTCCCCGGCCTCGCGAATGCCGGCCAGCGTGCGATCCTCGACGAACGCCTGCGCGGCGACCGTCACGAGCGCGCGGCAACGATCCGGATGCGCGACGGCGCAGCCGACCGCCATCCCGCCGCCGACGCTGTGCCCGAATGCAACGAACGTATCGACGCCGAGTTGTTCGAGCACCGCATCGAACGCGTGATCGGCCTCGTCGCGCACGAACGTCGTGCCGAGTGCGCCCGGATGGCGATCGGAACGGCCGAAGCCGAGGCGGTCGTACGCGATCACGTCGCGCTGCGTGGCGCGCGCGAGTTGCTCGGGAAAGTCGCGCCACAGGTCGACGCAACCGAGCGAATCGTGCAGCAGCACGATCGGCTCATCCGCGCTCACGGCGCCTTGCGCCGGATGCACGCGCCAGCGTTTCGCGAAGAGACGCCCTTGCGGCGTCTCGACGATTGTCTCCTCGGTCACGATATCGGTCATGTGTCTGTCGCCTGCATGAAAGCGGCCGCACGTCGGCGGCCGCATGTAATCGTTGCATGTTGGCCCGCGGCCACGCCGCGCGTCAAGCAAGCCCCCACCGCCCGCGCGCTCATTCGGGCTGCGGCGGCAGGTACTCCATCTGCGACTCGTCGTACAGCCGGTAGATCAGTGCCTGCATCGCGCGGATGTCCTCCGATTCGTCGAGCATCCGCATGCTCATGATGATCGGCGACACGAGGTTCGGATCGTCAAGCGGCTTGTAGCTGATGTCGTCGCGCTTCAGGCCGTACACGCTGTGCGGCACGACCGACACGCCCTCGCCCATCGCGACGAGGCCGAGCGCAATCTGCAGCTCGCGCGTCTCGTAGATCCGGCGCGGCTGCAGCGCGCGATCGTGGAAAGCCGCGAGCACCTGGTCCGCATAACTCGGGCGCGGCGCCTTCGGGAAGATGATCAGCGTATCGTTCACGAGATCGTGCAGCGACAGCACGGGCTTCGCGCCGTCGAGCGGGTGGCCGACCGGCAGCGCGACGATCATCCGTTCTTCGCGCAGCACAACGCGCCGCACGCTCGGATCTTCATGGCGGATGCGCCCGAACCCGACGTCGATGCGCCCTTCCTTCAGCGCCTTGATCTGGTCCATCGTCGACATCTCGTGCAGGCTCAGCTCGACCGCCGGATATTCGCTGCGAAAGCGCCGGATGATCTTCGGCAGCATCCCGTACAGCGTCGAGCCGACGAAGCCGACCGACATGCTGCGCTCGATCTTGCCGACCCGCTTCGTCATCGATTCGAGCTCGGTCGTCTGCGCGAGCAACTGCACCGCGTGCGAATAGAAGAAGCGCCCGGCGTCGGTAAGTTTCAGCGGCCGCGCATTGCGCTCGAACAGCGGCACGCCGAGCGCCTCCTCGAGCTGCTGGATCTGCCGGCTCAGCGGCGGCTGCGCGATATGCAGCCGCTCGGCCGCCCGCGTGAAATTCCGCTCCTCGGCGACCGCGACGAAGTAACGGAGGTGTCTCAACTCCATGTTCGAACCCTCCCGGACAGGGACCCGGCGCCCAACCCCGGCCGGATCATGTCATGACGATACCGCAGGCGGCGCATGCCGCCACGCGCCGCGCAAAGCAAAACGGGAAGCCCGCGAGCTTCCCGTCGTTTCATCGATGCCGCTCGGCGGCAGCGTCGCGACCGCGCGTCATACCTCGGTCGCGTAGAGCGCGTCGCGCTGCGCGTGGCTCAGCGAGTCGAGCGGCACGTCCGGCAACTTGTAGCAGATCATCGTGCCGTACAGCTCGGCGAGGCAATTGCTGCCGGCATCGAGCGCGTAGCCGTCCTCGCCGTCCGGAGCCGGCGGGTACACTTCGCGCCACGCGTTGATCGCGGCTTCGATTCGCACGATGGAAACGGGTCCGGCCTTCCGCTCGGCGGGTGATGCGCTCATGGATTCCTCTGGGTTGCGCGCTCCGCGGGCCTTGCCGGCCCGGATGGAACGATGAAAACGCCGAGCGCCGCCGGCCGCCGCTTGCCGCGCGCGCCGGATGCCGATCCGCGCTGCGCCTGTCGCGCCGGCCGGGCCGTGGCCCGGTAGGGTCGGGCAATATAACCGGCTTTGACCCCGTGCAGACAAAAGCCGGGCAAAAAAAACGGGAAGCGCCAGGCTTCCCGTTTCATCGCACGTCGCGCGGCCGCGAGCCGCGCGCGCATCAGCCCGCGGTTTCGCGGTTCGCCACCGACTGCGCCTGCGCGCCGCGGTTCGCGGCGATCCACGGCGCGATCTCCATGTCTTCGTAGCGCACGAAACGGCTCTTTTTCAGGAACCTGAAGCTGAGCCACACGACGAGGAACAGCGGAATGCCGACATAGGTCGCGGTCACGCCGGCCCAGTCGATCTTGTTCGCGAGGAACGCCTGATAGTCCTGCCCGAGCGCGATCACGAGGCACAGCACGAACGCGAACAGCGGGCCGAACGGGAACCACTTCGACTGGTACGGCAGCTGGTCGAGCGAATAACCCTGCTTCACGTAGCCCTTGCGGAACCGGTAGTGGCTGACCGCGATGCCGAGCCACGCGATGAAGCCGGTCATGCCCGACGTGTTCAGCAGCCACAGGTAGACCGTCTTGTCGCCGTACAGCGACGTGAAGAAGCACAGCGCGCCGACCGCCGTGGTCGCGTACAGCGCGTTGCGCGGCACGCCACCCGCCGACAGCTTCGCGAAGATCTTCGGCGCGCGTCCTTCGGTCGCGAGGTTGTAGAGCATCCGCGTCGACGCGTACATGCCCGAGTTGCCGGCCGACAGCACGGCCGTCAGGATCACCGCGTTCATCACGCCGGCCGCGAAAGCGAGGCCTGCGTGGCGGAACACGAGCGTGAACGGGCTCACGCCGATGTCGGTCACGTCCGTCTTCAGCAGGTTCGGGTCAGTGTACGGAATCAGCACGCCGATCACGAAGATCGCGAACACGTAGAACAGCAGGATGCGCCAGAACACCTGACGCACCGCGCGCGGGATCGTCGTGCGCGGGTTTTCCGATTCGCCGGCCGCGACGCCGATCAGCTCGGTGCCCTGGAACGAGAAGCCCGCGATCATCGCCACGCCCATCAATGCCGGCAGGCCGCCCGCGAACGGCGCGTCGCCGATCGTCAGGTTGCCCCAGCCGTTGCTCGGCGCGCCCTTCAGAATGCCGAAGATCATCAGCAGGCCGACGCCGATGAACGCGACCACGGTGACGACCTTGATCAGCGCGAACCAGTATTCGGCCTCGCCAAAGCCGCGCACGGTAAGCGCGTTGAGCAGGAACATCACGCCGAGGAATGCCGCGCTCCACCACACGCCAGGCACGTCCGGAAACCAGTAATGCATCACGAGCTGCGCGGCGACGAGTTCCACCGCGATCGTCACGGCCCAGTTGTACCAGTAGTTCCAGCCGAGCGCGAAGCCGAAGCCTTCGTCCACGTATTTCGCGCCGTAGGTCGCGAACGAGCCCGACACGGGCATGAACGCGGCCATTTCGCCGAGGCTCGTCATCAGGAAGTACACCATCAGGCCGATCAGCATGTACGCGACCATCGCGCCGCCGGGGCCGGCCTGCGAGATCGACGCGCCGGACGCGACGAACAGGCCCGTGCCGATCGAGCCGCCGATGGCGATCATCGTCAGGTGGCGCGCCTTCAGCGCGCGATGAAGCTTGGGTGGGTTCGCGGACGAACCGGGTTGGTCGGAATTCGGAGTTGCGGACATAAACGAGACGAACGTTGAGCGGGCCGGCATCCGTAGCCGGCGCATGCGTAATCGGAGCGCGGGGCGCGTCCTGCGATGCATTCGCGATGCGGCCCCGATACGCGTTGCGCGGCGGGCGCCTGCGGCGAAGCGCGGATTCTACCTGATTCGCCATGGGGGCAGCTCACGCGGGCATGCCCCGCTGCCGTGCGGAGATTTCGCAGAATCAAGGAGTTGGCTGCACCGGACACAGCGCGGCCGGCCGTCGGCGCAAAACCACGTCATATCCGGGGTTATCCGTTCGTCCGGCTGCCGCATGCGTGGCTCATCCTGTCTGAATCGGCCAATTACCGTTCCGACATGAAAAATCGACCGATCGTCGCGTCATTATTCAGACAATACTTCTGATACCGGTAATTGATTCAAATCAAATGGCCCGCGCGCAATCCGGTAATGATGCGTAATATTTTCGAATCGCCGTTCTCGCATGCATGTTTTGCATGCGCACGCGAGGCCCGGGAATTCGCGAGATAATGCGGCTTAATTCGAAATAATCAGCGCGCGGAACCGTCGACACACGAATATCCGCCGCCCGCCAGCCCCGAGGATGAAGTCATTCCCGCTGCCCGCCACGCTGCGCCGCCATACCGCGTCGATCGTGGCCCGCATTCTGTCGCCCCGCGGCGTACTCGTTGCGGGCATCGTCCTGCTGATGTTCAGTTGGGGACTTTCCACGTCGCTTTTAATCGAGGCGCGGCGCGACGCACATGACCATGCGGTCGAAAATGCACGCAACCTGATGCTGCTGATCGAGCGCGATATCGCACGCAATATCGAACTCTACGATTTGTCACTGCAGAACGTCGTAGACGGCATCGCCGATCCCGAACTGATGACCCTGCCGCCGCGCCAGCGCCACCGGCTGCTGTTCGACCGAGCGGCCACCGGCGCGTATCTCGGCTCCATATTCGTGATGGACGAGCACGGCAACATCGTGATCGACTCCGGCGCCTCGCCGTCGCGCAACGGCAATTTCGCCGACCGCGACTATTTCGCCGCGCAGCGCGACCGGCTCGTCCAGGGGCTGTACATCAGCCGGCCGTATGCGTCCCGGCTGCGCGGCGGCGCGCTGACGATCGCGCTCAGCCGCCGGATCACGCGGCCGGACGGCTCGTTCGGCGGCATCGTCGTCGGCACGCTCAGCATCGACTACTTCCGCGCGCTGCTCGACGGCCTCGCGGTCGGCAAGCACGGCAGCGCAGCCATCGCCGAAATCAACGGCATGCTCGTCAGCCGCCTGCCCTACGACGCGCGCGTCGTCGGCCTCGACCTGCGCGATTCGCCGCTGTTCGTCGCGGCGCTGCGCAGCCGCGAAGGCGTGCTGGCAGGCACCGGCAGCATCGACGGCGTGCGGCGCATCTATGTCTACAAGCAGCTTGCCGGCCTGCCGCTGATCGTCGACGTCGCGCCGGCCGAGGTCGACGTCTACGCGTCGTGGCATCACCGCGCGGTCTGGACCGTCGTGCTGATGTGCCTGTTTACCGGCTTCATCGCGTGGGGCTCGCTCGCGCTGTCGCGCGAGCTGAAGCGCCGGCAGATCGCCGAATCGAAGCTGTACCGGCTCGCGCGCACCGATTCGCTGACCGGCCTCGACAACCGCGGCACGTTCGACTCGGTGCTCGCGAAGGAAGCGCAGCGCGCGGCGCGCAGCGGCCGCCCGCTGTCCGTGTTGTTCGTCGACGTCGATCACTTCAAGGCGTTCAACGACTACTACGGCCACCCGGCCGGCGACGATGTGCTGCGCCGCGTCGCGCAATCCGCATCGCGCTGCCTGCGCCGCGACGGCGATCACGTCGCGCGCTACGGCGGCGAGGAATTCGTCGTCACGCTGCCCGACACCGATGCGCAAGGCGCGGCGACCGTCGCCGAAGGGATCCGGCGCGCGATCGCGGGGCTCGGCATCGAGCACGTGAAAAGCCCGTACGGGCGCGTCACGGCGAGCATCGGCACGGCAACCACCGCCGATGGCCGCATGAACGCCGCGACCCTGCTGCGGCGCGCCGACGAGGCGCTTTACCGCGCGAAGGCCGGCGGCCGCAACCGCGTGCTGGACGCACAGCCGAGCGCGGCCGACGTGTGACGCTTGGTGCTTGGTGCTTGGTGCTTGGTGCTTGGTGCTTGGTGCTTGGCGCTTGGCGCTTGGCGCTTGGCGCTTGGCGCGGCGCAGTGTGACGTGACGTGACCTGAAGCGGCAGCATTCCCGGCCGGACAGCCGCGCCGTGGACAGCCCGCGCGCGTTCGGCTAGCGTTATGTCTGCTGCGCATGCGGCGCGGCGCCGGCCCGCGCGGGCCGCCGTGCGCGTTCCGGCCACTCCAGCTCCGCCATGACCGCCCCGCTCCCTATCCGGCTGCCGCCGTTCCTGCGCAACGCACTGCGCCCGCTGCTCGACCCGTACCGCCGCTACCGGCACGCGAAGCTGATCCATGCGGCGCGCGTCGCGCTCGCGATCCTCGTGTCGATCGCGCTGTCCACCGGCCTGCGCGTGCCGCACGGCGAATGGTCGACGATCACCGTGCTGATCGTCGTCGGCGGGCTGCAGCATCACGGCAACATCCGCAAGAAGGCGGCCGAGCGCGCGCTCGGCACGTCGATCGGCGCGCTCGCGGGGCTCGGGCTGATCCTGCTGTATTCCGTCGTGCACGCGCCGCTCGCGATCTACCTGCTGATGGCGCTCGCGTGCGGCTTCTGCGCGTATCACGCGATCGGCAAGGCCGGCTACATCGCGCTGCTGTCGGCGATCACGATGGTGATCGTCGCCGGGCACGGCGACAACGAGATCGTCGACGGCCTGTGGCGCGCGGTAAACGTGCTGACCGGCATCGCGATCGCGCTGGCGTTCTCGTTCGCGCTGCCGCTCTATGCGACCTACTCGTGGCGCTACAAGCTCGCCGACGCGCTGCGCGCGTGCGCGGCCGTGCATGCACGGCTCGCGGGCGACCGTCACGTGAGCGACGACGCGCACCTGAAGGAAATGGCCGCGCTGAGCGCGCTGCTCGTGCAGTTGCGTTCGCTGATGCCGTCGGTGTCGAAGGAATGCGAGACGTCGATGACGCAGCTCGAGGCGATCCAGCGCAGCCTGCGCCTGTGCATCGGCTACCTGGAGATCCTGTCGAGCGCGGTGCCGGCCCGCGACGACGTGGCGGCCCGCGAATACATGCGCGTCGACATGAAGGCCGTGAACCGGCGTATCCGCGACACGCTCGTCGGCGCGAGCCGCGCGCTCAAGTTCGGCACGCCGGGCCGGCTCGCGCCGCGCCGCCGGCCGGCCGACCCGCCGCACGACGCGCCGCCGCCGCAGTTGTCGGGGTACGTGTCGATCACGGCCAAGCTGGCCGGCGAAGTCGATCAGTTGCGCGAGAAGCTGCTCGATACCGCGCGGTCGTGGAATATCTGAGGCTCGCGGGATTTCACGCTTCTCGCGCCAATCTTTCAAATAACTTTCGTCGCAACAGGCCGGCATCCCGGCGGTAGCGGCCCCGCTCTCCGGCCGATCCGGCCCTGGAAACAGGATCCGCGACAGCGCTCGTCGGCCCCCGTTTCGACCGCCGTCCAGCACCGATTCGCGCTGCGTTCTCCGCCTGGTTAACCGCCCTTCAGCCCCGCCGCAACAGGCCGGACGACGGTTCCGCGCGAAAATCAGCCCTTGCCCCAACCTCCCGGACAGCCGATACTCGCATATTCCGCGAAATACGATCCCACCGGACCCAATCCACGGTAATTCCTATGAGCACGATTCTCGAAAGCCTCCCGACCGGCCAGAAGGTCGGTATCGCCTTCTCCGGCGGCCTGGACACCAGCGCCGCGCTGCACTGGATGAAACTGAAGGGCGCCGTCCCGTACGCATACACGGCGAACCTCGGCCAACCCGACGAAGACGATTACGACGCGATCCCGAAGCGTGCGATCGAATACGGCGCAGCAGGCGCCCGCCTGATCGACTGCCGCGCGCAGCTCGTCGCCGAAGGCATCGCCGCGCTGCAAAGCGGCGCGTTCCACATCACGACCGCCGGCGTCACGTACTTCAACACGACGCCGATCGGCCGCGCCGTGACGGGCACGATGCTCGTCGCCGCGATGAAGGAAGACGGCGTCAACATCTGGGGCGACGGCAGCACGTACAAGGGCAACGACATCGAGCGCTTCTACCGCTACGGCCTGCTCGTGAACCCGGATCTGAAGATCTACAAGCCGTGGCTCGACCAGACGTTCATCGACGAGCTCGGCGGCCGCGCTGAAATGTCCGAGTTCATGAACCAGGCAGGCTTCGCGTACAAGATGTCGGCCGAAAAGGCCTACTCGACCGATTCGAACCTGCTCGGCGCGACGCACGAAGCGAAGGATCTCGAAAGCCTCGAAAGCGGCATCAAGATCGTGAACCCGATCATGGGCGTCGCGTTCTGGCGCGACGACGTGAAGATCGCCGCGGAAGAAGTGACGGTGCGCTTCGAAGCCGGCCAGCCGGTCGCGCTGAATGGCGTCGAGTTCAGCGATCCGGTCGAGCTGCTGCTGGAAGCGAACCGCATCGGCGGCCGTCACGGCCTCGGCATGAGCGACCAGATCGAGAACCGGATCATCGAGGCGAAGAGCCGCGGCATCTACGAAGCCCCGGGCCTCGCGCTGCTGTACATCGCGTACGAGCGTCTCGTCACCGGCATCCACAACGAAGACACGATCGAGCAGTACCGCGAGAACGGCCGCCGCCTCGGCCGCCTGCTGTACCAGGGCCGCTGGTTCGACCCGCAAGCGATCATGCTGCGCGAAACGGCCCAGCGCTGGGTCGCGCGCGCGATCACCGGCGAAGTGAAGATCGAACTGCGCCGCGGCAACGACTACTCGATCCTGAGCACGAAGTCGCCGAACCTCACGTACCAGCCGGAACGCCTGTCGATGGAGAAGGTGGCGTCGACGTTCTCGCCGCGCGACCGGATCGGCCAGCTGACGATGCGCAACCTCGACATCACCGATACGCGCGACA